>JBJEJF010000046.1:0-34398 GCA_051877775.1 Wujia sp.
AGTGGATACTTTATTATGAAAATGTTGTTAATGATGGTGTCTGGTTAGCAAAAGTTGTGGAGGGACCAGCTTCCTCCTCAAGAGGATCCATTGTTTCTTTTATGAAGGGATGCAATCAGAATATGCTGGTGCTTGCCCCTGTCGATTCACGATCTGTTGGGGGGATAGAGATCTGCAGTCAGGATAATTATCTGGAAACGAATCTGTACGGGGAAAATGCCAGTGATGAAGAGCAATGCAGGAGGATGGTATATGATTTTGCTGAAGAAATGGGACTGGCAGATAGTATGGATATAGTCTGTGTGAATAACTGTATTGTAACAGATGAGGAGGGTAATAGAAGTCTTGACGGATACAGGATGTATATGGCTCCTGTGATAGACGGTGTACAGAATTATTTTAGTGACATGGCCTGTCTGCATATAGAAAATGAATCGTATGATACGAATGCATGGCAGGAATATATTGCATTTGATGTGTCCTCAGAAGGTGTGGGCAATGTTTTTATCGGAGACCGGTATGAGATCGGTGAATGTATGTCTCAACAGGCCGGTATACTTACTTTTGAACAGGCTGATATGATCGCCCAGAAGCATATGCAGGAGCTGGTGGATACATCTACTGTGGGAACTGCATATTTTGATACGATCGACAGGATAGAGCTGGTGTATGCAACTGTGCAGTATGATGAGGGGTATTCGATGATACCGGTGTGGATGTATTATCTGCGATATGACAGGGCGTATATGTTCCGTCAGGCGTATTTTGGAATTAATGCGGTGGATGGCAGTATCGTCAATGTTGTATATAGCGGAGATTATGATTACATGTTTCAATAGGATGATTGATTAAGAACAGGGGTGTAGATGATGAAAAATAAAGTATGTTTGAATAATAAATACAAAAAGGCATTGCGGTCCGGATTCTGCATATCCCTGATCCTTGTAATGCTGATGATATCAGGCTGCAGTGAAAAAATGGTGGAATATGTTACTGAGACTGCAATCGAAGAAAATGAAAATCAGGATACAGGAAATACACTGAATGGACAAGATGGCCCGGTAGATGTTCCATCCTCCGTCAGTTATATAATTGACGGAAATGGGGAACACCCTTCGTACAAAGTAGAGGCCAGTGTCAGTGCAGCGGGTATGGAAAATGCCGGAATCTATGATGCGGAGTTTGATGTGGTGGATGATGCGTATCTGAAGGCACTTGCAGATGTGATATTTGATGATGGAGAATATTATATCATGAAGCCGTATCATGCAAGTACGAAGGAAGAGCTTATTGCAGAACAGGAAAGACTGCAGGAGATTGGAGAGTCAGCCGCCGAGCTTGTCGCAACTGCATATACAGAAGAGAAAAATGATGATAATTTCGATGAAGAGAATCCCGGTGAAGAACAATATCCTGCTCCCGTTTTGAGCAGGCTGGAGGCGTTGGAACAGGAATTAAATACCGGAATGGACGATAATGCGGACATGGCGAAGTATTACGGAGAAGGGTACATCATGCATAAATATGACAGCAGATGGCTGGATGATTATTCAGGCAATCTGCTTGGTTTTGGAATGCCTGATATATCTGAGAGAGGAATGGATTCAACGACATATATGGCGGGTACTCTGCGGGGCAGTATTGATGGGAACGTATGTGAGTTGAATGCATGGACGATATCATGTCCGGCTGCAGCAGGCAGCAGAGGGCTGGAAAAATCACAGTCTGCATATACTGAGTACAGAGCGGTTTATAATCTGACTTTTCTGGGGAACCCGGTAAGTGTCTATCAGGAATGTGCACTTGATGATGAGAGTGAGGAACAATACGGACAGAATGTCTGTGACATAGAAGAGGCAGAGCAGCAAGCAGGGAATATGCTGTCGGAGCTGGGATTTTCCGATTATATGAAAGTGGATACTCATCATCTTCTGACAGATAGTGGTACTGCTACTGCATTAGATGGATATTGTTTTAGTTATGTGTATGCGCCTGACGGTATTCCACTCAATTATCTGAATACAAATTATGCAGATTATAGATATGGAGGTATCGATGAAGCTGATTCATGGGTGAGTGTGTATGTAAACAGTGGTGGTATTGCATATGTATCGGTGAGCTGTCCGATAACAGTGACAGGGGAAAAAGAAACAGAAAAATTGAAAACATTTTCCGAAATTGATGCACTGGCACAGCTTGCATTGACAACTGACAATCAATATGGTGAGCCGGATATGACATGCAAGGTATATGCTGTTAAGCTGGTATACGGAATCGTGACGGAGGATGAGGAAAGCCATTCGCTTCGTCCTATGTGGATATATTGTGCTGTGGATGACAGTGAGATAAATATCAGCCATAAATGTGTGGTAGTGGCAGTTGATGCGGTGAATGGTAATATCATATCCTGTGCAGGACTTATGCCGCAGATGACGGAATATTTTCAACATTAAGATACAAAATTGATGCAATTCTTAAATACAATAAAAATATCAGATCTGATGGCAAGGATGATAAGAGGAAATATGTATGGATGAATGAATGGGGGGAGAAATCGTGAAAGAAATTGTGAAGAGAGACAGGGTCTGCAATAAAAGAATCTTTGCGGCCGGGCTGGTTTGTATGCTGCTTTTCTCCGGCTGTGGCACATCCGATAAGGACAGGCTTAAGGAAGCGCTAAGTAATGTTGACACAGATATAAGTTCATCTACTGATGCGGATGAAACTGTATCAGATGTTCAGGATCAGCTCATTTACACATTGACGAGTGCATCCGGTGATAATAAAATCAATGTAGATGCAAAAGTAACTGCGGATGGTTATGGAAACCTGAGTGTCTATGCGGAGACTCCGATTATAATAGATGATAAATATCTTAACAATCTTGCAGAAAATATCTTTGATGACGGGAAATATGAGATTGTGAAGCCGTATGAAATTTGTTCTCTCGAGGAGTTAGAGAGGGAAGATCAACTTTTGCGGGAGCTGTATGAGGCGGAGGGTGTTGAGTACTCGTTCTGGGATATTGCATATTATATTGAGAATTATAACGAGAAAAATGTTCAGGAGCTTCCGCAGGGAACAGTTATCTTCCATAGCGAGGATGATGTAGAAGGGGAGACGATAAGCACAGACTCCGGTACCCTTCGGGGATATGTGGATGGTGTACCATTTGAGCTTCGTTATTATGCAGATGATTCCAATGGGTACAAATATAGCTCGCTTATTTTGTCCCGTGTTGTACCACACGGACGTCTATATACATCCTGTTCTACAGAATATGAACTGGCACATACGTTGTATGGTGAGAATGCATGTGATCTGGATAGTTCGATGCATACAGCACAGGATTTTATGGAGCGTATGGGGTATACCGATATGAGCCTGATAGCCACGGAGTATCTGGTGCTGAATGAAGATACTTCGGATGGTGTATATATGGACGGGTATAATTTTACATTCGTGCGGGAGACGGACGGCATCCAGCATCTGTTGTATAACCAGACATATGCAGTGGTTAAAGATACATATGAGGTTGAAGCAATGCTTGACACTCTGCCGGGAGCCGTACAGGAATGGATATCTATAAGCGTTGATTCATCAGGCATCCGTGGCATCAGTTTTTCAATCAGATATGACAGGGGAGAACGACTGTCCGAGCATATCAGCACGCTGTCTTTTGCCCAGGTGGATGCGGTGGCACAGGATTATATGAACCATGTACTGGATGCCTATGATGCATATGGTGCCTGGGCGGAGATCAACATCGTGGAGGTCCGTTTCGGGTATGTGGTGCTGCTGTATGACGATCAATATACGCTGGTTCCGGTCTGGATGTATGTAGATGAAAAATCATTTGAATATTCTGCATTTAGTAATGGATATTTTGCCGTCAATGCATTGGATGGAAGTATCGTGCAGTTTTGCTATAGCGTTGAAACATTGCCTCTGGGTGCATGGAATTGATAAAAGGGAGTATTTTAAGGAAGTATTTGTATAGAAGAAAACAAGACAAATGACATGGAGTGTATAATATGGGCAGAAAGAAATTGATACCGCTCATGGCGGCAGCAGCACTATTTCTGACCGGCTGCGGAGCCGGCGGAAAGGTTCAGAAGGCGCAGGTCACTGTGCCGGAATATGAAAAAATATTATATGATTCGGTCGAGGTTGAGAAGGGGGATATCACGCCTGTTCTCACACTCAAGCTGTCGGCAACCAGTTATGAAAAAAAGGCCTATTATCCACTCTATGATGATATGGAGGTGGAAAGTGTCAATGTGGCAGTGGGGGATAAGGTGCAGAAGGGAGATGTGATGATCTCATTTAAGTCGGGGGATATCGCTTCGCAGATAGAGAGTTATCAGAGTCAGGTGGAACAGAATAATCTGCTTATAGAACATTACACGATATTGTCACAGCTTGATACATCTGCAGATTACAGTGATGATCTGTCAAGACTTGCGGAAGATAACAATGTCGCAAATCTGTATATACAGGAGCTTGAGGCAAAACTCGCCTCATACAGCATATGTGCGGAGGATGACGGAAGTGTGTACATATTGTCTGATCTGCTTGAGTACGGAACAGTCGGTACAGCAAATAATCTTGTGACTGTAATATATGGAGATGGACAATTTGAGACCGAGACAACCGATGATTATGACTTTCAGATTGGAGAGACTTATATCGCCACATATGGAGTTGCAGAATATGAGCTGGTTCTTACGTCCATAGAAGAGAGTGGTACAGATGCAAACGGGGAGACGGTGAGAAGGCTGCTGTTTCAGGGAAACGGAGAGGATACGGATTTCAGCAGCCGTGATAAGCTGACGATGACGATCGAGAAACCGGTCTTAAGGGATGTTGTCTATGTACCAAAGGAATGTGTATTTGATGTGGATGACAGGGATTATTATGTATATCTGCTGGATGAAGACGGCTTCAGGGATGCTGTTAAGGTGACTGTGGGAACTACAGTGGATGGTTATACGGTGATCGAATCAGGCCTGCAGGCAGGAGACAGGGTGGTGGTTCAGTGATGAAGACGGGAAAGTATAAAAGAAGACCGGCATTAATGATTTTACTCGCCTTTGTGCTGGCGGGATGCGGAAAACAGCCTGTGGAGGTTCCTGTTCTGCTTGAACCATCTACGAGCAATGAATCGTACAGACCTGTGGAATATGGTGATGTAGGAAAAATCAATGTTGCATATGGAACGGTCGTGCCAACGGATTACTGTCATTTCTGGTTGTCACAGGTTACGATCAGAGAGACCGTCGTGGATATCGGAGATTATGTGGAGGCAGGAGACGTATTGGCATATGCTGATATTGATGCGGCACGTGATGCAATCGAACAGCTTGATAAGCAGCTCACCCTGGAGAATTCTATCTTTTCCGTAGATGAGGAATTATATCAGTTCAGGCATCAGGAGCTTGAATTGAAATTGACCGGTGCACAGTCGATTGGAGATAATGCGGCAGCAGCGCAGGCATCGACTGACATTGCTGTGCTGGAAGAAAATCACAGATATGATACATTGCTGCATCAGTATAGAGTAAATGGATTGAATGAAAGCATTGCGGATCAGCAGGAGATCGTGACAGATGGGACACTCGTTGCGCGCGCGGCGGGTTATGTGACATATGTCAAGGATATATCCTCCGGTGGGACTGTGACAGCAAATGAAAATGTTGTAATCGTGTCAGATTATGATGACTGTTACGTTGAGATGACAGGGATAACGGTCTCGGAGGATTATCAGAGAAACTGGATGCCGTATGATACATATTATACAGAGATTGCGGGAAAAAAATATGCTCTGAAGGAATATGCATATGCACCGGATGAACTTGTTGTGATAGAAAATAAGTCGATGTACCCCGATATGCGTATGCAATTTGAGGATACCAATATGATGCCGGAAGCGGGAACCAATATACCGGTGTTTATGACAGGTGATATCGTGGAAGATGTACTTCTTGTCGGAAATGATTCTATCTATGAGGATACAGTCGGGACATTCGTCTATGTGAAGAAGGATGACAGCAGGGAGCTGCGCTATATAGAAACCGGAAAAACAGGGGAGAATTATACAGAGGTGATATCGGGCCTGGAAGAAGGTGAGATGGTGTATTATTCATCTGATTCCATCCTGCCGGAAACGTACACAGCTTATACTGTGGAAACCTCGGATTATGAGCCGAAATGTACAGCTAATACATATAGTGTCGAAGACATGAAGAATAAGACGTATTATTCGGAATATGAAGGCAGGATAACATCTGTCAGCGTCAGGGAAGGTGATTCGGTAAGTGCCGGTGATCTGATCTGTACGATAAAGACCAGTGAGGGTAGTGCAAGGTTGACAGAGCTTTCCAATGCGATTGATAATCTGCGACAGAATTATCAGAATACGGAGAACGGATATACAGAGCAGATAAATGCTCTGGAGAACCAGATGGCTGAGATCTGGCAGCAGAATACGCAGGCACAGCAGACTGTTGAAGATACAACAGAAGATACAACAGAAGATACAACGGAAGGTACCGCAACAGATACAGATGCTGATCCGGCGCAGAATGAACAGCCTCAGGATCCGTATCTTTATCAGGAGCTTGCACTGCAGATCGAGCAGATAAAGGCTGAAGAAAAGAAAAATACATTGAATTATAATTATCAGTTGGCAAGTCAGGAAGCAGAGTATGAGAAGGCAAGCTGCAATAATGATGGAAACGGTACGATCCGGATATATGCCGAGACAGCAGGAACGATTATGAATCTTAATGTCAAGGAGGGAAAGAATGTCAAGGTGGGAGACAGGATGTTTGGCATTGGAGTAAGTTCCTCTGATAAGGTTCTTTTCCGAAGCTCTGATAAGCTCCACCTGAACCAGAAGCTTGTATTTTATGAGGAGGATTCAAATAAGACCTATACAGGTGAGATATCCGGGACGACAGGTGACAGTTCAAAGATATATGTCACGAAACTTGATGGGAAGGTCTATCTTACCAATAATATCTCAGAGGGAAATGCTCTTAGATATTATGTAAAAATGGATGATGATATGTTCTATGAATCAGAGAAGAAATGTATCATAGAATATTCTGTTAATTCTATTCAGAACACATTTGTCCTGCCGAGGGGAATCGTGTACTCGGAGAAAAATGACAAGAGCGATGCGCTGTATTATTATGTATGGAGAATCGAGGAAGACAGCCTTGTTAAGCAATATGTAGTCATAAGTGAGGATGGAACCGGTAATTCGCCAGATACCTGTGTCATTACAGGTCTTAAGACGGGGGATGTCCTTGCCAGAGATGAAAGTAAGTAGGTGGGTTATATGCTAAGATTTATCAGAGAAAAAATAAAAAATAAATTATGGCTCACGATCTGCCTGCTCCTTGGTCTTGTGTTTCTTATTGCAGCCTTTTGCTGTCAGCCTATGTTCAAGGAGGGCTCATTAAATAAGCTGCTCAATCAGACCTTTGAGCAGTATATTGAAGATAACAACAGTTATCCGACCATGATCGGGCGCAGCGGTTCTTATCAGACGAAAGCTGTCCCGGAGGCATCTGTGATCTGCGATAAAATATATGAATATCAGACAATCTGGAACAAATATCTGAGTGGCATAGATGTGATAGAACGACAGACCAGACTGAAGCTGGCAGAGGAGACCAGTCAGGGAAGCTATGGGAGTAAAGGTAATTATCTGTCCGTCAGTTATATGCCGGATATGTTGTCACATATCCAGATACTTAAGGGAACGGATTATGAGAACGACAGTGAATCAGAGTATTATCCGTGTATTCTGTCGGAGAGCGTTATGGATCAGTATGGATTGATCGTAGGTGAAACAATTGATTTTGTACAGTGGACAGATGCGGATGGAAATTCATTGAAATTGACGGTCGCAGGTATATTTAAGGAGAGAGACAGAACAGATCTATTCTGGTACAGGGGTCCAAATGCGTTTGAAAAGGAGATATTTGTAAGTCAGGATGATTTTGATGCTATTATGGAGCAGTTTGACGTCCATACGGTCTATTATGATCATTATATGATGCTTGATTATGCAGATATCCGTAATAATAATGTAGATGATATCCTGTATTATCTGCAGGAATTCCGAAGCCTGGATGGTAATTTTGTCGATACATTTCAGGACATGCTGACGGACTTTACAGAGGAGAGGAGTTCGGTAGGTATCATGCTCTGGGTACTGGAGCTTCCGATATTTGGTATGGTTCTGGCATTTATCTATATGGTATCGGGTCAGATCATAGAGACTGAGCGAAATGAGATTGCCATGTTGAAGAGCCGTGGATATAGCCGGGCACAGGTCATTACCCTGTATGTTGCCCAGTCGGGTATCCTGGCAGTATTTGGAATGATATTCGGGATACCTCTTGGGTATGGACTATGCAGGCTGGCCGCAGAGACGACGGATTTCCTGACCTTTGCGGGAACAGATTCCGGCATGTATGGATTTGTTCCGGTCATGCTGTTATATGGTCTGATCGCTTCGGTGATCGGTATCATTTTTATTCTGATTCCTGTAATCAGGTATTCGGGAGTATCTATCGTGGAACATAAGGCAGACTATGCCGTGGATCATAAAATGGCATGGGAGAAATATTTTCTGGATGTGCTTCTGTTAGCTCTGTCACTATACCTGTTATATAATTTTAATCAGAATCTTGATAACATTCGGTTAAAAGCGCTGTCGGGCAGTAAGATGGATCCGATGATCTTCCTGGATACGATTTTATTTATCCTGGCATTCGGCCTTCTGACACTCAGGCTGATGCATTATCTGGTGAAGCTCGTCTATGCGATAGGAAGAAAAAGATGGAAGCCTGCAGCCTATGTGTCTTTTCTGCAGATCACCAGAACCTTTAGCAGACAGGGATTTATATCCGTTTTTATGATTCTGACAGTATCTATGGGCTTATTTAATGCCAATGCTGCGCGCACCATCAACCGTAATAAGGAGGACCGTATCGTATATGAATGCGGAGCGGATGTTGTATTACAGGAAAAATGGGAATCAAAAGCATATCGGGATGACGACCTTAAGATATGGTATACATATATTGAACCGGATTATCTGAAATATACGGCGCTTACCGGGGAAGGGCTGTGTGACAGTGTGACCAGAGTCATTCGTTATGATGATACGGATGCTAGTGCTTCCGGCAAAAATGTATCAGATTGTATGGTGCTTGGAATCAATACAAAGGACTTTGGAGAGACAGCATATCTGAAGGAAGAGTTATATGGAGAAGATCACTGGTTTAACCAGCTGAATGCTATGGGGCAGCGTGAAAATGGTGCGGTTATCTCCCGCAACCTTGCAACAGCACTGGGAATCGATGTGGGCAATGTAATAAGCTTTTATGGCGTTACAGATGGCGAGGTGAATCCGGATCAGATCATGCGGTGTTATGTGTGTGCTGTGGTAGATGCGTGGCCCGGATATGACCAGTATTATTATGAGGATGGGGAGCAGAAGGAGCGTTATCTTATCGTGGCAAACTATGCTTCCATGGTCAAAAATATGGCTACAGTTCCGTATGAGATATGGTGCAGGCTGAGTGATAATGTGACAGCAGATACGTTGTATAATAAGCTTATGGAGAAGGGCATCAACATCGAATCTTATCACAGTACGGAAGATGATATATATGATATGAAGAATTCTCCGGATATCCAGATCACCAACGGGATGTTTACATTGGGCTTTATTATAGCACTTGTTCTATGTGGTGTGGGATTCCTGATATACTGGATATCTTCTATCAGACAGAGGGAATTGCTGTTTGGCGTCTACAGGGCGATGGGAATGTCTGTAAGTAATATCAATCATATGCTGCTCAATGAACATATTTTCAGTACCCTGCTGTCCGTGATAGCAGGCGGACTGGTGGGTATGGCCGCTACATTCCTGTATGTAAAACTGTTTGGTGTCGTGTATCTGCCGGAAAAACACAATATGGATATATATATCTATTTTGAACCGGGCGATATGATCAAATTATTTACCGTGATAGCTGTGATGATCATTATATGTATGCTGATCCTGCGCAGACTGATACGGTCTATGAATATAACACAGGCTCTGAAGCTGGGGGAGGAATAATATGGACAGTACCATGATTGCAGAAAATGTTGTGAAATGTTTTAAGACCGGCGGAGAGGATTTCTATGCCTTAAAGGGTGTTAATATGGAGATCGCTGATGGCAGACTGACGATACTTAAAGGGCGTTCCGGTTCGGGAAAGACAACTTTGCTAAATGTACTCAGCACGCTGGATGCCCCTACCTCCGGTGAGATCTATTTTGACGGACATGCATACAGTTCGCTGACTGAGAGAGATAAGGAACAGCTTCGAAGACAGGAGATAGGATTCGTTTTTCAATCGGTTGCGCTGATCCCGATTATGAATGCTTATGAGAATGTTGATTTTGCACTCCGACTGACAGGCGATATAGAGGATAAGGATGCGCGTATCAAACGTGCGCTCGGCATGGTGGGTATGAAAGACAGGATGCTCCATATGCCGGCGCAGATGTCCGGTGGAGAACAGCAGAGAGTTGCCATAGCCAGGGCAGTTGTACATCGTCCCAAGGTGGTATTTGCGGATGAACCCACGGGTGCACTGGACACGGAAACAGGAATCCGCGTTATGGCTCTGTTTCGTGAGCTGGTGGAGAAGGAGGGGATCACGATCGTGATGACGACACATGACCCTAATCTTATGGAGATGGGTGATATCGTATATGAGATGGAGGATGGTGAGTTAATTGACAGAAGGGAAAATAACTGAGACACTGCAGGAATCAAATGAGGATGTGCAGGATAGCGTACAGGAAAATGAGAATGCAGATCTGATCGTGTGCGATAGTGTGGTCAAAATATATAAGACAAAAGAGATCGAGGTCATGGCACTTCAGGGACTTGATCTGGCGATCAAACGCGGAGAGCTGATGTCTGTCATCGGCAAGAGTGGAAGTGGCAAGAGCACGTTGATGAATATTATTGGCGGTCTGGAAAAACCCTCTGCAGGACAGATCATTGTAGATGGAAGAAATCTGGCGGAGCTGACCGAAAAAGAGATGGTGGAATACCGTAAAAGAATGATCGGTTTTGTATGGCAGAAGAGTGCAAGAAACCTGTTCCCATATCTGAATGCTCTGGAAAACATAGAGGCAAGCATGAATTTCGGTGGTATGAAAGCGAAGGATAGAAGAAAGAAGGCTCTGGAGCTGCTTGAAATGGTTGGAATGAGTCACAAAAAAGATTCCTATCCGGGACAGATGTCCGGTGGAGAACAACAGAGAGTCGCCATTGCGGTTGCACTTGCCAACGATCCTAAGATCCTGCTGGCAGATGAGCCTACAGGCGCTGTAGATACAAAGACATCCGATATGATCCAGGATCTGTTCCGCAAGCTGAACAGAGAGCTCGGCATTACGATCATAATCGTAACACATGATATGAAACTTGCCAATAAAGTTGACCGTGTTGTTATGATTTCTGACGGAAAAATAAGTACAGAGAAGATAATGAAGGAAAAATACAGGCAGCAGATTGACCAGATGTCTTCTGCCGAATTGTATGGGGATTCCCATGAAGAGTATTCTGTCATGGATAAGGCACACCGTGTACAGCTCAGTGAAGATATCCTGGATGCGGCAGGCATAGATTCCAACAAGCTTCGTATCACTGTGGAAGATGGTAAGGTAGTTATTGTCGGCGAAAATAAAAATACATTATAAATGGTTGTTACAATCATAGAATACGGCATGGGTGTATACATATTTCGGAAAACGCACTCTCGTTCTTTGCTCGTGTAGCGGTACTAAGCTCGATAATACCTCGCCAAGTACCGACATTCGCAAAAGGTTTTCCTGCATTATGTATACACCCATGCTGTATTCTATGATCGGTACAGTCATTTATAGGGTGTTTTATTTTGTGAAATAACAATGAACTCTATTGACTTGTTTATTTGGCGTGCTAAAATAAATACTCATTATAGGAAGTTTTATTTTAAACAATAAACAAGGAAAGCAGGGTGAAAAAGATGTGTGATATGGAGTCTATGATACAAAATAATATGTGCCGGTATAAACGTCTGAACGAGCGGAAGATAGAAAAAGTCATGCATAAATATAATCTAAGGAAGATAGATCTGGAGATCATGATCTACCTTAACTCATGCGGAGATAAGGATACGGCCAGAGATATTGCTGCAACGGAGATGTTTACCAAGGGGCACATTTCCCAGTCCATCAAACGGATGCGTGAGCTGGGATATATCGAAGTGCGCCAGGACAAAGATGATCTTCGCGTGCAGCATCTGAAGCTTGCCCGCGGAGCCAGACGGATATTGGATGATATGAAGGTTGTCAGGCATGAAATCGAATCCTGCGTCTTTGCCGGAGTAACGGAAGAAGAAAAAGTGGTATTACAGAGAATTCTGGAAAAAATATATAAAAACATATCCAATGAGATGGAGGAACTGTCATGAGAGAAAAAATGATGAATTTTATGCGTGGACGTTATGGGTTTGACAGGTTCACGAACTTTCTGATGGGGTTTGCCTGTGTGATAATATTTATCAATATTTTTATCAGAAGTAATGTGGTTAATCTGTTGGGGCTTGCAGTATTTATTTATGCCTATTACAGGATATTTTCGAGAAATATTTCAAAAAGAAGTGCTGAAAATACCTGGTATCTGAATAAAACTTACGGAATAAGACGATTCTTTCTGAAAGGGAAGGATCAGGCCAGAATAAGACGTACACATCATATATATAAATGTCCAAAGTGCGGTCAGAAAATGAAAGTGCCACGTGGCAGGGGTAAGATCGAGGTTACCTGTCCGAAATGCAGATATGAGTTTGTAAAAAGGAGCTAAGGGAGTATGTTCGGTTATGTTGCGGTCAATCAGCCGGAGTTAAAAGTAAAGGATTATAACAGATACAGGGAATATTACTGCGGTGTATGTCAGGCTCTGCGCAAGAATTATGGGATATCGGGACAGATATCACTGACCTACGATGCGACTTTTGTTGCTATACTGCTCACGGCATTGTATGAACCGGAGACGAAGAGACAGTCCTGCCACTGTATCGTACATCCTGTAGGGGAGAAAGTATATGTAAGTAACAGTGCAGTGGAGTATGCCGCAGCCATGAATCTGGTGCTTGGATATTATAAGTGTCTGGATGACTGGAAGGATGACCGGGATTTCCTGAGATTATCATACAGCGGAATCATTCGCAATCAGGTAAAGCGCATCAAGCAACAGTATGGGAAAAAGGTTGCTGTGATCAGGGATAAGATCAGGGAGCTGGAAGCATATGAGTCGAAGATGCAGGCAGGAAAAGCCCGTGAGGTGGATACTGCGCATGATAATAAACAGATAAAATCGGATTTCGAAAATATTGATGTTCCGGCGGGCTTTTTTGGTGTTATAATGAGTGAGATTCTCGCCGTCGGTCCCGAAGAACTTCAGAAGAACGCAGGCGGTCATGATGGAGAAAAGGAAAGTTCCTCATATTGCGAAGACTGGTCGGAAGAACTGGGCAGATTGGGATATCATCTCGGCAAGTTTATCTATATCATGGATGCATATGATGATGTAGAGGATGATGTTCGCAGAGGACGATTCAATCCGTTTACTGAAAAATATCATAGTATGGAGAAAGAGGCATTTAAAAAATGGGTTGGAGAGCTTCTTATGATGATTGCATCGGATATGGCAAAAGAATATGAGAAACTGCCTATCGTAGAGGAGGTCAATATCCTCAGAAATATTATATATTCCGGGATATGGTGCAGGTTTTTTAATGATGGTGAAAATACCGGCAGGCATCATCTGCGCATGGAAAGAAGATGCGGGAAACGGAAAGAGACAGGAAAGGATAGACAAGTATGAGAGATCCATATGAGGTTTTAGGCCTGAAAAGGGGAGCTACCGAAGAAGAGGTAAAAAAGGCATATAGGACCCTCAGCAGAAAGTATCATCCGGATGCGAATATAAACAATCCGAATAAGGATCAGGCTGAGGAAAAATTTAAGGAAGTTCAGGCTGCCTATAAAAGTATCATGGATGGCAATACAGGCGGTTCAGGCAGTGGATATGGCGGAAATGCCGGTTATGGTGGATTCGGCGGATTCGGAGCCGGTCAGGATGCATGGAATCGCGCCAGAAATGCGGGCGGCGGTACGAGTCAGGAGGAATCAAGACTGGCTGCAGCGCAGAATTTTATTATGAACCGCATGTATACGGAAGCGCTTCGTACATTGAGTGATATCGAAGAGAGAAATGGAAGATGGTATTATCTGAGTGCGGTGGCCAATCTTGGTGCAGGTAATCAGGCGACAGCGATGGAGCATATTGACCGCGCGATAGCCATGGAACCGGGAAATATGGAATATAAGCAGATGAAGGAGCGCATGAGAGGCGGGAATGACTGGTATGTACAGCGTGGAACCAGTTATGGAATGCCGAGCTATAATAGTGGAAGCTTTTGCTGTGACTATCTTCTCTGCAGTGCATGCACACCGTGGGGCGGATTGTGCTGCTAGAAAATAAAAAATAGCCATATTAGTATGTATGGCATGTATACAAACTATACATACTAATATGGCTGTTTTCATTATCGGTTTTTATTTTTTGTGCTGTCAAAATAGAGCATAAGCCTATGGATCAATTCACGTTCTTCTGTGTTAAAGGATGATATATCGATGAGTTTCCTATCGTCAGTTCCCAATATATAGTCAGTTGTTACATGAAAGAAATTAGCTAAATCAATTATTTTATCAACAGAAGGAATGGATATGCCCATCTCCCATGCATTGACGCTGGAGCGTGTTACAGATAATTTCTTTGCTAATTCAGTCTGTGTAAGCGATTTCGCTTCACGCAGTTCTTTTATCCTGTCAGCAGTTAATATAATCATGGCAACCTCCTTATGAAGATAGTATATTAAAACACTCGCAATTTATAATTATCAATGAAGATTGATATTAATTGACAACACAGGAATATATGTGTATAATGAAATAAACAAAATGTACCTGAGGAAAATACAGTTGAAATATCAGAGAATAATTAATACGATATGAACAAAAACGATACCAAATCTATTATTAATAATGACAGCGAAAGTTCAGAAGAATTTGAGATACGGGAGGGATGCCTCAGAAAATATAATGGGACATCCGCAACCGTAGTGATACCGGATGGTATAAGTGAGATAGGCAATTCTGCATTCTGTGAATGTACAGAACTGACAAGTGTGCATATACCTGATAGTGTATATAAGATAGGAGATCAGGCGTTTCGGGGATGTACAGGCCTGACAAGTATCAATATACCTGAGAGCGTATATGAGATAGGTTGTTTTGCATTCAGGGGATGCAGGGGATTAACAGATATAGATATTCCAGACGGCATGTGTGAGATAAAAGGAGGCACATTTGACGGGTGCGCAGGATTAACAAGCGTAATTATACCTGATCGCATAAAAGAGATAGGGGATCAGGCATTTAGTGACTGTATAGGACTGACCGGTATTGAGATACCTGAGAGTGTATATGAGATAGGAAACCTGGCTTTTGGTGGCTGTACCGGGCTGACAGATGTGATCATCCCGGACAGTGTAAAGAAGATAAGCAAGCTTGCGTTTTACGGTTGTATATCTCTGCGGAATGTTGTAATACCCAGGCGGTTATTCAAGTGCGTAGAAGATACACCATATGGAAAGCATATGATAACCGAGATGAAAAAAGATAATTGGGGCAAGATAAAAAACATATTTAAATCTCGCAAAAAGAGAGGAACTTATTGAGGACAGTCGGTTTGTTTTTCGTATCCGGGTATACGAAACCGACTGTTCTTTTTGGTATCTCTTTATCTAACTTAAGCTCCACGACCTGACCGGATGTGATGTAGTCCATGGCAAATTCACGCACGACACTGGAGATGCCCATCCCGATTGAGGCAAAGTCGAGAAGCAGGTCGAGGTTATTTATCTCAAGAATCTGGTTTGGATGGATGTTTTCTTTTTCCAGATAATTGTCGATGTGCGTTCTTGTGATGTTGTTCTTCTCAAGCAGCATCAGGTTGGATTTTTCCAGAGTATCCTTAATGGACAGAATATTATCGGGATGTTCTGCGCCTGCGGCGGATCCTTCCGGCAGAAGAGACGTCAGATCACCGGCGAACAACCATGGATTGTCTGATGGTGCTGGCTGATCCTCCTGCTCACGCACATGAAGATTATCCAGATAGGCCTCAGATGCGACGAAGGTGTCATGTATCTCGGTGAGCTCCTGATACACGAAGCCTTTTGGAATCGCCGTCTCACAGATCAGGCCGATATCAATCTTACCTTCCTGCAGCAGCTTCATGGTATTTACTGTAGAGTGGCAGTCGATGATCACTTTGATATGGGGATTAGCGACGATGAAGTCCTGCAGATAATCAAGCAGGATATGTTTGCACAGGGATGTGCTGACACCGATCCGAAGCTGTCCGATACCAAGCTCGTTCATTCTTTTTATCTCGTCTTCACCCTGATTGATACTGTCAAATGCGCTCTTGATGTGTTCATATAATATATTACCTTCCTCGGTAAGCTTTACGCCCTTTGAGGTGCGGTCGAATAATTTTACATGGAGTCCCTCTTCAAGTTTGGAGATGGACTTGCTGATGGCCGGCTGGCTTATAAAGAGTATGTCTGCAGCCTTGCTGATGTTGCCTGTGCGGGCAACTGTATAGAATACTTTATAGTTATTCAGATTATCGTACATATTAATTCTCCCCTGTTTTTTATTATAAAGATATATAGGATAGATTTCATAATGTTGTCTTATTATTGTGTTATAGTAGCATAAAATAGATATAACCTCAAGTTATAACAATTATTAAAAATATATATTTTTATTATATTTTTTCCTGTGATACAATGTATCAAATATAATTATAGATAAAATGGAGGTAACCGATATGGGAATGACGATGACACAGAAGATTCTTGCGAAGCATGCAGGACTTCCGGCTGTTTCAGCAGGACAACTGATTGAGGCAGACCTTGACCTTGTTCTCGGCAATGATGTGACAACTCCGGTGGCAATTCATGAGATGGAGAAGTTTAACAGGAAGGAAGTTTTTGACAAGGAGAAGATAGCTCTTGTTATGGATCATTTTACACCGAACAAGGATATCAAGAGTGCAGAGCATTGCAAGTGTGTAAGACAGTTTTCAGGTGAGAACGAGATCAAGAACTTTTTTGATGTGGGAGAGATGGGTATTGAGCATGCATTGCTCCCTGAAAAAGGCCTGATCGTCGCTGGTGAGACCTGTATCGGTGCGGATTCTCATACATGTACATATGGTGCACTCGGTGCATTTTCAACTGGTGTGGGTAGTACTGATATGGCAGCCGGTATGGTGACCGGTAAGGCATGGTTTAAGGTTCCGTCAGCAATTAAATTCAATATCGTAGGCGAAAAAGCACCATGGGTAAGTGGTAAGGATGTCATCCTTCATATCATTGGTATGATTGGTGTGGATGGTGCACTGTATAAATCCATGGAGTTTGTCGGAGATGGTATTAAGAATCTTACGATGGATGACAGATTCACGATTGCCAATATGGCAATTGAAGCAGGTGCCAAAAACGGAATTTTCCCTGTCGATGCGCTGACAGAAGAATATATGAAGGAACATTCCACAAAATCATATACAAAATATGAGGCAGATCCGGATGCAGAGTATGATGCAGAGTATACGATCGATCTCTCAACATTGAAACCGACAGTTGCATTCCCACATCTTCCGGAGAATACAAAGACGATCGATGAGGTCGGCGATATTAAGATCGATCAGGTAGTGATCGGTTCCTGTACGAACGGCCGTATCTCCGATATGAGGATTGCAGCAGAGATCATGAAAGGAAGACATGCGGCACAGGGTGTCCGTGTGATCGTGATCCCTGGTACACAGGATGTTTATTTACAGATGCTTGATGAGGGCTTGACGAAGATATTTATCGAGGCAGGCGCAATCGTTTCCACACCGACATGTGGCCCTTGTCTCGGAGGGCATATGGGTGTCATGGCAGCCGGAGAGAGAGCTGTTTCAACCACCAATCGTAACTTTGTAGGACGTATGGGTCATGTTGATTCCGAGGTATATCTGGCAAGCCCTGCTGTAGCTGCCGCATCGGCTATCACAGGTAAGATCAGCTGCCCTTGTGAGCTTGGATTATAGGAGGTGTGAAGATGAAAGCATACGGAACAGTACATAAATATGGTGATAATGTAGATACAGATGTAATTATTCCTGCAAGATATCTGAATTCATCAGATCCGGCAGAGCTGGCTAAGAATTGTATGGAGGATATCGATAAGGATTTTGTTAAGCGAGTCAACCCGGGGGATATCATGGTGGCAAATAAGAACTTTGGCTGTGGTTCTTCCAGAGAGCATGCTCCGATCGCAATCAAGGCGTCAGGAATCAGCTGTGTTATTGCGGAGACATTTGCAAGAATCTTTTATAGAAATGCGATCAATATCGGTCTTCCGATCATTGAATGCCCGGAGGCAGCAAAGGGAATCGAAGCAGGAGATATGGTTGAGGTGGATTTTGACAGTGGAATGATCTACAACAAGACCAAAGGAACTGAATTTAAAGGTCAGGCATTTCCGCCTTTTATGCAGGAGATCATTACAAAAGGTGGACTTATCAATTATATCAACAGCAAGAACTGATTGGGAACGGATACAGATTGTATCATATGAAGCAGAACGGAGGACATTATGAATTGTAATATAGCAGTTATCAAGGGTGACGGAATAGGTCCTGAGGTAGTGACTCAGGCTATGAAGGTTCTTGATGCAGTTGGACAGAAGTATGGACATACTTTTAATTATGAGCAGCTTTTGATGGGAGGATGCTCCATCGATGTACATGGTGTTCCGCTTACCGATGAGGCGGTAGAGCGTGCCAAGGCAAATGATGCGGTTTTGCTCGGATCTATTGGCGGAAATACAAGCACATCTCCATGGTATAAGCTGCCACCGGATAAGAGACCGGAAGCAGGTCTGCTGAAGATCCGTAAAGAACTGGGACTGTTTGCGAACCTGAGACCGGCACTCCTGTATGAGCAGCTTAAAGGTGCCTGCCCATTGAAGGAAGAGATTGCAGACCGTGGATTTGATATGATGATCATGCGTGAGCTGACCGGTGGACTTTATTTTGGAGCAAGGAAGACAGAGCCGGTAGATGGTGTTATGACAGCGGTCGATACACTTACCTATAATGAGAATGAGATTAGAAGAATTGCAATCAAGGGATTTGATATTGCAATGAAGCGCCGCAAGAAGGTGACGAGCGTAGATAAGGCCAATGTACTGGATTCATCCAGATTGTGGAGAAAGATCGTGGAGGAGGTTGCGCTTGATTATCCGGAGGTTACATATGAGCATATGCTGGTAGATAACTGCGCGATGCAGCTTGTCAAGGATCCTGCACAGTTTGACGTCGTTCTGACAGAGAATATGTTCGGAGATATCCTTTCGGATGAGGCATCTATGATAACCGGTTCAATCGGTATGCTGGCATCTGCTTCCCTGAATGAGACAAAATTCGGAATGTATGAGCCGAGCGGCGGCTCCGCCCCGGATATTGCAGGGCAGAATAAGGCTAATCCGATTGCAACGATCCTGTCAGCGGCCATGATGCTCAGATTTACATTTGACCTTGACAGAGAGGCAGATGCGATAGAGGCAGCAGTTAAGCAGGTTCTTATCGAGAATTATAGAACATGTGATATCGTATCCGAAGGAACAACTCTGGTAAGCTGTTCTGAGATGGGTGACCTTATCGCTGCACGAGTATAGATAACAGATTGTAATACAGGACAAAGAGTAAAGGAGTGTATAAGAATGAAGAGTGATAACGTAAAAGTAGGTATGCAGCAGGCACCTCACAGAAGTCTGTTCAATGCTCTTGGAATGACTGAGGAAGAACTGCAGAAGCCTTTGGTTGGTATTGTTTGCTCATATAATGAGATCGTTCCGGGACATATGAATCTGGATAAGATCGCGCAGGCAGTTAAGCTCGGTGTGGCAGCAGCCGGTGGTACACCTGTCATGTTCCCGGCCATTGCTGTATGTGATGGAATTGCCATGGGACATGTGGGTATGAAATATTCCCTGGTTACAAGGGATCTGATCGCGGATTCTACAGAGTGTATGGCGATAGCACATCAGTTTGATGCGCTGGTTATGATACCAAACTGTGATAAGAATGTACCTGGTCTTCTTATGGCGGCAGCCAGAGTCAATGTTCCGACTGTATTCGTATCAGGCGGCCCGATGCTGGCAGGACACGTTAAGGGACACAAGACAAGTCTTTCTTCCATGTTTGAGGCTGTTGGATCTTATGCTGCAGGTACGATGACGGAGGATGATGTAAATGAATTCGAGTGCAAGGCATGTCCGACCTGTGGATCCTGTTCCGGTATGTATACGGCGAATTCCATGAACTGTCTGACAGAGGCTCTGGGTATGGGACTCCCTGGAAACGGAACAATTCCGGCTGTATATTCTGAGAGACTTAAGCTTGCCAAGCATGCAGGTATGGCTGTCATGGAGATGTATAGAAAGAATATTCGTCCTAGAGACATCATCACCAAGGATGCCATCATGAATGCACTTACAGTGGATATGGCTCTTGGCTGTTCTACAAACTCCATGCTCCATATTCCGGCTATTGCACATGAGATCGGATTTGATTTTGATATTGCTATGGCAAATGAGATTAGCGCAAAGACACCGAATCTGTGTCATCTGGCACCGGCGGGCCCAACTTATATGGAAGACTTAAATGAGGCCGGTGGTGTGTATGCTGTTATGAACCAGTTGAAGTCTGCGGGACTCCTGAATGAAAATTGTATGACTGTCACAGGTAAGACGATTGGTGAGGCGGTTGCAGGTGCAGTGAATAAGAATCCTGAAGTTATCAGGCCACTTGATAATCCTTACAGCAAGACAGGCGGCCTGGCTGTATTGAAGGGCAACCTTGCACCGGATGGCTCTGTAGTTAAACGTTCTGCAGTTGTTCCAGAGATGATGAAGCACGAAGGTCCTGCCAGAGTATTTGAATGCGAGGAGGATGCGATTGCAGCAATCAAGGGCGGTAAGATCGTTGCCGGCGATGTCGTTGTAATCCGTTACGAAGGTCCTAAGGGGGGCCCTGGAATGAGAGAAATGCTGAATCCGACATCTGCCATCGCTGGTATGGGACTTGGATCATCTGTTGCGCTGATCACAGATGGACGATTCTCTGGGGCAAGTCGTGGCGCATCTATTGGACATATTTCTCCTGAAGCTGCTGTAGGCGGACCGATCGCCCTGGTTGAAGAGGGAGATATTATAAGTATCGATATCGATGCATGTAAGCTTGAACTCAAGGTATCCGATGAGGAACTTGCAAGAAGAAAGGCAGCGTGGACACCACGTGAACCTAAGGTGACGACCGGTTACCTTGCAAGATATGCCAAGATGGTAACATCCGGTAATCGTGGAGCTATCCTTGAGCTCTAAGATGTAAATTCGGATATGAATTATTCAACCGGATGTCTGCAAAAGGCAGCCACGGAAAGTGTTGAATAATGTTTTATAATATGATATTCTAGCAATTATAGAAAAAGTTGAGAAGATATATAGAAGAAGGAGATTTTTATGAAACAGTTAACAGGTTCAGAGATTATCATCGAGTGCCTGAAAGAACAGGGTGTAGATACAGTATTTGGTTATCCGGGTGGAACGATACTGAACGTATATGATGCACTCTATAAACATCAGGATGAGATACATCATATTTTGACCTCCCATGAACAGGGAGCTGCTCATGCTGCAGACGGCTATGCGCGTGCTACCGGTAAAGTCGGTGTATGTATGGCAACTTCGGGACCGGGTGCAACCAACCTTGTTACGGGCATTGCAACCGCATATATGGATTCTGTTCCGGTGGTAGCCATAACGGCCAATGTAGGCGTGTCACTGCTCGGTAAGGATAGTTTCCAGGAGATAGATATCGCAGGCGTGGTTATGCCGATCACCAAGCACAGTTTTATTGTCAAAAATGTACATGAGCTGGCTGATACGATCAGAAGAGCGTTTAAGATAGCACAGAGCGGAAGACCGGGTCCTGTTCTGGTGGATGTAACCAAGGATGTCACAGCCAATGTGGCTGATTATGAGCCGAAGGCACCGGAACCGATCGAGAGAGTCACAACTACGATCAAGGCAGATGATCTCGATCAGGCAATCAGAATGATCGAGAAGGCAGAGAGACCGTTTATCATAGCAGGTGGCGGTGTCATAACAGCGGATGCTTCAGCAGAGTTAAAGAAATTTGCAGAGAAGATCGATGCACCGGTGTGTGACACATTGATGGGCAAGGGTGCATTTGACGGAAAATCTTCCAGATATACAGGTATGATCGGAATGCATGGAACCAAGGTATCAAACTTTGGTGTGAATAAAGCAGATCTTCTCATCGTTATAGGTGCAAGATTCTCGGATCGTGTTATCGGTAATGCATCCAAATTTGCCAACAATGCCAAGATCATACATATCGATGTCGATGCAGCTGAGATCAACAAGAATATTACAGTTGACTGCAGTGTTATCGGAGATGCAAAAGAAGTACTTAAGATGATCGCAACCAGGATCAAGGCTATAGAGCATAAGGAGTGGATGGATGAGATAGATGCACTCCGCAGAGAGTATCCGGATCATGGTGATCTGGAGAATATGACAGGTCCGGCTATCATCAATAAGATATATGAACTGACAGACGGTAAGGCAACCATCACGACAGATGTCGGACAGCATCAGATGTGGGCTGCACAGTACTATAAGTATTCTACACCTAGACAGTTCCTCTCATCAGGCGGACTTGGAACGATGGGATTCGGTCTGGGCGCATGTATCGGTGCCAAGGTTGGAAAACCGGGGAATCTCACAGTCAATATTGCAGGTGACGGATGCTTTAGAATGAATATGAACGAGATCGCTACAGCGGCGAGATATAATATTCCTATCATACAGGTAGTAATCAATAACCATGTGCTTGGAATGGTAAGACAGTGGCAGACATTGTTCTATGATCAAAGATATTCTAATACAATATTAAACGATAATGTTGATTTTGTGAAGGTAGCTGAGGCACTCGGCGCTACAGGTATGAGAGCAACGAATCTGGCTGAGTTTGAGGAATCGTTCAAGACAGCAGTTGAGAAAAATACACCGGTAGTTATTGACTGTATTATAGACCAGGATGATAAGGTATGGCCTATGGTAGCAGCAGGCGCAGCACTTGAAACCTGCTTTGATCAGCAGGATTTAGATAATAAAAAGTAGGAGGAGTCAGATAATGGCAAGAGTTTTTAATTTTTCGGCAGGACCTTCAGTATTACCTGAGGTTGTATTAAAGCAGGCTGCAGAGGAGATGATGGACTATAAGGGTTCGGGAATGAGCGTTATGGAGATGAGCCATCGTTCCAAGGTATTTGATAATATCATCAAGGAGGCAGAGCAGGATCTGAGAGATCTTATGGAGATCCCGGATAACTATAAGGTACTGTTTCTCCAGGGTGGTGCATCACAGCAGTTTGCTGCGATTCCGATGAATCTGATGAAAAACGGGGTAGCTGATTATATTATCACAGGTCAGTGGGCAAAGAAGGCATATGAGGAAGCTAAAAAGTACGGAAAAGCAAATGCCATCGCATCCTCAGCTGATAAGACATTTTCATATATACCGGACTGCTCAGATCTTCCAATCGATGATGATGCAGATTATGTATATATCTGTCATAACAATACGATCTACGGAACGACTTATAAGCAACTCCCTAATACTAAGGGTAAGATACTGGTTGCCGATATGTCCTCTGATATCCTGTCCCAGCCTGTCAATGTATCTGATTATGGTCTGATCTATTTTGGTGTTCAGAAAAATGTAGGACCTGCAGGCGTTGTTGTTGTCATTATCAGAGAAGATCTTATCAGAGATGATGTTATGCCGTTTACTCCGACCATGTTAAAGTATAAGACACAGGCCGATAATGATTCTCTGTATAATACACCACCATGCTATGGCATTTATATCTGTGGACTTGTATTTAAGTGGGTAAAAGAGATGGGCGGACTCTCAGCTATGAAGGCTCATAACGAGAAAAAAGCTGCTATTCTGTATGATTTTCTGGATTCATCTAAGATGTTCCATGGAACCGTTGAGAAGAAAGATCGTTCTCTCATGAACGTGCCTTTTGTTACAGGCAATGAAGAGCTGGATGCCAAGTTTGTCAAGGAAGCAACAGCAGCAGGCTTTGTCAATCTGAAGGGACACAGAACAGTCGGTGGTATGCGTGCATCTATCTACAATGCAATGCCAATCGAGGGTGTTGAGAAGCTCGTACAGTTTATGAAAGAGTTTGAGGAAGCTAATTCATAAGATTTATCATAAAATATTTGAGTTTTATGAGTATCTATTATAATGATAGGAGATATTAAAATGATAAAGGTTAATTGCTTGAATCCAATTGCAGCATGTGGTATGGATTTACTGGATGATAAATACGAGAAGACAGATGATTTTGCGGCTGCAGATGCTGTCCTGGTAAGAAGTGCAGCTATGCATGACATGGAATTATCTGATAATCTGCTCGCTGTAGCACGTGCCGGCGCCGGCGTCAACAATATTCCGCTTGATAAATGTGCAGAGAAGGGTATTGTTGTATTTAACACACCGGGTGCGAATGCCAATGGTGTTAAGGAGCTTGTTATTGCAGGCCTTTTGCTTGCATCCAGAGATCTGATGGGTGGATACAGCTGGGTGAAGGAAAATGCTTCTGACGAGAATATCGGTAAAGCCGTCGAGAAACAGAAATCCAAGTATGCAGGGTGCGAGATCCAGGGTAAAAAGCTTGGCGTCATCGGTCTTGGTGCTATTGGAGCGAAGGTGGCCAATATTGCATATCGTCTTGGCATGGAAGTGTACGGCTATGACCCATATGTATCTGTAGATGCAGCATGGAGACTGTCAAGCCATGTAAAACATATCAAAAATGTTGAGGATATCTATCGTGAGTGTGATTATATCACGATCCATGTTCCTGCTCTTGATTCTACCAAGGGTATGCTCAATAAGGATGCATTTGCGATGATGAAGGATGGTGTTAAGATCCTTAACTTTGCAAGAGATATCCTTGTCAATGATGATGATATGATCGAGGCACTTGCAGCAGGCAAGGTGGCAAAATATGTGACAGATTTCCCGAATGCGAAGATTGCCGGTGTGGACAATGTCATCACATTACCGCATCTTGGCGCGTCGACAGAGGAGTCAGAAGATAACTGTGCAATTATGGCAGTTCGTCAGATCAAGGATTACATCGAAAACGGTAATATCAAGAATTCCGTTAATTATCCGGCTTGTGATGCGGGTGTATGTTCAGATGTATCCCGAATTACTGTTTGCCATAAGAATATTCCAAATATGATAACACAGTTTACAGGTGTGTTTGCAGCAAAGGGAATCAATGTGTCTGATATGGTAAGTAAGTCAAGAGGGGACTGGGCATATACGATTCTTGATGTATCAGCTAAGGCAGATGATTCTATCTTAGATGAGATCAAAGCAATTGATGGTGTTGTAAAAGTCAGAGTAGTAAAATAATTGATAATATAATCCTGTGATGAATATGCGGCAGAATTGTTTTCTGCTGTCCCGGAAGGGATATGCACAGAATGGAGGAAATAAAATGAGTGATAAGTTAAAGGTTGGCATACTTGGTGGTACTGGCATGGTAGGACAGAGATTTATTGCACTGTTGGAGAATCATCCGTGGTTCGAGGTGACAACGATTGCTGCCAGCCCGAGAAGCGCAGGAAAGACCTATGCTGAGGCTGTCGGTGACAGATGGAAGATGGATACACCTATGCCGGAAGCAGTTAAAGATCTGGTCGTATATAATGTAAATGAGGTTGAGAAGGTCGCATCTACTGTGGATTTTGTATTTAGTGCAGTGGATATGTCCAAGGATGAGATTAAGGCGATCGAGGAAGCCTATGCCAAAACTGAGACACCTGTTGTGTCTAATAACAGTGCGCACAGATGGACACCTGATGTACCGATGGTCGTACCTGAGATCAATGCAGAACATATGAAGGTTATTGATTTCCAGAAGAAGAGACTTGGTACAACCAGAGGATTTGTCGCTGTTAAGCCGAATTGTTCTATTCAGTCTTATGCCCCTGTACTTACAGCGTGGATGGAGTATGAGCCTTATGAGGTGGTTGCAACCACATATCAGGCTATATCAGGTGCAGGAAAGACCTTTAAAGACTGGCCGGAGATGGTTGGTAATATCATTCCGTATATAGGAGGAGAAGAGGAAAAATCTGAGAAAGAGCCTCTTCGTATCTGGGGAGAGATCAAGGATGGCGTGATCGTACCGGCAGAGAGCCCGAAGATCACATGTCAGTGTATCAGAGTTCCTGTATTGAACGGTCATACCGCAGCTGTTTTCGTTAAGTTTAAGAAGAAACCGACCAAGGAACAGCTGATCGAGAAGCTTGTTACATTCAAAGGCATACCGCAGGAACTTGGACTTCCAAGTGCTCCAAAGCAGTTTATCCAGTACATGGAAGAGGATAACAGACCTCAGGTTACACTTGATGTGGATTACGAAAATGGTATGGGAGTCAGCGTCGGACGTCTCCGTGAGGATACAATTTATGATTGGAAATTTGTCGGATTATCACATAATACCGTAAGAGGAGCAGCAGGTGGAGCGGTCCTCTGTGCGGAGCTTTTAAAAGCACAGGGATATATCAGCAAAAAGTAGGATTTATAATATAAAGTTTTCGCAGGCATTTGACACACGAAGTAATATTCGTGTGTTCAGGTGCTTGTTCGGAAACATTTTTTATGATAAGATAGCAATACAATGACAGGAGGCTACATTATTATGAAGAAATTGATTTTAGTTACTTCACCACCAGCGTGCGGAAAAACTTTTATTTCAAAGAAGCTTGCGAAAGCACTTCCAAACTGTGTCTATCTTGATAAGGATACATTGATCGTGTTGTCCAAGCAGATTTTTAAGGTTGCAGGAGAAGAGTATAACAGATCATCTGATTTCTTCCAGAGAGAGATCAGAGATTATGAGTATTATGCTGTTCTTGATTTTGCATTTGAAGCATTGGAATATAATGATACTGTACTCATCAATGCACCGTTTACGGATGAGATCAGAGATAATGACTATCTGGACAAGCTTCGTGCTAAGCTTGCTGAGAAGGATGCAGAGCTCTTTGTTGTATGGGTTCACACGGATGTTGAGGTGTGCCATCAGAGAATGATTAAGCGTGCATCTGACAGAGATTCATGGAAGCTGGAGCATTGGGATGAGTATATTGCGACTCAGAATTTTAAACAGCCGGATAACATACCGGAGTTGTTTGTCTTCAACAATTCTTCAGAGGAAGATTACAAAAAATCGCTTGATGCAGCGGTAAAGGCAATCAGAGGATAAAACGTATATTTTAGGAGAAAATAAATGGCTGTAATAAAACCATTTTCGGCATACAGACCGAGAAAAGACATTGTGAGCCAGGTGGCCGCATTGCCATACGATGTATATAACCGGGCAGAGGCAAAAGAAGTGGTCAGGGATAATCCGCTCTCATTTCTGCGGATTGACAGGGCAGAGACGGCTTTTGATGACAGTGTAGATATATATGCCCCTTGTGTCTATGATAAGGCAAAAGAATTGCTGGATAATATGATCGCAAATGGGGAATATATAAGAGATAAAAAGGATATATATTATATCTATGAGCTTACAATGGATGGCAGAAAACAGACCGGAATCGTTGCCTGCGCATCTATAGATGATTATGAAAATGGTGTGATCAAGAAACATGAGAATACGAGAGAAGATAAAGAGCTTGACCGTATTAATCATGTTGATATATGCAATGCACAGACAGGACCGATTTTTCTGGCATATCGAGCACAGGCTGATATTGATGCTGTTGTAGACAGAATATGTAGTCAGGAACCGGAATATTGCTTTACGTCAGAGGATGGAATCGGTCATTCAGTATGGCTTATTGATCAGTCTTCGGATATTGAGACGATCAAAGGCAGTTTTGAAAATCTGTCTCAGATTTATATTGCAGACGGACATCATCGTGCTGCGTCTGCAGTCAAGGTAGGACTCAGACGAAGAACAGCTGATCCGTCGTATTCAGGAACAGAGGAATATAATTATTTTCTTTCTGTTCTGTTTCCACATAACCAGTTGAAGATTCTCCCTTATAACAGAGTGGTCAGAGATCTGAACGGATACAGTGTGGAGGAGTTTATAGAGAAACTTACAGTATGTTTTGATGTGGTGAAAGAAGACGCAGCTGTTGCACCATCCTGCAAGGGAACATATGGCATGTATCTGGACAATCAATGGTACAGGTTGGCTGTCAGGAAGGAATATATGTCAGATGATCCTGTTGCCGGACTGGATGTCTCGATCCTTCAGGAAAATGTGTTAGGACCGATTCTGGGTATTGAAGATCCGAGAACGGACAAGAGAATTGATTTTGTTGGTGGCATCAGAGGCTTGTCTGAACTGGAAAAACGTGTTTCCTCGGATATGAAGCTTGCGTTCTCCATGTATCCTTCATCCATAGAGGAACTGTTTGCTGTTGCGGATGCAAACATGTTAATGCCGCCGAAGTCAACTTGGTTTGAGCCAAAGTTGCGAAGTGGAATTTTTATCCACAAATTGTAGAGAGGGGATCTTCGGTATGTCCAAAAGAAAAGAAGTATTTGCGATCAACTGGATGGAAGTGGATGCACTGGTTCAGGGCAGACATACGAATCCGCACCATATTCTTGGAATTCATGAATGTATAGATGATGTATATATCAATGCATATCTGCCGGGTGCGAAGGTTGTTACTGCGATCAATACTGCTACCAGAAAGAAATATACACTGGTTTCCGAACGGGTAGAAGGCTTTTTTTCGGTTGTTATCAAGAATCAGAAAAAGTTCGATTATAAACTTAATGTAAAATATGATAATGGGGAAGAGTTAACTTACATTGATCCGTATGTATTTGAACCGGTGATAGACCCCATTGATATCAGTTTATTTAATGAAGGAAAACATTATGAGATCTATGAGAAGTTAGGCGCTCACCCTATGACTGTGGATGGGGTGGAAGGCGTTTTATTTGCTGTATGGGCGCCAAATGCAGACAGGGTCTCTGTGGTAGGTAATTTTAATAATTGGGATGGCAGACGTCATCCGATGCGCAAGCTTGATTATTCAGGAATCTTTGAATTGTTTATTCCCGGTAAGCTGACAGGTGAGATATACAAATATGAGATCTGTGCAAAGTCAGGACGCGTTTTTATGAAGAGTGATCCATATGCTTTCAGTAGTGAGGTGCGTCCTGCAAATGCATCCAGAATCGTTGATTTGTCTTATAAATGGAAAGACAGCCAGTGGATGACTGATCGTGAGCAGAATGATACTGACAGCAAACCGATGGCAATATATGAGATGCATCTGGGATCGTGGAAACGACCGGAGGATGGCAGAGAATTTTTTGGATACAGGGATATCGCATCCCAGCTGGCAGATTATCTTCTGATGATGAATTACAATTATGTTGAGATCATGCCTGTTATGGAGCATCCATATGACCCATCATGGGGTTATCAGGTGACCGGATATTATGCGCCTACATCAAGATATGGATCCCCTACAGATTTTATGTATTTTGTGGACTATCTGCACAGTAAGGGAATCGGTGTTATCATTGACTGGGTTCCTGCGCATTTTCCAAAAGATGAGCATGGACTGGGTCGATTTGATGGAACCTGTCTGTATGAGCATGAGGATCCAAGAAGAGGAGAACACCCGCATTGGGGTACTTATATATTTAATTATGGGCGAAATGAAGTCCGTAATTTCCTTGTTGCAAATGCTTTGTACTGGGCAGAAAAATATCATGTAGACGGAATCAGGATGGATGCGGTGGCATCTATGTTGTATCTGGATTATGGTAGAAATGGCGGAGAGTGGATCCCAAATGCATATGGTGGAAATGAGAATCTGGAAGCCATTGATTTCATTAAAGAATTAAATCAGCAGATGCATGAGAAACACAAGGGTGTGCTTATGATCGCTGAGGAGTCTACCGCATGGCCGATGATGACCTACCCTGTCGAAGATGGAGGTCTTGGCTTTGACTATAAGTGGAATATGGGTTGGATGAATGATTTCCTGAATTATATTCAGCTGGATCCGTTATACAGAAAATATCATCATAATGATCTGACATTTAGTATGGTATATGCATACAGCGAGAAATTTATACTTGTATTGTCTCATGATGAGGTCGTGCATGAAAAGGGTTCTATGATTACCAAAATGCCGGGGGGATATGAGGATAAATTCTCCAATCTCCGCGTAGCGTATGGTTATATGATGACGCATCCGGGTAAGAAGCTGTTATTTATGGGACAGGAGATCGCCCAGTTTTCAGAATTCAACGAGGCCGGTGAAGTAGACTGGTCGTTGTTCGAATTTGATGCACATGTTTTTATACAGGGATACGTAAAGGAATTAAACAAACTGTATGCAACGGAACCTGCTTTGTATGAGCTTGATTCAAAACCGGAAGGCTTTGAGTGGATAAATTGCAACAGTGCAAACACCAGCCTGTTATCTTATATTCGAAAGGGAACAAAGCCTGAGGATGATCTGGTCATCATCTGCAATTTTACACCGATAGAGCATAAAGCATATAAGCTTGCAACCCCATCAGGCGGAAAATGGCAGGAGATATTCTCCAGTGATAATGTTAAGTTTGGTGGAGAAGGAAGAAATAACAAAGTAGCCAAACAGGCGAAAAAGGAAGCCTGCGACGGGCAGGAACACTATATTTCGATCAATATCCCGCCGCTTTCTATCTCTGTATTTAAGAAAAAGCTTGGAAAGTAGATTGCTTATTATAATGACGACATTCCGTCTGTACTTCACGTAAGGCAGACGGATTTGTTATTTTGGATTGTGCAACTTTTTTATAATATTATATTTATATATTTTTTATTATGGACCGACATACTGCTATAGCTCTGACACTTTCTGTTATATTTTTGAAGGACTTTTGCAGTTTTGGGAAACTTTATTACTTTTATACTGCAGCCATATCATGTGCACGCTACAGCGAACTCGCGTCATCTGCGCATTGCATTAGGGTTTCAGGACTTTTGGAAACGCGGGTCCTTAGTGCGAGCCGTTAAGGCTCACACTTAGTACCCCTGCGTTTCCAATGGAGTGCGAACGTTCCTGGAAACCCTAATGCAATGCGCAGATGACACTCAGACACACTTGCGCGTGCACATTGGCTGCAGTATAAAAATAATAAGTTTCCAACAAAACTGCGTCTCATCAAAAATATGACAGAAAGCGTCAGAGCATATACAATATAACATATATAATAAAAGATATATAAATACAAACTTAAAAAGTTGTACAATTGGACAGAACTAGACGGGAAAGGGTGAAAGCTATGGTGCTAACGGATATTGATGTGGAAGGACTGCAGAATTTGCAGGATATAGATAAATCCAGATTAGAACAGTATATGGATCAGTTGGGAAACTGGCTGATCGATAAATTCTTTGATCTGGTTGTGGCGGCAGTTTTTCTGATCGTTGGATTTAAATTATGTAAACTTTTGGTTCGCGTTATACGCCGTTCTTTTGAAAAATCAGGGATGGAACATAGTGTATCGGGTTTTCTATTGTCCCTGATCAGAGGCATCCTGTATGCAGTTGTATTTATAATGGCTGCATCGATTATGGGATTTCAGGTGACATCACTTGTAACGATACTGGGAACAGCCAGTCTGGCAATTGGTCTGGCATTACAGGGCAGTCTTGCCAATTTTGCGGGTGGTATCCTCATCCTGCTCATGAAACCATTTAAAGTAGGGGATTATATTATTGAGAATGATAAGGGATGTGAGGGAACCGTCACATCCATTGATATTTTTTATACGAAGCTCAGAACCTATGATAATAAGATCGTGGTGATTCCAAATGGAAATATTACTTCCAATTCTCTGATAAACGTGACTGCGGCAGGAACAAGAAAGCTGGATATTCAGGTAGGCGTATCATATGATTCGGACTTGCGGAAGGTTAAGGATGTGCTTGCGCGTGTAGTCCGGGAGTCACAGTATTATGATGAGGGACAGGAACTGGACGTTTTTGTGGATGCATTTCTGGACAGCAGTATAAGAATGGGAGTGCGATGTTTTGTAAAATCAGAGGATTACTGGCATGCCAAATGGGAGATCACGGAACATATCAAGACTGCGTTTGATGAAGAGGGAATCATTATTCCGTATAATCAGATGGAGGTCACTGTCAGGAGCTAATCACATATAGAAAAAAACAGAATAGTGTGATATCATAGTGATGCAATTGATTCCTGGCAGGGTGATTGCATAAAAAAGTTGTAGAAGAGGCGAAGTAATGTATTATAATAATGTTTTAGATCTAATTGGCGGAACACCGCTCATGTGTCTGAAGGAGACGACAGGTTTTAATATATTTGCAAAGGCGGAATTCTTAAATCCAGGTGGAAGTATCAAGGACAGAATTGCGAAGAATATGCTTGAGGTTGCAGAAGCAGAAGGCAAATTGAAACCGGGAATGACAATCATAGAGCCGACCAGTGGTAATACCGGAATCGGCCTTGCATTATGTGGAATCCGTAAAGGCTATCCGGTGATTATTGTAATGCCGGAGAATATGAGTGAGGAGAGGAAGAAGATTATCCGGGCACTCGGTGCAGAGCTTGTTCTGACGGAGCCTGAAAAAAGCATTGGAGGTTCTGTAGATAAGGCTACAGAGATATGCAACTCGGATCCGGAAAAATATTTTATGCCACAACAATTTATAAATCCTGCGAATCCGGATATCCATTATCGGACGACGGCTGTAGAACTGACAGAACAGCTCGGGCAGAAGATAGATATCTATGTATCGGGTATAGGAAGCGGAGGTACTCTGCAGGGGATTGCAAAGTATTTGCTTGAACGTAATCCTGATACAAGGATCGTGGCAGTGGAACCGAAGAATGTATCAGCTCTGTTGGGTGATGAGCCGGGATTGCATCAGATACAGGGAATAGGGGACGGATTTATTCCTGAAATTCTGGATACCAGTATTATTACGGATATTGTCGAGGTGACAGATGATGATGCAATCGAGACGGCCAGAATGCTGGCAAGGATCCAGGGCCTTCTTGTGGGAACTTCATCAGGTGCTAATGTATGGACAGCAATGCAGATGGCAAAAAAATATGGAAAGGACAAAGTGATTGCAACGATCCTTCCGGACAGAGTTGAGCGGTATTTCAGTACATCACTGATTTAATAACATATCGTGCACGTCGGTAATTCTTTATGGATTGTCGGTAATATACATTTTGATTTATTATAGGAGGAAAACAAAATGACAAAAATTGATATTTTGTCTGGCTTTCTTGGAGCCGGTAAGACAACATTGATCAAGAAACTGATCGATCAGGCGTTCAGTGGAGAAAAACTTGTTCTGATAGAGAATGAGTTTGGTGAGATAGGAATAGATGGCGGATTCTTAAAGGACGCAGGTGTTGAGATCACGGAAATGAATTCCGGCTGTATTTGCTGCTCTCTGGTGGGAGATTTTGGTACAGCGCTTAAGAAGGTTATCACAGATTATGCACCTGACAGAGTAATTATTGAGCCGTCAGGTGTGGGTAAGCTCTCTGATGTAATGAAAGCTGTTGAGGATGTTCGAAATGATGTGGATGTGTATATCAACAGTGCAACTACAGTAGTTGATGTTACTAAGTGTAAGATGTATATGAAGAACTTTGGCGAGTTCTTCAACAATCAGGTAGAAAGTGCAGGAACCATCGTGCTGAGCCGTACACAGAATGCGACAGAACAGAAGGTACTTGACACTGTCAAGCTCTTGAGAGAGCACAATAAGGATGCAGCAATTATAACAACACCATGGGATAGTATAGATGGTAAGGTGATCCTGGATGCTATGGAGCATGCAAACACACTGGATGAACTGATTAAAGAGGCCGTGGAGATCGCACATCGGCATGAGGAGGAACATGCACATCACCACCATCACGATGACGATGAGCATGAGCATCACCACCATCACGATGACGATGAGCATGAGCATCACCACCATCACGATGACG
>JBJEJF010000046.1:34498-38985 GCA_051877775.1 Wujia sp.
ATGAGCATGAGCATCACCACCATCACGATGATGATGAGCATGAGCATCACCACCATCATGAGCATGATGAACACTGCACATGTGGATGCCATGACCATGATCATCACGATCACCATGCAGATGACATATTTACAAGCTGGGGAAAAGAGACTGCTGCAAAGTATTCAGATGAGGAAATGAAGGCAATCCTTGAGGAACTCAGCAAGGAATCAGACAAATTTGGTATTATTTTACGTGCCAAGGGTATGGTTCCTAATACTGAAAATGAATGGATACATTTTGATCTGGTTCCGGGAGAGTATGAGATCCGTAAGGGCGCACCGGATTATACAGGTAAGCTCTGTGTTATCGGAAGTGAATTAAAGGAAGATCTGCTTGAGGAACTGTTTAAGCTGAAATAAGGCGGAAAGTTGAGAGTAATATGAGAAAAACTGTAGAGGAAATTCCTGTATATATGTTCATGGGCTTTCTGGAGAGCGGAAAGACGACCTTTGCAAATGAGACGCTGATAGAGAGAGGGTTCACAGAGGGTGAGCCAACGCTCCTTCTGGTTTGTGAGGAAGGTATAGAAGAATATGATGAGGAATATTTAAAGAGTAAAAATATTTTTGTTGAGTATCTGGATGAGGAAAATCTGAATACAGAATATCTTCTTGATCTTCAGGATAAATATGAACCGACCAGAGTCATGATCGAATATAACGGAACATGGAAGATGGAGAAGCTGTTTGGGATTAGGGTGCCGAGAGGCTGGACAGTTGTTCAGGTCATCACTTTTGTGGATTCTACAACATTTGATGTATACATGAATAACATGAAGTCGATGATGATGGAACAGCTCCAGACGGCAGATATGATCATTTTCAACCGCTGTGATGAGAATACAAAGAAAGCGGAATACAGACGAAGCATTAAGGCTTTCAACCGGAGAGCACAGGTTATCTTTGAGAATAAGGATGGCCTCGCTGATGTAGATGATGAGGAAGTATTTCTGCCATATGATATCAATCAGCCGGTTATTGAGCTTGAAGATGAAGATTTCGGTATATTTTATATTGATGCCTGTGACAATCCGGATAAGTACCTGGATAAGAAGATCGTATTTAAGGCCATGGTTCATAAACCTAAGGAATACAAAGAGAATGAATTTGTTCCGGGAAGGTTTGCAATGACATGCTGTGCTGATGATATTGCGTTTATAGGCTTTAAATGTTATTTCCAGGCTGCAAAGCATTTGCATGACAGACAGTGGGTCACGGTTACAGGAACCATTGGCAAGGAATATTATCCTGAGTTCGAAGGGGAAGGCCCAGTGATCCATGCTACGAAGATAGAGCCTGCGAAACCGGCAGAAGACGAGCTGGTATATTTTAATTAGATATGGATAAAAGGCGGATTTTTTCGACGACATGGATCGTTGTATTATGTGCGCTGTTATGTAATGCATTGTGGGGAAGTGCGTTTCCGTGTATCAAGCTGGGAAGCGCATGGTCTCATATCGTGACGGCGGGAGATAAGTTATTGTATGCGGGTCTGCGGTTTATGATCGCAGGTGTTATGGTCATTGTGTTGGCCGGTATTGCGGGCAGAAAGCTTGTTATGCCCAAAAACCGTGCGGATATGCTGAGGATCGTAAAGCTGTGTATATTTCAAACGGTTCTTCAATATCTTTTCTTTTACATTGGTTTATCAAATACAAGCGGGGTAAAGGCATCCATTGTTGAAGGCTCCAATGTATTTGTGGCGATCATAATTGCGGCAATTCTCCCGGTCTCGGTGAAAGGTACCGGGGATTATATTGAAAAAAGTATTAAAAAAGAAAAGATTTCAATCCGTATTTTGATCGGATGTGCGATCGGATTTGCAGGGGTTGTGATAGTAAATTTGACCTCAGGAGGAATCGACATGAAACTTTCTCTGAATGGTGAAGGGTTCATATTTCTGTCAACGATCGCGTATGGAATATCCACGGTTTTGATCAAGAGATATGCGGAGCAGAGCGATACGGTCATGCTGTCAGGATGGCAGTTCTTTGTGGGTGGTGTGATCCTCACAATGATTGGCTATATATCGGGAGGAAGAATTAACGTAATAAACGCAAAGGGAATTCTGATGCTCATATATCTGGCTACCGTATCTGCCATAGCATATACATTGTGGGGAGTTCTGTTAAAGTATAACAGTGTATCCAGAATTGCAGTATTTGGTTTTGCCAATCCTGTATTCGGAGTTATAATGTCAGCTGTCTGGCTCGATGAAAATAAATTGCTGGATTTACGCTGCGTTATTGCACTGTTGTTTGTCTGCATCGGAATATATCTGGTGAACAGCCGAAGGAATGAAAACGGCTGATGGAGGATATAAATGGGAAGAACAAGTAGTTATGCAACTGAAAAGAGGGCAAAGATACTGGAATATCTGAAAGAACATCAGGATGAGGATGTGAGTGTAAAGGAGATTGAACTGTATCTTCAGGAGAGAAATATTGCCATAAATGTGACAACGATTTACCGGTATATGGACAAGCTGGAACAGGAAGGGCAGGTTTTACGTCATATGGCTGAAAATGGCAATACGGCTTCATTTCAGTATGTTCATCCGGGTCATGAATGTCATAATCATTTGCATATGAAATGTAGCAGCTGTGGAAGAATTTTTCATATGGACTGCTCTTTTATGGATGATTTTCAGAAGCATATATATGAACATCACCATTTTACACTGGAATGTCGTACATCCATGCTATATGGGTTATGCGAGGAATGCCAGACTAAAATTAGTAAAAACAAAATTTGACATGTTCACATTTTATTGACAAATTCATCAAAATTTTAACAAATTTTCTTTTTATGATAAGGATACAAAAGGATGATAGATAAAAAGCAGAAGGATCCTTATGATTATCGAGGATTAAGTATATTGAAAGGAAGATGAAATATGAACGATTTTGATGAGAATAACAATAATCAGAATACCTATACTGATTATTCAAACATGAGTACCAGAGATTACATGAATTCGATGGCACAGAGGGCAAACAGCCAGTATTCATATGATAATAATATGTATGGACAGTCCTCAGCTTATGGATATGATCAGTCTGCATGGAACCAGCAGACCGCATGGAACCAGCAGGATGAACACGCACGTAAGGAACAGCAGAAGGCTGAGAAGAAGGCTCGGAAAAAAGCAGCAAAAGCGGGAAAAGAGAAAAAGAACTCCAAAGCGGGATTGTATTTTAAACGGGGCGTTGCTATAGTTGCAAGTGCCGCGATCTTCGGAGGCGTAGCAGGCGGTGTATTTAATGCTATCTCAGGAGACAGAATTGAGGAATTGAATGGGGCAATCCAAAATGCAGGTGTCGGTACGACAGAGGATTCTACAGACAAGGCAGAGGCAACGACAGAGAAAGGTGGAGATATCGTTCCAACTGTCAATGTTCAGTCAGATGGTGTTCAGGATGGACAGAGCCTCGATGTGTCGGATATAGCAGAAAATGTAATGCCATCTATCGTTGCTATCAATATTAAGGCTGTTGAGGAGATCCAGAATTTCTTCGGACAGGTTCAGCAGTATGAGACAGAGGGATCCGGATCGGGTATTATTATCGGCGAAAATGATACAGAGCTGTTGATCGTCACAAATAATCACGTGGTATCAGATGCAGAAACCGTTTCGGTGGCTTTTATTGATGATGAGGTATATGAGGCAAAGGTCAAGAGTACAGACAGTGATAATGATCTTGCGATTATTGTAGTTGAGTTAAAGGATCTGTCTGATGGCACATTATCCCAGATCAAGGTAGCAAAGCTTGGCAGCTCTGATGAGCTTAAAGTTGGCGAACAGGTTGTTGCCATCGGTAATGCACTTGGATATGGTCAGTCTGTTACGACAGGAATCGTCAGTGCTAAAAACAGAGAGACTGAGATGAATTCCACCCCATTGATTCAGACTGATGCAGCTGTAAATCCTGGCAATAGTGGTGGTGCTCTCCTTAATATGAAAGGTGAGGTTATAGGAATCAATTCTTCCAAATATACTTCTACAGACGTTGAGGGTATGTGTTATGCGATCCCTATATCGGCAGTAGAGGATACGCTGGATGATCTGATGAACCGGGAGACCAGAGATAAGGTTGATGCAGATCACATCGGATATCTTGGAATTGCCTGCAAGACGGTATCGGAGGAGGCTTCTGAGGCATATGGATTGCCGGTCGGTGTCCTGATATCTGAGGTGTATGAAGATTCCGGTGCAGAAAAAGCCGGTTTGAAGAAGAATTATATCATAACCAAATTTAATGGACAGTCTGTAAAGTCACAGGAAGATCTTACATCCTGTCTGGAATACTATTCTGTCGGTGAGAAGGTTGAGATAACTTATATGGCACCGAAAGATGATGAATATGTAGAGAAAACTGTGACGGTGACACTTGGAAAACGTCCGGCTAACTGATTTTGTAAAATATATGATATAGGAGCCGCCAG
>JBJEJF010000047.1:0-9569 GCA_051877775.1 Wujia sp.
CCTTCCAGACCCTCTATAAGATTTTCACCTGTCATAATATCCTCCAATCTGTGCTGTCTGCAGCACATAACAGATATCCTGACCTGTTATAACACAGGATTATTCATTGGTTTCGTTTTCTTCAGGCTCTTCTATATTACCTTCTTCATTATCAGCTTCCTCCATCTCCTTTTCCATGGCGATCAGAGATTCTGACTCATCCGCTGATTTTTGTCTTACTCTGGCAATACTTGCAACTGTGATATCATTTTCGATATCCATATTGATCAATTTGACACCTGTTGTAATTCTTCCAAGTCTTGAGATATCCTTACAGAGAAGTCTTATCACGATTCCCTGATTCGTGATCAACATAATCTCATTATCATCGTTGACAGCCTTAAATCCTACGACTGTGCCTGATTTTTCATTGATCTTATAACATTTTACACCCTTACCGCCACGTCTCTGTGGAGTAAATTCTTCTATGGATGTACGCTTACCAAGACCATTTTCTGATACGATCAAAATGGAATCGCCCTGAGTATCCAGCTGCATACCTACAACTTCATCATCTGCCGCAACATTCATACCAATTACACCCATAGAGGTTCTTCCTGTTGATCTGACATCTGATTCATTAAACCGGATACACATACCCTGTTTTGTAACCAGAAGGATATCTTTTGTGTTATTTGTTGCCTTAACCTCAATCAATTCATCATTTTCTTTTAATGTTATGGCAGCAAGTCCTGACTTTCTTACATTTGAATATTCTGTAATCTTAGTCTTCTTGACAATACCATTCTTTGTACACATAAACAGATATCTTCCCTCATGGTACTCTCTGATTGGTATAACTGCTGTTATATTTTCATCCGGCTGAAGCTGCAGAAGATTGACTATTGCTGTTCCTCTGGCAGTTCTTCCTGATTCAGGTATCTCATATGCTTTTAATCTGTATACTCTTCCCTGATTTGTGAAGAACATAATGTAATGGTGGGTCGTCGTCATAAAGAGATTTTCTATAAAATCATCTTCTATCGTCTGCATACCCTTGATACCTTTTCCGCCTCTGTTCTGACTCTTGAAATTATTGATCGTCATGCGCTTGATATAACCAAGCTTGGTCATGGCTATTACAATATTTTCCTTTGGAATCAGATCTTCCACAGTGATATCATCCTCCACATCTATACCGATGGATGTTCTTCTCTCATCACCGAATTTGGTTGCAATGATAAGAATTTCTTCTTTTATTACACCAAGCAGTTTTTTCTCATCTGCGAGAATTGCTCTTAACTCGGCGATCTTCTCCATAAGCTCTCTGTATTCCTGCTCAAGCTTTTCTCTCTCCAGACCTGTCAGAGCACGCAGTCTCATATCTACGATTGCCTGCGCCTGTACATCTGTCAGACCAAATCTCTCCATCAGAGATAACTTGGCATCTGCTACTGCCTTGGATGATCTTATAATCTGGATGACCTCATCAATATTATCCAGGGCAATTAACAATCCCTCTAAGATATGTGCTCTTTCCTCAGCTTTATTGAGTTCATATTTTGTTCTTCTTGTAACTACCTCTTCCTGATGCTTCAGATAATATCCCAGCATTTCAAGAATATTGAGAACCATCGGCTGGCCATCTACCAGGGCAAGCATAATAACACCAAATGTATCCTGCATCTGTGTATGCTTATATAACTGGTTCATAATGATATTGGCATTACAATCTTTACGAAGCTCGATAACGATTCTCATACCTTCTCTGGAAGACTCGTCTCTGAGTGCTGTTATTCCATCCAGCTTCTTCTCTTTTACCAGTTCAGCGATCTTCTGGATCAGCTTTGCCTTATTTACCATATAAGGAAGCTCTGTCACAACGATTCTCTGCTTGCCGTTTGCCATAGGCTCGATCTCTGAGACAGCACGAACCTTTATCTTACCTCGTCCGGTTCTGTATGCTTCATTGATTCCTGAAGTTCCGAGGATCTGTGCTCCTGTTGGAAAATCAGGTCCTTTTATGATATCAAGTATCTCTTCGATCTCTGTTTCTCTGTCCTCAAGAACACGGTTATCTATAATCTTGACAACTGCATTGATTACTTCACGAAGGTTATGTGGCGGTATATTTGTTGCCATACCAACAGCGATACCTGATGTTCCATTTACAAGAAGATTCGGATAACGGCTCGGAAGAACAACAGGTTCTTTTTCTGTATCATCAAAGTTCGGTACAAAATCAACTGTGTCTTTGTTGATATCTGCAATCATCTCCATGGATATCTTAGAGAGTCTCGCCTCAGTATATCGCATGGCTGCGGCACCATCTCCATCCACGGAACCGAAGTTTCCATGTCCATCTACCAGTGGATATCTGGTATTCCATTCCTGTGCAAGTTTAACAAGTGCTTCATAGATTGAACTGTCACCATGAGGATGATATTTACCCATTGTATCACCGACAATACGGGCACATTTTCTGTGTGGTTTGTCGGGTCCGTTATTCAATTCAACCATTGAATGAAGAATTCTACGCTGAACAGGCTTAAGTCCATCTCTTACATCCGGAAGTGCTCTGGCAGCTATAACACTCATGGCATAATCTATATAAGATTCTTCCATGGTCTTCTTCAAATCCACTTCATGGATTTTATCAAAAATTGTACTATCGTCCATTTTTTTCCTCCCACTTAGATGTCGAGATTCTTAACAAATTTTGCGTTACTCTCTATAAAATCACGTCTTGGCTCAACTCTTTCACCCATCAGTGTATCAAATGTCATATCGAGCTCTGACTCACTGTCCTCATCGATAGAGACACGCAGCAATACTCGTTTTTCAGGATCCATAGTTGTATCCCAAAGCTGTTCTGCATCCATCTCTCCCAGACCTTTATATCGCTGTATCTTATTATTCTGGTCTCTTCCTACTTCATCTAATATCTTTGCCAGCTCCTCGTCACTGTAAGCATACCATGTTTTTCTGTTTTTCTCCAGTTTATAGAGTGGCGGCTGGGCCAGATACACATGTCCCTGTCTGATCAGATCAGGCATAAAACGGAAGAAGAATGTGAGCATCAGTGTCGCAATATGTGCACCATCCACATCGGCATCTGTCATGATAATTATCTTATCATAACGAAGCTTTTCGATATTGAAATTCTCCTTTATACCGGTTCCAAATGCCGTGATCATCGCTTTTATCTCCTCGTTTCCAAGGATTCTGTCGATTCTGGCTTTCTCTACGTTTAATATTTTTCCACGCAACGGAAGTATAGCCTGTGTTGCTCTGGACCGCGCTGTCTTGGCAGAGCCTCCCGCGGAATCTCCCTCTACGATATATATCTCACATTTCTTTGGATCTGTATCTGAACAGTCAGCCAGCTTACCCGGAAGTGCCATATTGCTTTCAAGTGTGCTCTTTCTTGCAACATCCCTTGCTTTTCTGGCTGCCATTCTTGCTCTCTGTGCAACTACAGCTTTTCCTACAATTGCTTTTGCAATCTGTGGATTCTGCTCCAGAAAATAAGTAAGCTTCTCAGATACAAGACTCTCTACTGCAGTTCTCGCCTCTGCATTACCCAGTTTCTGTTTTGTCTGTCCTTCAAACTGAGGTTCAGGAATCTTAATACTTACTATAGCTGTCAGACCTTCCCTTAGATCATCACCTGACAGATTTTCTTCCTTTTCCCGGAGAAGCTTATTATTTCTTGCATAGTCATTAAACACTTTGGTCAATGCACTCTTAAATCCCGTCAGATGCATGCCTCCCTCAGGCGTATTAATGTTATTTACGAAACTCAGGGTAGTATCATTGTATGAATCATTATGCTGCAATGCTACCTCAACATAGATATCATCCTTTGCACCTTCACAGTAAATAACCTTATCATACAGACAATTCTTATTTTTGTTGATATAGCTTACGAACTCTCTGATTCCACCTTCATAATGGAAATCTTCTGCCCTTTCCTTACCTTCTCTCTTATCCTCAAGATGAATCTTGAGACCCTTGGTAAGGAAAGCCATCTCACGAAGACGGGTCCTCAAAGTATCATAATCAAATATAACATCATCAAATATTGTGTCATCAGGTAAAAATGTAACCTTAGTACCTACTTTATCTGTCTTGCCTATCTCCTTAAGCTTATAGACAACATGTCCTCTCTCATAACGCTGTTTATATACTTTTCCGTCTCTCGATATCTCTACCTCAAGCCAGTTGGAGAGAGCATTTACAACAGAAGCACCTACACCGTGAAGTCCACCGGATACCTTGTATCCTCCACCACCGAATTTACCTCCTGCATGCAGGATAGTAAATACAACTTCTACTGCAGGAATACCTGCTTTTTCGTGAATACCTGTAGGAATACCTCTTCCGTTATCAATAACTGTTACAGAATTATCACCATTTATATATACCTGTATCTCTGTACAGAATCCGGCAAGTGCTTCATCTACAGCATTATCAACGATCTCATAAACCAGATGATGTAATCCTCTGGTAGATGTACTGCCTATATACATACCCGGTCTTTTTCTGACCGCTTCCAGACCCTCCAATATCTGAATTTGGTCGGCCCCATAATTTGCGCTGTCTTTATCGCTCATTTATATCCTCCTAACTGCGTTTATCACATTCAATATTTTATACGGGATTTAAAGTCCCTGATACTACTTTATATATTTTATCTATACTCAATCTTTCTTTGATGAAATCATCATATCCTGTGCATGTTATAATAGTCTGTATATCACTGATTGATGAAAGCAGAGCATCTCTTCTTCCGGAATCAAGTTCTGACATAACATCATCAAGTAATAAGATTGGATTATCTTTTATTATTTTTTTTACTAACTCTATCTCAGCCAGCTTTAATGACAGAGCCACTGTTCTCTGTTGACCCTGAGAACCGAATTTTTTCACATCCATATCATCGACCATAAATGTTATATCATCTCTGTGAGGTCCTGTCTGTGTACTCTGGTATCTGATGTCAATATCCTGTTTTATCGCAAGAACATCTATAAAAGATGTTTCATCAACATTTTTCTCATATACAAGCTTCAGTTTTTCTTTTCCTGATGTAAGTCTGCTATGTATATCAGGAATAATTTCATTTAACATTTCTATAAAATTATTCCTGTATTTTATTATTTTTATACCATAATCTGCCAGCTGACTGTCCCATACGGACAACATATCTGTCTGGCTTTTATCAAATGATATCTGTTTTAATAAATTATTTCTCTGATTCAGGACTTTATTATAATTACTCAGATCACTGTAATATATCTTATTCAGCTGACACAATTCCATATCCATGAAACGTCTTCGTTCTGCAGGACTATCCTTTATTATCGTCATATCTTCCGGTGAAAACAGAACAATGTTGACCATTCCAAACAGTTCATTGCTTCTCCTGATTGGAATCATATCTATGGCAGCTCCCTTGCTCTTGCTTTTTCTTAAGTGCATATCAATTCTGTGACTGATATCATGTTTTTTTATATCTGCACGTATATGACTCTCATCTTCGCCAAACTTGATGATCTCTCTGTCTTTACTTCCTCTGTGAGATCTGGTCGTTGCCAGCATGTATATTGCTTCGAGAATATTAGTCTTTCCCTGTGCATTATCGCCATATAAAATATTAATACCATGTGAAAAACTAATTTCCGCACTTTCATAATTTCTGAAATGATTCAGTGCAAGATTATCAATAAACATGTCTTTTCATCCCAAATACTTAATCATTTATTTTTGAATACTTATCTTATCTCCATCAAATTCAACTTCAGCACCATCATATAATTTTCTTCCTCTTCTGGTCTCTATTTCTCCATCTACCAGAACAAGCCCCTGCTGAATTAATTCTTTGGCATCTATTCCGCTGTCTGCCATGCCTGTGGCTTTCAGTGCCTGTCCGAGTTTAATAAACTCTTCACCCTCACGTAATTTTAATATATGCATTTTAGTAAGCTCCTACATTAATATTTACCGGAAGAACCACATATATATAGCTCTGGGCATCATCTTTTATGATACAAGGTGATTTGGAATCACGCATATAGAGGTAGATATCCTCATCATCAATAACTCTGAGAACATCCATGAGAAAACGAGGATTGAATCCTATAATAATCTCTTCTCCCTCTTTGTTGATTTCAAGTTCCTCATTCATGGAACCCATCATTGTATCTACTTTCAGATACATATTATTATCATTTTTAATACTAACAACGATTGGTTTTTTGTCTGATTCTTTGATCAGAAGGGAAGCTCTGTCTATACAATCTAGGAATTCCCTGTTATTGATCTTAACCTTAATCTTATGATCCATTGATAGCATCTGGACTATCTTGAAATATTCACCCTCCAGAAGTCTTGATACAACGATTGTCTTATCAAATTCAAACAAAATATGCCTGTCGGTAAAATAGATATTAACCATATCATCTACTCCACCGGTTATGATCTTGGATAAGTCATTTAAAGTCTTACCCGGAACTACCACCCTTATATCAGAGGCAGCATCCTTTAATTCTATATTACGAAGTGATATTCTATGACCATCCAAAGATACAACAGTAAGCTTTCCATCCTTTACTTCAAAAAGTTCACCGGTCATTAACTTATTATTTTCATTATCAGATATTGAGAATATCGTCTGTCTGATTACTTCTTTTAAAGTAAATTGAGATATTGAGATACTCTTTTCTTTTTCAACAGAAGGAAGTTCAGTAAAATCTTCTCCTGACTTTGAAGATATAACAAATTTTGCCTTTTCGCATCTTATGATCGTTTTATAATCAGGTGTTGATTCTATGAATATCTCGCTATCAGGAAGTTTTCTTACAATATCCGTAAATATCTTTGCTTCTATTGCAATTCTTCCCATCTCGATAACATCACCATCAAGTACGGTTTCTATACCAAGTTCAAGATCATTTGCTGTAAGTTTTATGGAATCCGCATATACATCGATTAAGACACATTCCAGGATAGGCATGGTCGTTTTTGTAGAAACAGCTTTAGAAACAATATTAAGTGCAGACAGAAGGTTGGATTTTGAACATTTAATTTTCATCTGTTGATAGCTCCTTTCAGGCGTGCGCCTATATATAAAATATATAAAATAAATTAGTAGTCATAGTAGTAGGGGATGTGGATATGTGGGAAAGTCCTGAACCCCTTATAAAATATGATTTTTATTCATTTAAAAATATGTTGTTAATGTAAAAAATAGGTTTTGATAAGTTATGGAAAACTTTTTTCATTAAAGTTAACATAATGTTATCATAAAATAATATCAACATATATTCCGTATTAAATGAACATGTTATGAACATGTATCATGCAGAAGGGTCGAGTTTCTTGATGAGAGTGTCGACCATGGATTTAAAGGACGGATCAGAGTTAAGTTTTTCTTCGATACGCTTTATTCCATTTAATACAGTTGCATGATCCTTACCTCCTACGGCATTGCCGATAGATTTTAAGGACAATACGGTATATTCCCTGCAAAGGTACATTACGATCTGTCTTGCTATGGCAATATCCTGACTTCTCTTCTTGGAGCGGATATCATCAGGAGATATGTTCATGTGTTCTGAAACTGTTTTAATAATAAGATCAGGCGTAATGGTCTGGGTATTATCTTTTGAGATAATATCCTTTAGAGATTCTTTTGCAGTTTCAAGAGTAACTTCTTTTTTGAGAAGCTTGGAATAGATGGCTATTTTATTTAATGCTCCTTCCAGCTCCCTGATATTATTGGTAATGTTTTCTGCAATGTATTGATATACTTCATCCGGAATACCGGTTATCTGATCTATCTCTGCTTTGTTGCGGAGAATGGCCATACGTGTCTCATAATCAGGTTCATGAATATCGATAGGTACTCCGCATTCAAATCTGGAACGGATTCTTTCATCCAGAGACTTTAACTCCTTTGGAGGACGGTCAGATGAAAGTATGATCTGTTTATTATCATTGTAAAGTTCATTGAAGGTATTAAAGAATTCTGTCTGTGTACTCTCTTTTTTGATGATAAACTGTACATCATCTATGAGAAGAACGTCGACCTTTCTGTATTTTTCTCTGAATTCATTGGTTGTATGGTTTTTGATTGCTTCAATGATCTCATTGGTAAATGTCTCAGATGGAACATAGAGGACATTTGTCTTATCATTTTTCTTTAATATATAGTGAGCAATTGATTGCATCAGATGTGTTTTGCCAAGACCCGCATTGCCATACAAAAATAATGGATTAAAGTTGTCCTGTCCCGGAAGGTCGGCAACTGCCAGACAGGTTGCATGGGCATGTCTGTTACCATCACCTACAATGAAAGTCTCAAATGTATATTTTGGATTCAGATTACTCCGGCTGACAGCTTCCTGATAGGATGAAGATTGTTCTGCTGTTTTCTCTTTTTCTTCATCAGAGATGTAGTTTTTCTTTTCATCAATTACAATCTCCACATTTATATCATTAAGAGTCTCTCTTATAGAGGAAAGAAGAAATATGTCAAACTCTCTTCTATATAAAAATTTGACAGCATTTTCACCAAGCTTCTCATCTACATAAAAATAGACAGTATTGTCTTTCACTTCGTATATCTTCAGAGAACGAATCCATGTGTTAATCATAATGCTTGATATGTCATATTGAGTTTCAAGAAGAGAAAGAATTTCTTCCCATTTTTTTTCAATTAATTCTTTCATGACTTCCTCCATAACTTCTTATATAATCAAAGCGCATATATGTTTATAATATACTACAAAAAAGAATTATTTTCAAGAAAATTAAGATTCAACATGTGATGTGCAATATAAGGGGAAAATAAAAAATTGATAATACAAAACATAAAAGTTATGTTAAGTAAATAATTATTAATGGCAAGTTATCCACATATAAAAAAGTGTTGAAAAACGTCAAAGTGTTAATAAATCCACATGAAAATAGGTAGTTATCCACAGGTTAATAACAATTTGTGGATAACATTATGTAAATTACTTGTATCATAATATCAAATAAAAATGAAGAAAATAAAAGATTTGCTTGACGTAGAGGGGCTTTTTCAATATAATATGGCTTGTGTTTTTACTTATATATATGTTTTGCTAAATAACTTCTGTTCTGAAATTCAGTCTTAAAGATATGTTATGAGGCAGCGATAATATGAGTTACACAAATATATTTTGAAAGGAGGAACAGTAATTATGAAGATGACATTTCAGCCAAAAAAGAGACAGCGTTCTAAGGTACATGGTTTCAGAAAGAGAATGAGTACTGCAAATGGAAGAAAGGTTCTGGCCGCAAGAAGAGCAAAAGGTAGAAAGCAGTTATCAGCTTAGGTCACAATTCATTGTGACCTTTTATTTTTGAACATGAGTGGTGAATAATATGAAAAACATTGTTTCACTCAAAAACAACAGAGAGTTTGGCATGGTGTATAACCACAGAGAATCGTATGCCAATAAATATTTAGTGATGTATCTGAGACCCAATGACTCAGATTGCAGTAGAATCGGAATCTCTGTTAGTAAAAAAGTTGGGAATAGTGTGGTCAGGCATCG
>JBJEJF010000048.1:0-37814 GCA_051877775.1 Wujia sp.
GAGCCGCCAGGCGACGTGATATAATGAGCATTGCACAGGATTGCGCTTGCGGAAGCCTGTATAATGCGAAAGGAACACGGAGCCGCCAGGCGACGTGATATAATGAGCATTGCACAGGATTGCGCTTGCGGAAGTCTGTATAATGCGAAAAAAACATGGAGCATATAAATTATGAAAAACGAGAGTTCTGAAGAAACAAATAAAAGCGAAGAAACAGAAAACGAAAAAAAAGAATATACCTCCTTATATCTGGAGCAGGATCCTTATATAGATGTTTCTGTTAAGAAATATAAGAAGAAAAAGAAAATATTCAGGAGAGTAATGTGGTCGGTTCTGGGTTTGCTTATTGTGTGTTATCTCGGTGGAGTATTTTATTTTTCACAGCATTTTTCCAGTAATACGACTTTGAATGGATATGATATTTCATATTATGATGCTGATGAGGCAGACAAGGTGATAGAGAGGGAGACGGATTCTTACAGTCTGACAGTCAGATTTAAGAATGGTGAGGAAGAGATCAGGACAGGGGATGCCGGCCTTCAGATCTCCATGGCGGAATCCATGCAGTCACTGATAGGCAGACAGAATCCTCTGATATGGTTCATTGACCTGTTTCGGGCTGATCATTATGATGTTTCATATGTGGTTTCATATAATGAAAAGGATATGAGAACACTGATAAGTAATATGGATTATATGAAAACATATAATATGGAATCGTCTGTGAATGCCAGAGTCAAGATGGAAGATGGTGAAGCTGTTCTTGTTAAAGATGTGACTGGCACGGAGCTGAAACCTGAAAATGTTTATAAAGTTGTATTTGATGCGCTTGATGCATATGAGACATTAGCAGATATAGAGGCGGGTCACTGTTACATACCGGCTTCGGTCACTGAGGATTCGGCCGTTATAGCCAAGGGAATGAAAAATGCAGAGAACTTCCTGTCGATAGAGGCTGTGTACGATTTTGACGGCTATGAAGTTCAGATACCGCGGGAGGAACTCTCAACACTTGCATATGTGGACGATGCCGGCAATATTGTGATAAGCAGGAAGAATGTCGAGACTTACGCGGAGAAATTCGCAAAACAATATAGTACAAGTTACACGGACAGAGATTTCAAGACACATGACGGAAAGAAGATCAAAGTTTACGGAGGATATTATGGCTGGCAGCTTGATCCGGTAAAGGAAGCTGAGGAACTGTATGAGCTCCTATGTACACAGGATAACTTTATGAAAGAACCTGCATGTGATCACAAAGGTTACGCATATGGGGAATTCAATGACATTGGTGATACCTATGTTGAGATCGATCTTACAGATCAACATGTGTATGTATATATTAACGGCAGAAAAGCATATGATACAGACTGTGTATCGGGAAATGCCAGCAGAGGCATGAGCACACCGGGCGGATTATTTGGTGTTACATATATGGCGCAGAATGTTTTCCTCAGAGGTGAGGGATATGAGACCCATGTTAATTTCTGGATGCCGTTTAATGGAGGAATCGGTATGCATGACGCAACGTGGAGAAGACAGTTTGGTGGAAATATTTATTCCTATGATGGTTCTCATGGCTGTATTAACCTGCCATATAGCGCCGCAGCTGATATATACAGTATGATTGAGCCGGGAATGCCTGTGGTGTGTTATTGGGATTGATATCAGGTGGAAATGAGGTGTTCGAATATGAGAGAAAATAGGTTGCAGACAGCGTATGACAGTATAAAAAACAGAATTAGTGTTAAACCGGATATTGCGCTTATTCTTGGATCCGGTCTGGGAGATTTTGCAGATCATATAGAGAACAAAACCTATATACCATATCATGAGATAGCCGGTTTCCCGGTTTCAACAGTGGCCGGACATGCGGGGACCTATGTGTTTGGCAGTTTGAGCGGCAAAAAAATCGTAGCCATGCAGGGACGTGTACATTATTATGAGGGATATGATATGCAGCAGGTCGTCATGCCTGTGCGTATTATGAGAATGATGGGGGCGGATACGTTGATTCTGACCAATGCAGCTGGGGGAATCAATCCTGAGTTTACACCGGGCGATCTTATGATGATTACTGATCATATAACGTCCTTTGTACCATCAGCGCTTATTGGCCCGAATGATGAGGAGCTTGGAACCAGATTTCCAGACATGTCCAATGTATATGACAAAGGACTTCAGGAAAAACTCAGGCGGGCAGCAAAGGCGAATGCCATAGAACTGAAATGCGGCGTATATCTTCAGACAACCGGCCCGGCATACGAGACACCTGCGGAGATCAGAATGTTTGGCAGACTCGGAGCTGATGCGGTTGGCATGAGTACGGCATGTGAAGCTATGGCGGCTGTGCATATGGGAATGCGTGTTGCGGGTGTTTCCTGCATCACGAATATGGCAGCCGGGTTAAGTCAGGCTCCACTTGATCATAGTGAAGTCAGCGATACGGCAAAGCGTATATCGGAGCAGTTTTCTTCGTTGATACGTGATTTTATTGCAGAGATATAGTAGATACAGGAGATACAAATGAACAGAGAACAATTTAAACAACTGACAGATAGTAAAATTGTGATGCTGGATGGGGCAACCGGAAGTAATCTTATGGCTGCAGGTATGCCTGTTGGTGTGTGTCCTGAACAGTGGATACTGGATAATCCGGGGCATCTCATAAAATTACAGAGAGAATATATCAAGGCCGGAACGAATATTATTCTGGCTCCGACTTTTACTGCTAACAGGATCAAGCTTGCAGAGTATGGTCTGGACAGCCGCCTTCAAGAGATTAATCACCGCCTGGTCGCCTTATCGAAGGAGGCAATTGCCGCAGAGGGGCATAGAGGTTATGTCGCCGGTGATATGACAATGACGGGCAGACAGCTTTATCCAATCGGAGATCTGGAATTTGATACACTGGTAGATGTATATAAAGAGCAGGCGAAGGTGCTTGTAGATGCAGGTGTGGATCTGTTTATCGTGGAGACGATGATGAGTCTGGCTGAGGCAAGAGCTGCTGTCATAGCGATCCGGGAGATATGTGATCTGCCTGTAATGGTGAGCATGACATTTAATGCAGATGGCAAGACATTGTTTGGTTCTACACCTGAATCTTCTGTTGTCGTACTGCAGTCCCTTGGAGCGGATGCAGTCGGTGTGAACTGTTCCACCGGTCCTGAGGAGATGGTGAAGCTCATTGAGAGAATGCGTGTTTATGCCAAGGTTCCTGTTTTTGCCAAGCCGAATAATGGTATGCCTGAGCTGATTGATGGTGTTACCAGATATACGATGACACCGGAGACGTTTGCAGGTTACGGACAAATGCTGGTGGATGCAGGAGTGCGTGCAATCGGTGGATGCTGTGGTACAACGCCAAAGCATATTGCTGCACTTAGAAAATATGTAAGAAATTCTGCACAGATATCGGATATATCTGTCAAAACAAGAGTTCTGGCCAGTGAAAGCGCTGTACAGAATATAGAGCTGGATGGACGTTTTCTGGTCGTTGGAGAACGCATTAATCCGACCGGTAAAAAGAAACTGCAGGAGCAGCTTCGCGCAGGTAATATGGATATGGTGATTCAGATGGCTGAGGAACAGACTGCGTGTGGAGCACATATCCTTGATGTCAATATGGGCATGAACGGAATCGATGAGCTTGATATGATGAAAAAATCCATCTACGAGATCATCGGTGTGACAGACAGACCGTTGTGTATAGATTCCAGTCATGTTGATATTATAGAGGCGGCATTGCGGATATATCCGGGAAGAGCGCTTATTAATTCTATATCACTTGAGGAAAAGAAGTGTCGCCCGTTGATGAAGATTGCTGCAAAGTATGGAGCAATGTGTATACTTCTTCCTCTGTCGGATAAAGGACTGCCTGAGAGTCTTGATGAGAAAAAGGATAATATCAGGACATTGCTTGCAATCGCAGATGAGGAAGGGGTACCGAGAGACAGTCTGATCGTAGATGGACTTGTTGCAACCGTAGGAGCCAATAAGCGCGCCGCACTTGAGACTCTTGAAACGATTGATTTCTGTAAGAATGAACTGGGACTTCCTACGATCTGCGGATTATCGAATATCTCGTTTGGTCTGCCGGAGCGAATCAATGTAAATACAGCATTTTTAACTATGGCGATCTCAAGGGGACTGACTATGGCCATATGTAATCCTGGGCAGGCAATTCTGATGAATGCGGCACTTGCGTCCGATCTGCTTCTGGCTAAAGAGAGTTCAGACGATAATTATGTTGGGAATGTTGTTCCAATCACACAGGATGCGGCTGCATCCAAGAAGTCTGTTGCTTCTGCAGAGGAAGTGACAGGAAGCAGGATATATGTGGATGTTGTCAAAGGCAACAAAACATCTATAGTATCTGATGTAAAGGCTGCGCTGGAATCCGGCGTTGATCCGCAGGATATCATAGATCGGGAACTTATTCCGGCAGTAAACAGGGTCGGAGAACTTTTTGAACAGAAAAAATACTATCTGCCACAGCTTATTGCCGGTGCCACAGCCATGGATATGGCGATAGAGTACATCACACCATATCTGAATGTGGAAGAAAAAGACGATGAAAAAGGAACGGTCATCATGGCAACGGTGGAGGGAGATATCCATGATATAGGTAAAAATCTGGTCGTGCTTATGCTCAAGAACTATGGTTACAATGTGATTGATCTGGGTAAAGATGTACCAAAGGAACAGATCATCGCAGCGGCAAAAGAGCACAATGCGGATATTATCGGGCTGTCAGCGCTTATGACAACAACGATGATGCGCATGAAGGATGTGGTGGAGATGGTTCATAACGAAAATCTTCCGTACAAGATAATTATCGGCGGAGCCGTGGTTTCGCAGAGTTTTGCAGATGAAATCGGCGCAGATGGCTATTCAAAAGATGCAAATGAAGCGGTTAAGCTGGTCGAGAGACTATTGACAGAAGAAAGTTAAAAGGTTAAAATAAAACTTAATGAATTTTTGAGAAAAGGTGGACGGTGTACATGAAGAAAATGGTTTTATCATTGTTAGTTGACAATACATCAGGTGTATTATCCCGTGTTGCCGGCTTGTTCAGCCGCAGAGGATATAATATAGACAGTTTGTCTGTCGGTGTGACAGAGAATCCAAAATATTCCAGAATGACAGTAGCTGTCAGTGGTGATGACAGAATACTAAGCCAGATTAAAAAGCAGCTTCTCAAGCTTGAGGATGTGATATCTATCACAGAACTGAAGGATGGAGAGTCTGTTTGCAGAGAGCTCCTTCTTGTGAAGATAAAAGCAACATTAGAGGAGCGTCAGCAGATCATTTCCCTGACAGATGTATTCCGTGCCAAGGTGGTTGATGTTGCTGCGAATTCGGTTATGATAGAGATAACCGGTAATGTCAACAAGATAGAAGCATTTATCTCACTCTTAGATGGTTTTGAGATAGAGGAGATGGTTCGTACGGGTCTTACCGGTCTGATCAGAGGCAATGCCAAGCCGGAATAATATACATATTAACTAAGATGTCATTACTTTCCTATAAGAAGTAATAACTATATAAAATACTTTTTAAAAAGTTTAAGGAGGAAATAAAAAATGTCAGCAAAGATTTTTTATCAGGAAGATTGTAACTTATCACTTTTAGATGGTAAGACAATTGCCATTATCGGTTATGGCAGCCAGGGTCATGCACATGCTCTGAACTTAAAGGATTCAGGCTGTAATGTAATTATTGGTCTGTATGAGGGAAGTAAGTCATGGGCAAAGGCAGAGGCACAGGGCTTCAAAGTATATACTGCAGCTGAGGCTGCAAAACAGGCAGATATCATCATGATCCTTATCAATGATGAGCTTCAGGCTGCAATGTATAAGAATGATATCGAGCCAAATCTTGAGCCGGGTAACATGCTGATGTTTGCTCACGGATTTAATATTCACTTTAATCAGATCATTCCACCTAAGGATGTTGATGTAACAATGATTGCACCTAAGGGACCTGGTCATACAGTACGTAGCGAGTATCAGGCTGGCAAGGGTGTTCCATGTCTTATCGCTGTTCATCAGGATGCTACAGGTAAGGCACAGGATCTTGCACTTGCATATGCACTTGGAATCGGTGGAGCGAGAGCCGGCGTTCTTGAGACAACATTCAGAACAGAGACAGAGACAGACCTCTTTGGTGAGCAGGCAGTTCTCTGTGGTGGTGTTTGCGCACTGATGCAGGCTGGTTTTGAGACACTCTGCGAGGCTGGATATGATCCAAGAAATGCATATTTCGAGTGTATTCATGAGATGAAGCTTATCGTTGATCTGATCTATCAGTCAGGATTTGCAGGAATGAGATATTCTATCTCCAACACAGCTGAGTATGGTGATTATATTACCGGACCAAAGCTTATTACAGAAGAGACTAAGAAGACAATGAAGAAGATCCTGAAGGATATCCAGGATGGTACTTTTGCAAAAGACTTCCTGCTTGATATGTCATCAGCTGGTGGACAGGCACACTTCAAGGCTCTTAGAAAGCTTGCTTCTGAGCATCCTTCAGAGAAGGTTGGCGAGGAGATCCGTAAGTTGTATAGCTGGAATGGTGAAGGAAAGCTCATCGATAACTAAGATTAGTATTTTAATGGAGCCTGGATCGGTGTGGTCCGGGTTCCTTTTTTTAAGACAGGAGGCAATGTAGCGGTATGACATGTTTGGAAGCACAATCGAATATTATGGCTTTTATCGATAAAAAGCTTCCGGATGACAAGGCGGTGGATTTCGTACGTCATATGCGGTATTGCCCGAATTGTTTTGAGGAGCTTGAGATATACTATACCCTGACGGTCGGTATCAGGCAGGTGGACAATAATGAAGAACTGTCCCAGAACTTCAAAGAGGACCTTGAAAATGAGCTGAATCGTCTGGAACATAAAGTAAAAAAGGCAAAAAGATTTAAGGTATCGGGATTTGGTGTTATTTTTATTGCTGCGGTATTCCTTATGTTTATCTGTTATGGAAGGGTTCTGAATAAGGTTTATAACGTGGAGCAGATCATGCTTAAGGAAAAACAGGGTCCGCATTATTTTTATGATTATTTTGGAGAAACCATTGAATTATGTCAGGAAGATATGATTGCATTAGCGCGGCAGCAACAGGAACCGGAAGAGTTGACATTTTATGAGAAAATACGAGGATACAATCGCACACATAATATCGGAATAGACGAAAACGGAGAGGATACGATCGGAGATATATCGGATGAATAAGATTTTATTGATTGATGGAAACAGTATTTTAAACAGAGCATTTTATGGACTGCCTGAGCTTACAACAGCATCAGGGCTTCATACGAATGCTGTGCTTGGATTTTTAAATATAATACTCAAAGTTATAGATGAGGAACAGGCGGATCATGTCTGCGTTGCATTTGATGTAAAACATCCGACGTTCAGGCATGAGATGTACAAGGAATATAAGGGAACCAGAAAACCTATGCCGGACGAGCTCAGAGAGCAGGTTCCTGTTATAAAAGAAGTTCTCGCAAGTATGAATATTCATATGGTAGAGAGGCCGGGATATGAGGCGGATGATATTCTTGGAACGTTGTCGAGAACTGCAGACAGGGAAGGCTATTCCGTCACGGTTTTATCCGGTGACCGGGATCTGCTGCAGCTCGCAACTGATAATATTATGATCAAGCTTCCAAAGACAAAGGCAGGTCATACCATAATTGAGACATATCATGCTTCAGATGTTATGGAGACATATGGTGTGGATCCTGTTACATTTATTGACATGAAAGGGTTGATGGGAGATACATCTGACAATATTCCCGGTGTACCGGGTATCGGTGAGAAGACAGCACAGAGACTCCTGGCGGAATATGGTTCTCTGGACGGGGTCTATGCAGCTGTTGATACCATGAAGAAAAGCAAGATGCGTGATAATCTGATCGAATATAAGGATCAGGCATACATGTCCAGGGAGCTTGCAACGATCAAGCTGGATTGTGAATTGGATGAAAAACTTGGTGATATGGAATACCATGATCCATATAATGAAAAGTCGTATCAGCTTTTTTCAAAATTGGAGTTCAAGAGTCTGTTGCAGAGATTTGATGTAGCAGATAAAACACCGGCTCTTAGTCCGGATATAGAGGTAGTGGATGATTATGACAGATATGCGCAGATCATGAAACAGGCTGCAGATAACAAATGCATTGGTTTTGCATGTATTCTGGCTGGGTCAGACTGGATCGGTCTGTCGGTTTGCATGGATCCTTCCAAGGTATATCTGATTCAGATCATCAATTTTATTACTGAGGAAATGGTTCGTTCGGATGTAAGAAACCTGTTGTCAAACGGAGTAAGATTGCTCTGTCTTGATGTAAAGAGCCAGCTTCCATACCTTTCATTTTCAGAGGATGATTCTGTCTTTGACTGCGGGGTCGGAGCATATCTTCTCAATCCGTTGAAAGATCATTATTCATATGAGGATATAGCCAGAGATTATCTGGCTCTGGAGTTAATGGATCCTAAGCAGCTTGTCGGTAAAAGTGAGATAAATATGTTTTCGTTTTCGGATGAAAAGCTTCGGACTTATATGTCTTATCTCTCTGTAGTTCCATATATGGCAGAGCCTGTTATCACAGAGCGGTTAAAGGAAAATGGCATGGATTCACTATATCGCGATATAGAGCTTCCATGTGTCTATGCGTTATATGACATGGAAAAAAATGGTATACATGTAGATCGTGATGCATTACTGACCTATGGAAATAATCTGAAGAACAGGATTGATGAGCTGACTGAAACCATATATAAGCTTGCAGGTAAGCAGTTTAATATTAATTCAACAAAACAGCTGGGCGAAGTATTGTTTGAAGATCTACATTTAAAGTGCGGAAAAAAGACAAAGACCGGTTATTCAACCAGCGTTGAGGTTCTGGAAAAATTAAGCGGGGAACATCCGATTATTGATGCCATTCTTGAGTATCGTCAGCTTACTAAGTTAAACTCTACTTATGTTGAGGGTCTGGCTGTGTATATCAGAGAGGATGGCAGAATTCATGGCAAATTCAATCAGACCGTCACGGTGACCGGACGGATAAGCTCGACAGAACCTAATCTGCAGAATATTCCTACACGTTTTCCGCTTGGACGGGAGATACGTAAGGTGTTCAAGCCGGAGGAGGGATATGTATTTCTGGATGCTGATTATTCACAGATCGAGCTGCGTGTGCTTGCACATCTGTCGGAAGACAGTACATTGATCGAAGCATATCATAAGGGAACGGACATTCATTCCATAACTGCTTCTGAAGTATTTGATGTTCCGCTTGATCAGGTGGATAGTCTGATGCGTCGGAAAGCGAAGGCTGTCAATTTTGGTATCGTATATGGAATCAGTTCTTTTGGTCTGGGTCAGGATCTTGATATATCCAGAAAAGAAGCAGAAGGATATATAGAAAAGTATTTCCAGACATACGGAGGTGTTAAGCATTTCCTTGATACTACTGTAGAAAATGCTAAGGAACAGGGTTATACAACGACGATGTTTGGCAGAAGAAGACCGCTCCCGGAGTTGAAATCATCTAATTTTATGACGAGGAGCTTTGGAGAACGTGCTGCGATGAATTCACCGATCCAGGGAACAGCGGCCGATATAATCAAAATTGCCATGATCCGCGTGAACCGGGAATTAAAACGCAGACAGCTGCGCTCAAGGCTTGTGCTGCAGGTACATGATGAACTGATGATAGAGACACACAGAGATGAATTGGATGAAGTGCAGGAGATTCTTGTATCAGAGATGATGCATGCGGCGGATCTGTCAGTGCCGCTTATTGTGGATGTACACAGCGGAGACAGCTGGTATGATGCAAAATAAACTGATCAATGATATTAGACTTGATAAACCGGAGGTAGGATATGATAGTATTGGGTATAACCGGCGGTGTGGGTTCCGGCAAAAGCAGAATACTATACGATTTACAACAGAAGGGTGCATACATCATAGAGGCAGATAAGCTGGCACATGAACTGATGGAACCGGGACTTCCAATCTATAATGCTGTGGTTGAATATTTTGGCAGGGATGTTCTGGAACAGGAACCGCCATATTATATTGACCGGAATAAGCTGGGCGATATTGTGTTTGCGGATCGTGATAAGCTTACGCTTCTGAATTCGATCAGTCATCCTCTGGTCAAGGAGGATATAAAAAGGCAGATAGAGGAAAAAAGGGCAGAGGATAAAACACGTCTGTTTGTCATAGAAGCTGCATTGCTGATACAGGATGGCTATAAAGAGATATGTGATGAGATATGGTATGTATGGGTCGATGAGGAGACAAGGATAAAACGTCTGGCAGCGCAGCGGGGATACACCAGAGAAAAATGTATATCTATGTTCAAAAGTCAGGAAAATGATGACTATTATAAAAAATATGCAGATTTCACTATAAATAATCAATTAGATTACGAAAATTCATCAAAACAACTAAATGCAAGGTTGAATAAATTGTTGGACAGTGATATAATTATTTAAATTTGGCTTATCATGCCTAACTAGATTTGTTCGATTTTGGAGGAAAGAAATGGCGGCAATTACGAAGTATCCTGAACCACTGGTCTTTGGACTGGATATTGGCACAAGAAGCATCGTGGGAACGGTTGGTTATAAGGAACAGAATAAATTTAATGTTGTTGCCATGGCTGTCAAATACCATGAGACAAGGTCTATGGTGGATGGACAGATTCACGATATTAATAAAGTTAGTGAAGATATCATTTATGTAAAAAATGAGCTTGAAAAGCAGCTCAATGGCAGAAAATTAAAAGACGTATGTATTGCGGCAGCCGGGCGTGTCCTTAAAACTGCTGTGGGACATGGAGAATACGATTTTCATGAAAATACAACAATCAATCAGGAGTATATCCATTCCATTGATCTGATCGGTGTTGAAAAAGCACATGACATTATTCTTGAAGAGCTTTCAGAGAACAGGGAGACAACCAAGTACTATTGTGTCGGTTATACGGTCATAAAATATTATCTGAATGATTATGAAATCATGAATCTTGAAGGGCACAAGGGAACCAAGATCGCTGCTGATGTTTTGGCAACCTTTCTTCCTGAGGAGGTAGTGAGCAGTTTGTATTCTGCTGTGGAAATGGCGGGACTATATGTGACGAACCTGACTCTGGAGCCAATCGCTGCAATTAATGTTGCAATCCCGGAACAGTTCAGACTACTTAATATTGCGCTTGTTGATGTGGGTGCAGGAACCTCTGATATTTGTATTACAAAAGATGGCAGTATCATTGGATATGGAATGATTCCTGCTGCAGGAGATGAGCTGACAGAAGCATTGATTAAGAAGTATCTTATTGATTTCGATACAGCTGAAAAGCTCAAGATGGTCAGCCCAAAGAAAAAGAGTATTACATATAAAGACATTATGGGTATCAGTCATAAGCTGACACCTGATGAGATATTGGATACACTGGCACAGGTCAAAAAAGATATAACCGCCAGAGTTGCGGAAAAGATCATAGAGCTGAATGGTGGAGAATCAGTCAGTGCTGTGTTCGTAGTCGGCGGCGGTGGTAAGCTGACAGGATTTACAGAACTTCTTGCAAAGGCTCTGAAACTGCCGGAAGAACGTGTTGCACTTCGTGGGCAGGAGGTTATGAATGATATTAATTTCCTGGTTGAAGATATAAAAAAGGATCCTCTCTATGTCACACCGATCGGAATCTGTCTGAATTATTTTGACCAGAAAAATAACTTTATTTTTGTTACTGTTAATGGTGACAGAATTAAACTATATAATAATGACAGACTTACTATCTTTGATGCAGCTGTACAATATGGTATTCCAAACGAGAAAATATTCCCGAGGCGTGGTGATGATATTACGTTCCGGATCAATGGAAAGACAAGGATCGTGCGTGGCTATGACGGAGAGGCTGCTGTGATCAGACAAAATGGTGATATCGTCGGGATGAATGCCATGATTGAGGCAAATGATAAGATTGAGATACGTGAATCTACCAAAGGACGACCTGCGGATGTATCTCTTGAATCATTACCGGAGTACAGTGGAACATTAACTTTCCTTGTAAATGATACACAGATCGTATGTCCAAAGTTTGCCATTGTAAATGGAAAACCGGAATCACAGCTCTATCATATCTGTGACGGAGATGATATAGAGATGCAGACTTATTATACATTGGAACAGCTTCTTGTCTATATGGATGTAAGACCGGAGGGAACGATCCGAATCAATAATCAGCCTGCAGAGTTAAATGATAAGATATATGATAATTTTGTAGTAACATGGAGTAATGATGTCCATTTTGAGGATCTGGCAGATGACAATACATCTGTTTCCTCGTCAGACGAGGCGGAGGATCCGGCAGAATCTGTGGATGCGTCTGACCATAAGTCGAATATACAGGAAGACGATAAGGAAGAAAAAAAAGAAAGCCTTCCAATCCGTACGATATCGGTGACAGTGAACGATCAGCCTGTCGTCCTCAAAGGTAAGCCGGAATATAAGTTTGTAGATATATTTGATTTTTATGATTTTGATCTGTCAACAGTCAGAGGTTCGCGCCTGATAACCAATATCAACGGACATCATGCGGAATATATCGAACCTCTTTATGACGGCGCAGTTGTTGAGATATATTGGGAGAAATAAAGATGTCAGAATTAAATGTTTCTAATTTTGTAAAACATCATACCTTATATCATAGAATGTTATATTTTATAATCATGGCTCTCATTGTGTTATCACGTCTGCTTAATATTACAGAAAATAGTGCGCGTGTCATATTGATAGGGTCTGTTTTTGTTGCTTTTTTTCTGACCGAGGTTATATTACAAAAACTTCGTTTCTTTGACTCAGATAAGATATGTATTATATTCAGGTATAGTCAGATTGTTACTTTTGGTCTGATACAGGCATTCATTCCGAGCAATTTTATGGTTATGCCGGCTATATGTATTTTTACTGCCATGCTTGAGGTGGAATTTGCTGTACAGGGAACAGATTTTGACAAGTCCTCAATTTTTGTACGTCGTGTCATGATTATTCTTGCAGCTGTTATAAATGTCGGGACTTCATTGATTTCAAGGATGGATTCAGAATGGATCTGTTATTTCCTTTTTCAATCTACAGCGATATATATTGTATTTTTTGTTTTGGACTGGCTTATTGCCCAGTATGATAAGTATGATAAAAAGATTAATCAGCTGATGCTTGAAAAAAACGAGATCGTCAGTGATAACGAAAAACTGATCGAGTATCAGAACAGGGTGAAGGCTGTCAATGAACAGATCAATTATCAGAAGATCGATCTTGCCAGACTGATCAGGGAGCTTGAACAGGTCAATACAGAAGTTGAATCGCAGTCCGAAGTAATGAAATATATGGCTTCCACATTTGACGTACTCAAATGTATTGATGTCATTACAGATGCAATCGTTAATGTAAAAAAGACAAAGATATGTGCATTGTATGTGGATAAAGATGTATATATGAATAAAAATTCAAGTTTTATTGTAAAGACCAATTATTCTTCAATGGAACGCAGATTGAAGAAGGATATAGACAATATATATCAGGAGTTTATCCAGAACCATAAAACTTCTTCAGAGATATATACAGGAAGCGGTCTGTCACGGTTCCGTTTTATCGGAGATGCAAATATTACTTCGCTGGCAATCCTTCCATTGGTAGATGGTATCAGAAGTTATGGTATCATGATTCTGGGATCCGATCAGGAGGATTTCTTCAACAAGGGGCTTAATTATTATGAATCCTGTATACTTGAGTTTAATGTTGCGATAAAGAGTACGAATCTGTATCTTCAGATGCAGGATATGGCCAGAAAGGATGGCCTTACCGGACTGTACAACAGATTGTACTTTAAAGAGTTGTTTGCTTCGACATCCGGCAAGTGCGTTCAGTATGATAAACCTATTTCAGTTGCATTATTTGATATCGACAAGTTCAAATCAGTGAATGATACATATGGTCATCTTGCGGGAGATGAAGTAATCAAAATGGTTGCACATGTTGGGCAGAAGTATGCCGAAAGATATAATGGTTTTGCATGCAGGTATGGTGGTGAAGAGTTCCTGCTTGTTCTTCCTGAGTATGATGAAAAACAGATGTTGTCTATCCTTGAGGAGATGCACGAGGAGATTAAGGCAACAACAGTAACATACAACGATATTTCTATGCACGTGAATGTATGTATTGGATTTTCATCATATCCGAATATATGCAGAGATGTAGAGCTTCTGGTAAGCAGAGCAGACAAAGCAATGTATTACGGAAAACGTCATGGAAGAGGCAGGCTTGTTATGGACAATCCTGTTCTTGATGAGGAAGAGTAATTGTATTGATAAAAAGACAATTTTTGTTTTATTTTTGGTTGTATACAGATTAAATTTTTATTATAATTAAACTAATTTATGCCAGAGGAGAAGAACAATGGGATTTATTGATAAGATTAAACAGCGAGCCAAAGCGAACAAAAAAACAATTGTCCTTCCGGAGACTGCAGATATGCGTACTCTTGAGGCTGCACACAAGATTCTGCAGGAGGACATTGCCAACATTATCCTGATTGGGGATAAGTCTGAGATTGTTAAAAAAGCTGATACACTTGATCTTACAGGTGCTCAATTTGTCGATCCGTATGATTGTGACAAATTAAATGATTATGTTGCACTTTTGGTTGAGTTGCGTAAAAAGAAAGGTATTACACCGGAGCAGGCAAAAGAATTACTGCTGACAAATGTGCTATATTTCGGATGTATCATGGTAAAAGCCGGTGATGCTGATGGTATGGTTGCAGGAGCAGTGAATTCATCTGCCAATGTGCTTCGCGCTGCACTTCAGATTCTGAAGACTGCGCCTGACACAAAGCTTGTGTCTGCATTTTTCCTGGTCGTTGTACCGAATTGTGATATGGGTGCAAACGGTACATTTATTTTCTCGGATGCAGGGCTTAATCAGACTCCGAATTCAGAAGAACTCGCAGCGATTGCAGAGAGTTCTGCAAAATCTTTCAGGCTGTTGGTTGAGGAAGAACCGATCGTTGCAATGCTGTCTCATTCTACAAAAGGAAGTGCAAAGCATCCTGAGGTCGATAAAGTTATTGATGCGTGCAGGATCGTTAATCAGGAATGCCCGGATCTGAAATGTGACGGTGAGCTCCAGGCAGATGCTGCACTGGTTCCTTCTGTCGCTGCATCCAAGGCACCGAGCAGTACGGTGGCAGGTTATGCAAATGTTCTGGTATTCCCTGATCTTGATGCAGGTAATATCGGTTATAAGCTGGTTCAGAGACTGGCCAAGGCAGATGCATATGGTCCAATCACACAGGGGATTGCAAAGCCTGTCAATGATTTGTCCAGAGGATGCTCTGCGGATGATATCGTTGGTGTCGTTGCCATAACAGCGGTTCAGGCGCAGGAACATGATATTGTATAGAGAGGGAGACAGATATGAATATACTTGTTATTAATTGCGGAAGTTCATCATTAAAGTATCAGTTGATCGATTCCGAATCAGAGCAGGTTCTTGCCAAGGGTATCTGCGAGAGAATTAAACTGGATGGCGTCCTGACACATCAGGCAGCCGGAAAAGAGAAGATCAAAATAGAAGCACCAATGCCGGATCACAGTGCAGCGGTGAAGATCGTTTTAGATAAACTTACAGATCCTGAACTGGGAGCAATCAGTTCCTTGGATGAGATACATGCCATCGGACACAGAGTTGTTCATGGTGGAGAGAAATTTGCATCTTCTGCATTGATCAATGAAGATGTACTTGCTGCGATAGAGGAGTGTAATGATCTGGCACCTCTTCATAATCCTGCCAATCTGATCGGTATCAAAGCATGTGAAACTCTGATGCCTGGTGTTCCTCAGGTAGCTGTTTTTGATACGGCATTTCATCAGACGATGCCGGAATGTGCTTACATATATGGAATACCATATGAGTATTATGAAAAATACAAAGTTAGAAGATATGGTTTCCATGGTACCAGTCATAGCTTTGTGTCGAAGCGGACAGCAGAGCTGCTTGGAAGAGATATCAGTGATACAAAGATCATTGTATGTCATCTGGGTGGTGGTGCAAGTATCTGTGCGGTACAGGGTGGCAAGTCCATTGATACGACAATGGGGCTTACTCCGCTTGAAGGCATCACAATGGGAACACGAAGCGGTAACATTGACCCTGCGATCATAGAATTCATAGCAGGAAAAGAAGGCAAGAGTATCGCTGAGATTATGAATATACTTAATAAAGAATCAGGTGTTCTGGGTATCTCAGGTGTCTCAAGTGATTTCCGAGATATTAATAAAGGTATGGCTGAGAATAACAAGCGTTGCGATATTGCAATGAATGTATTTTGCTATCAGGCAGCCAAGTTCATTGGTGGTTATGTAGCTGCCATGAATGGCGTGGATGCAGTTGTATTTACAGCCGGTGTTGGAGAAAATGATCCCCTTGTGAGAAAACTTACCTGTGACAGATTACAGTATCTCGGTGTGGAGATCGATGACGAGGCAAACAAGCTTCGTGGTGAGGAGGTACGCATATCTACAGATAACTCCAGGGTTCCTGTCTATGTTGTGCCTACCAATGAAGAGCTTGCTATCGCAAGAGAGACGGTTGCACTGATTTAGACATGATTTTGGGGAGCTGTAGCTGATCAAATCAATATTTTGTAAAATAAAACAAATTTCGTGTTGACAATCAATTCCATTATTAGTATAATACTCGAAGTGTGATTTTTAAGGAGGTGTAACCAGATGTCTATTTGTCCTAAGAATAAGAGCTCAAAGGCAAGACGTGACAAGCGTAGAGCCAATTGGAAGATGAGCGTTCCGGGCTTAGTTAAGTGCAGTAAGTGTGGCGCTTTAATGATGCCTCATAGAGTATGTAAGGCTTGCGGTTCATATAACAAGAAAGAAGTCGTTAAGGCTGATTAATAAAAAGACCATCGCAGATTCGATCAGAGTCATATGCGATGGTTTTTTTATTGATATTATAATGATAAATTGGTTTAGAATCCTGCATATTCGTTTATTGATAGATAGTTATTTGAAATATATAATATACATATAGTTTACAAATGATACTAAAAAACATTGGCTGAAAGAGAGGGAGTATATGGGAAGATTAAAAAGAAATATAGCATATGCTGTTATGGCTGCTATGTTATTGCCATCTGTGTATGGACAAAATGTGTTTGCTGCAGATGCATCAGATCAGGGCGATATTGTAATTGCAACAGATAGTGATGCTAAGGTTGAAATAACTGCGGAAGCAGTTACAGAATCAGAGTATTTGACTGATGATACAGAGGTTATTGCAACCGAAGAAGATGGACTGGTTGAAGGTGAGACCTTAGACAGAAATCAGCTTTTTGATAATGCAACCAGTCTGTATTATGAATTAAATGAGGATGGTACAGAAGCAACTATTACGGATTATATAGGGTACGACAAAGAATTAATTATTCCGAGTGAAATTAATGGTGCTAAGGTAACTGGAATAGGTTCTAAAGCATTTTATTATGGTACCGGTTTGCTTAATGTTACAATCCCTGAAGGAGTAACATACATTGGGGATGAAGCATTTATGAACTGTACACGTTTAAAAAGCATCATATTACCCGAAGGTGTAACGTACCTTGGTGACGATGCATTTAAATGGTGCGGTAATTTAACTACTGTAATATTTCCGGAAAGTATGACCAGTATTGGTTCAGGTGCATTTCAGGATTGTGAGCAGTTGACTGAAATATCTTTACCGGCTGCTTTATCTAATATAGGATCTGGTGCGTTTTCGGGTTGTATTGCACTGACAAATATAATGATTCCGGAGGAGGTAACCAGTATAGGTTCCAGTGCATTTTGGAGATGCAATGGAATAACATCTATTCAGGTTCATGAGGATAATAAGTATTATGACAGTAGAAATAACTGTAATGCCATCATCCGGTCATCCGATAATGTGTTAGTATTCGGATGTAAAAATACAGTGATTCCGGAAGGAGTAACAGGTATAGATTCTGACGCATTTTATTCCTGTGATGAATTAAAAAATATAATAATCCCTGAGGGAGTAACAAGTATAGAGTCTGGTGCATTTGCCGGCTGTAGTGGATTAACGAATATTACAATTCCGGAAAGTGTAAAAAATATAGGCAGTGATGCATTTAAGGATTGTAGCGGATTATCTGCCATTGCAATACCTGAAAGTGTATCTGAAATTAAAAAGGGTGCATTTGCAGGATGCAGTGGTCTGGAATCAATTCAGGTAAATGAAAATAATAAATATTATGACAGTAGAAATAATTGTAATGCCATTATAGAATCATATAATGATGAATTGGTAGTCGGATGTAAAAATACGGTAATTCCGGAAGATATTAATGTTATATGCGATTATGCATTTGCAGGATGTACAGGATTAAATCAGATAGTGATTCCGGAGTATGTATTTAGCATAGGAATGGATGCATTTTCCGGTTGTACCAACCTGGCTACTGTTACATTTGATGATGGATTATTAAATGATATAAAAGATTGTGCGTTTGAGAATTGTAGCAGCCTGTCTGATTTTGTAATTCCTGATTGTGTAAGTTCTATAGGAGTTAAGGCATTTTCCGGTTGCAGCAGTTTGACTAGTATTACAATTCCGAGTCTTGTAAACAGTATAGACGAGACTTCATTTCAAGACTGCAGCAGTTTGGAATCAATACAGGTAAAAGAGTACAATGATGTATATGATAGTAGAAATAACTGTAATGCTATTATTGATACTGCAAATAAGAAGTTAATTACCGGATGTAAAAATACAATTATTCCTGAAGGAATAACCAGTATTGGCCATGATGCATTTTTCGGTTGCAGTGAATTGACTGATATAAACATTCCAGAAGGGATAACTGATATTGGGAAGTATGCGTTTTCTGAGAGCGGATTAACTGATATTACAATTCCCCAAGGTGTAATCGATATAGGTTGGGGGGCATTTTATAATTGTGCTAACCTTAAAAGTGTTGAGATTTCAGAAAGTGTAGAGAGCATAGAGTGGTATGCATTTTCAAAATGTAATGCGTTGGAATCAATTAAGGTTAATGAAAATAATAAAGTGTTTGACAGCAGAGATAATTGTAATGCAATTATAGAAACAGCAAGTAATCAGTTGCTCTTTGGATGCAAAAAGACGATTATTCCAACGAGTGTAAAAAGTCTTGGAAATGATTCATTTAACGGATGCATTGGTTTGACAAGTATTACTCTCTCAGAGGGAATAACCTATATAGATGGAGATGTGTTCAGACTGTGTACTGGGTTAACTAATATAGCAATTCCGGAAACGGTAGATTATATACATGTAGATACATTTAATGACTGTCCTGATGTTGTAATTACCTGTATAAAGGATTCTTATGCTTATAACTTTGCTGTTAAGAATGGTATATCTGTTAATGTAGTCAATTCTATACCAAAACCAAGTTTGGTATCTTCAGTTACATTAAGCAAGTCATCAGCCACGATATTAAAAGGTAAGACCCTGACCCTGACAGCAACGGTTGCACCGGAAGATGCAACAAATAAAAATGTTACGTGGACATCCAGTAACACCGGCGTAGCAACAGTATCTTCGACTGGTAAGGTAACAGCTAAGGGTAAGGGAACAGCAACGATAACCTGTACGGCAGAGGATAATAGTGAAGTGACTGCGACCTGCAAGATTACTGTTACACAGCCTGTAACCTCTATAAAGCTGAACACGACATCTAAGACTCTGATGAAGGGTAAGTATGTAACACTGAAAGCTAATGTCGCACCAGGTACAGCGAACAATAAGAGTGTTACATGGAAATCAAGCAATACAAAAGTAGCCACCGTATCTTCAACAGGTAAGGTTACAGCCAAGGCCAAGGGAACAGCAACGATAACCTGTACGGCAAAGGATGGAAGCGGAATCAAAGCAACCTGCAGAATCACTGTGACACAGCCGGTTACCAAAATCAAACTGAGTAAGACAACAGCAACAGTTACAAAGGGAAAGACACTGACATTAAAAGCAACAGTAACACCAACAACGGCGAATAACCGGAGTGTTACATGGAAATCAAGCAATACAAAAGTAGCTACCGTATCTTCAACAGGTAAGGTTACAGCCAAAGCCAAGGGAACAGCAACGATAACCTGTACCGCAAAGGACGGAAGCGGAATCAAGGCTACGTGCAAGATTACTGTAAAGTAAAATTTGATATATTGGCGGACATTGCATAATTGATTTTGTGCAGGTTGCCAGAACGTATAGAAAAACAACACCCTCGGTGAATGATGAGGTGTGTCATGCACAAACTGTCTGAGCAAAGCGAGTTTTTGTGCATGACACACAGATTCGCATCATGAACCGGGGGTGTATGTTTTTCATGCGTGATTGGTTACGGAGCAAAATCAATTATGCAATGCCTGCCTAACCCCTTTTCCTTGACGAAATCTTTTTTACTGGCTATAATAAAATGATATTATTCGCTAATTATGCTTATAAATGCAAAGGAGACAGATATGGATAGAATTAAGATTGCAGTTGATACACTGGGTGGAGACAACGGCAGCGAGTTTATGATGCTTGGAATCAGTGAAGCATTAAAACAATATGATGATGTTGATATTCTGGTGACGGGAAAAGAAAAAGAACTTGAATCGTATATTGAGCAGTTTGGAATTGATAGAGACCGTATTACCATTATTGATGCGGCAGAAGAGATAACTTGTCATGATGCGCCTGTAGAGGCAATCAGAAATAAAAAACAGTCCTCTCTGGTTCTTGCACTGAACCTTGTAAAGGAAGGTAAAGCACAGGCTGTGATCTCATCGGGTAACAGTGGTGCAATTCTTGCTGGTGGACAGCTGCTTGTCGGAAGAGCGAAAGGTGTAAAGAGAACACCGCTTGCCCCTCTCATTCCTACAAAAGACGGTTCATCACTTCTGATCGACTGTGGTGCAAATGTAGATGCCAAGCCGGAGAATCTGGTACAGTTTGCCAGAATGGGTTCTATCTATATGGAAAATATTGTAGGTGTAAAGAATCCGCGTGTTGCCATCGTGAATATAGGGGCCGAAGATGAAAAGGGAAATGCACTAGTAAAGGAAACGCTTCCGATGCTGCGGGAATGTAAGGACATTAATTTTATTGGAAGCATAGAATCCAGAGAGATACCATTTGGTGGTGCAGATGTTATCGTATGTGAGGCATTTGTTGGCAACGTAATTCTGAAATTCTACGAGGGCGTCGGGAAGATGTTTATGGGCGAGGTAAAAAGCACATTAAAGGGCAGTCTGAAGACTAAGATCGGAGGCGCACTTATATATAAAGATCTGAAAAAATGCTTTAAACGTTTTATGGCAGATGACAAGGGCGGTGCACCGCTTCTGGGATTGAAAGGTCTTGTCGTAAAAATTCATGGAAACAGCAAGAATAACGAGGTTTCCAGTGCAATCGCACAGTGCAGGAGATTTATTATGCAGGACGTTAATCAGAAGATCGTTTCTGCATTTGAGGATGGTAAATAATATGGATGCTAATAAATATAATACTCTGGAACAGGAGATAGAATATAAATTTAATGATATTAGACATCTGGAGACTGCACTTACACACAAATCGTATGCAAATGAGAAGATGTGCGGTCACAGGGAATCTTATGAACGCTATGAATTCCTTGGTGATGCGATATTGGAATATCTTGTCAGCAATTATCTTTTTCAAAAATATCCGGAAAAAAGTGAGGGAGAGCTGACAAAGCTGCGTGCAAGTCTTGTATGTGAATTTACGCTTTCCAAGATATCCAGAGATCTTAAGTTTGGAAATTATGCCAATTTCAGCAAAGGGGAACGGCAGACAGGAGGCCCGGACAGAGATTCTATACTGTGTGATATGTTTGAATCCGTACTGGGAGCCATTTATCTGGATGGGGGTATGGATGCCGCAAATACTTTTGTCAGGCGTTTTTTGTTGACAGATATTGAACATAAGCAGCTTTTTTATGATGCGAAGTCCAGACTGCAGGAATATGCACAGAAAAAGGATGAAACGATCATCTATGAGCTGCTTGATGAAAATGGCCCTGAGCACAGCAAGCAATTTCATGTCCGTGTCAGGATAGGGAACAAAGTAATGGCAGAAGGTGTTGGACATTCTATGAAGTCAGCAGAACAGATGGCTGCGTACAATGCTCTGCAAAAACTATGATAAAGAATGGTCAGGTAACGAATATATGTATTTAAAAAGCATTGAGGTAAATGGGTTTAAATCCTTTGCCAATAAGATCGTATTTAAATTTAATAATGGTATTACAGGTATTGTTGGTCCAAATGGATCAGGAAAAAGTAATGTAGGCGATGCAGTGAGATGGGTTCTGGGTGAACAGAGTGCAAAGCAGTTGCGTGGGTCCAAGATGGAGGATGTTATTTTCTCCGGAACAGAGTTAAGAAAACCACAGGGCTTTGCTTATGTTGCCATTACGCTCGATAACAGTGATCATCGTCTTCCGATTGATTATAATGAAGTGACAGTTGCAAGAAGAGTATATCGTTCAGGCGAGAGTGAATATCTTATAAACGGAGTTGTGAGCCGGCTTAAAGATGTAAATAGTCTTTTCTTTGATACAGGTATCGGAAAAGAGGGATATTCGATCATCGGACAGGGACAGATTGAGAAGATTCTCTCGGGAAAACCGGAGGAGAGACGTGAGCTTTTTGATGAAGCTGCCGGTATTGTTAAATACAAGAAGAACAAAGCTGCAACGGAAAAATCACTGGAGAGTGAGCGGGAGAATCTTGCGAGAGTCAATGATATTCTGAAGGAACTTGAGAGACAGGTCGGCCCGTTGAAGGAGCAGTCGGAGACTGCAAGAAGATATCTGATCTACAGAGAGGAATTGAAGAAACTTGATATCAATGCATTCCTTCTGGATGTGGATCAGAATAAAGAGCAGTTGTCGGATTATGAGAAAAAGCTGGAGATCGTTGAGGAGGACGCCACAAGACTCCGCCAGGAATTTGACCAGGCAAAAGACGAATATGATCGTATTGAAGCAGAACTTGATACATACAACACCCGTATAGATGAGGTAAAAAATGAGATCCATGAAAAGAAACTGGCCAATCAGCGTTATGAGGGTGAAATCAATGTTATAGAGCAGCAGATCATCGCACGTCAGCAAAATGCAGAGAGTCTGAATGAGCAGATTACCAAGATGAATTCAGATCTGGAACGGTATGGAACAGATCTGAAAAAATATTATGAAGAAAAAAGTGTTCTGGATGAAAAGCTCGATCAGGCAGATGATGTTGTCGACTCAGCCAATAAATCTTATGAAGATCTGAAGCAGCAGATTGCGGATGAGGAACAGGAGATCGAGAATTCCAAGGGTGAGATCATTGAATATCTGAACGAAGGCGGTACTTTGAAAGCCAAAGTCGGAAGATATGATACGATGCTTGAGAATATTAATCTTAGAAAGACACAGCTAAATCAGCGTTTCCTTGAAAATAAAAGTGATGAGGAAAAATATAAGGCTGAGCAGGAACAGCTTCAGAAGGCTTTAGATGGAATTGACGGTGAGAGAGCGGATTTTGACAGACAACTCAGTGACATTATAGAGCAGCTCGAGTCAAATAATCAGCAAATAAATGAGACAGCAGCCAATATCAAAAAATATAATAATGATATTGTAAGCCTTGGCTCCAAGAAAGAAGCTCTGCGTAATCTGACAGAACGATATGATGGTTATGGCAACAGTATCCGCAGAGTAATGGAACAAAAATCACGCAATGCAGGGATCATTGGCGTTGTAGCTGATATCATAGAGGTTGATAAGCAATATGAGACTGCGATTGAAACGGCACTTGGAGGAAGTATCCAGAATATCGTCACAGAGGATGCTGAGACTGCCAAGAAGATGATTGCTTTTCTGAAAGAAAACAGGTTTGGACGTGCTACTTTTCTGCCACTGAATTCAATTGTTGAGCATCAGGGAATCAATACGAGTGCGGCTGCCGAAAAAGGTGTTGTGGGTGTCGCTGCAGATCTTGTACGTTGTGATAAGAAATATCTGACAGTTGTGAGACATCTTTTGGGACGTATTCTTGTTGTCGATACCATAGACAGTGCGATTCGTATTGCCGGGAAATACAGACAGAGCCTGAGAATCGTAACGCTGGAAGGTGAATTAATTAATCCGGGTGGTGCAATGACCGGAGGAGCATTTAAGAATTCGTCAAATCTTCTCGGAAGAAAACGTGAGCTTGATGAGATAGACGAACAGATCACAGATCTGAAGAAGAAACTGGGAGAATGTGAGAATAACAGCGAGGAATTACAGAAGAAACGTGATGCATTGAAAGAGCAGCGTGACAGTATAAATAATCAGTTACAGGAACTTACACTCAAGGGAAATACATGCACGCTGAACTTAAATCAGGCAAATGCAAGACTGTCAGAGATCGAGCGTATCTATGCCGGTATTGGACGTGAGAATAATGAGCTGGAGAAGCAGATACGTGATATCAATACCAACAAGGAAGAACTTTTTAATAGCAATCAAAGACAGGAAGAGGCAGTCAGAGAGCTCGAGAAGAAGATAGAAGAGCTTGAAAAAAAGGTCGTCTGTGATAAGGAAGAACTCGATAAGATGACAGAAGATATCAATCGTCTCGGTATAGAGTTTAATACTGTCAAACAGCAGTACGATTTTGTGTTGCAGAATATCAGACGTGTAAAATCTGATGAGCAGGCGGTCAAAGAGAATCTTCAGTCATTGAAAGAGAGACTTACCAGTGGTTCTTCTGAGGCGAGCGCATTGGCAGCCAAGATCGAGGAGCTTCGGTCAGCGCTTGCGGAAAATGAACGTATTATCAATATAAAAGAGACAAAACTTAAGGAATACCATGAGCAGAAGGATGCATTAAATGAGAGTCACAAAGACTTCTTCAGCAAGCGTGAAGCTCTGTCGGAACAGATCAATGGTCTGGACAAATCTGCATTTAAGCTGAATGCTTCCATCGAGAGGCTGTCTGAGCAGAGTGAGAGCCTCAACAATTATATGTGGGAAGAATATGAACTGACATACAATGCCGCTATTGATTTTAAGGATGATGAGTTCAAGGATCTGACGTCTCTGAAGCGTGAGATCACAGCAGTAAAGGGCAAGATCAAACAGCTCGGAGATGTCAATGTTGGTGCGATAGAGGACTATAAGGAGGTTTCGGAACGTTATGAATTCCTGAAATCCCAGCATGATGATATTGTCAAGGCAGAAGAGAATCTGGTCAATATTATCAATGAATTAGATCGTGCCATGCGGGAGCAGTTTGCGGAGAAATTCAAGGAAATCCGTATTATGTTCTCCAAAGTATTTAAAGAATTGTTTGGCGGTGGAAAAGCTGATCTGGAGCTTGTTGATGATGAAGATATTCTGGAGACGGGAATTAAGATCAATGCGCAGCCGCCGGGAAAGAAACTGCAGAACATGATGCAGCTCTCCGGTGGTGAAAAGAGTCTGACTGCAATTGCATTGTTATTTGCAATACAGAGTCTGAAACCATCACCATTTTGTCTTCTGGATGAGATAGAAGCTGCACTTGATGATTCAAATGTCAAGCGTTTTGCAAAATATCTCGGAAAATTGACCAAAGATACACAGTTTATCGTTATCACACACAGAAAGGGTACTATGGAAGCAGCAGATATTCTGTATGGTATCACCATGCAGGAAAAAGGTGTGTCCACGCTTGTTTCTGTCAATATGATAGAAAATGAACTGGATGAATAAATTATTTTTGTGAAACAGCAGAATGGAGGAATTATATGTTTAACTGGAAAAAATCAGCCAAATCACAGGAATCTGTTGTTGAACCGGCTGTGACAGCCGAAGCATCACCGCTTGCTGACAAGTCAGCTGATGATATCGTAAAAGCTGATGCAGAGAATAATACAGCTGATGCCGTTCAGAACATTGCTGAAAATAGCACGGAAAATGTTGCAGAAAGTGCTCCTGAAAAGAAAGGTTTTTTTGCAAGACTTAAGGATGGACTGTCCAAAACCAGAAATAATATTGCGGAGAGCTTCAACAACCTATTTAAGGCCAGTGAACTTGACGATGATTTTTATGAGGAACTTGAAGAGACGCTCGTCATGTCTGATATGGGATATGAGACGACCGAGAATATTATCGAGAATCTGAAACAGCAGGTGAAGGAGCAGCACATTAAAGAAGTCGAGCAATGCAGACAACTGATTGTGAATATTATCCGTGATCAGATGACCGTGGATGAGACAGCCTATGATTTTGAAAATAAAAAAACGGTCGTTTTTGTGATCGGTGTAAATGGCGTTGGCAAGACAACATCGATTGGCAAACTTGCCGCACAATATAAGGCGCGCGGAAAAAAGGTTCTCATGGCTGCTGCAGATACATTTCGTGCTGCTGCGATTGATCAGCTTAAGACGTGGGCCAACAGAGCAGGTGTTGATATTATCTGTCAGAATGAGGGCGCAGATCCGTCTGCTGTAGTCTATGATGCAGTTGCGGCTGCCAAGGCAAGAAATACGGATATTTTATTGATCGATACGGCTGGACGCCTCCATAATAAAAAGAATCTTATGGATGAATTGGCTAAGATGCGCAGGATCATATCCAAGGAGTATCCGGAGGCCAATGTAGAAACACTGATCGTATTGGATGGAACAACCGGTCAGAATGCACTTGAGCAGGCCAGACAGTTTAGTTCTGTAACAGAGATTAACGGAATTATTATTACGAAGCTGGATGGCACAGCCAAGGGTGGCATCGCAATCGCAATTCAGGCTGAGCTTAATGTTCCGGTAAAATATATAGGAATTGGTGAGAAAATAACAGATCTGCAGCGTTTTGATCCAAATAGTTATGTTACAGCTTTATTTGCAGATTTTGATATGAAATCAGATATTGAAATACTGATAGATCAGGATATTGAACCGATGAAACCGGATGATGATTTATTTGATATATAAAGGAGATATGAAGTAATGTTGACACTTGAAAAATTTGAAGAGGCTTATGAGATCGTACAGAAGGTTGTTCACCCGACATCACTTATAGAGAGTGAGTTCTTTTCACAAAGCTGTGGTAATAAGGTATATCTGAAGCCGGAGAATATGCAGATCACCGGCGCTTATAAGATCAGAGGTGCTTATTATAAGATCAGTACATTATCTGAGGAAGACAGACAAAAAGGTCTGATCACTGCTTCAGCCGGTAATCATGCGCAAGGTGTTGCCTATGCTGCCAAGGCTTATGGTGTCAAGGCAACGATCGTCATGCCAACCTCTACGCCTCTTATTAAGGTAAACAGAACCAAGGCTTATGGTGCTGATGTTGTTTTGTACGGAGATGTTTATGATGACGCGTGTCAATATGCATTGAAACTGGCAGATGAAAATGGATACACATTTATCCATCCGTTTGATGATCTGGATGTTGCAACAGGACAGAGCACGGTTGCAATGGAGATTTTGAAAGAACTTCCATTTGTCGATATTATCCTTGTTCCTGTTGGTGGCGGTGGTCTTGCGACAGGTGTTTCTACGCTTGCCAAGATGCTGAATCCAAAGATTCGCGTGATAGGTGTTGAACCTGCCGGTGCAGCATGTCTTAAGGCCTCCTTTGCCAATAATGAGGTAACAACACTTCCGACTGTTGATACGATTGCTGACGGTACTGCTGTAAAGACACCGGGAACAAAGATTTTCCCTTATCTGATGGAGAATCTGGATGATATTATTACTGTGGATGACAGCGAGCTTATCGTGGCATTTCTGGACATGCTTGAAAACCATAAAATGCTTGTGGAAAATAGTGGTCTTCTGACTGTCGCTGCGCTCAAACATCTTGAGCCAAAGGGAGATAAGGTCGTAAGCATCTTAAGTGGAGGTAACATGGATGTCATTACATTTGCCTCTGTGGTTCAGCATGGACTGATTGCGAGAAGCCGTATCTTTACGGTGTCTGTTCTGCTGCCGGATAAGCCGGGTGAGCTTCAGAATGTAGCAGGTGTTATCGCTGAGCAGAATGGTAATATTATCAAACTGGAGCATAACCAGTTTGTAACGATCAACCGTAATTCTGCTGTTGAGCTTGTTATTACGATCGAGGCATATGGGCCGGAACATAAGGAACAGATATTGAATGTATTAAATGAAAAAGGTTACAGACCGATTGAGAAGAAACCGAAGGCTATTTTTTAGATGAACAGAGTACGTTTTGCAGTAGATTTGGGAACCACAACTATAGATACCTGTCTGGTGGACCCTTCTGACGGGAGTATATTAGCAGAAAAAAGTACGAAAAACAGGCAGTCGCTCTATGGAAGTGATGTAATTAACAGAATAATGACTGTGAGCCGTAATGCATCATATATGAAGGTTATGGCTGATTTGGTTTGTGATGATCTGCACAGACTGTTGTGTGACATGCTTGGTGAAAATGATTTGTATGCTTCACAGGTGGATATGATCTGTATATGTGGCAATACTACAATGGTAAGCATTCTGCTAGGTTATGATATTGAATCTCTGGGAAAGGCGCCATTTAAACCGGTATTGTCAGGCAATGTTACGATACAGTCCGGGGCGCTTTTTGGATGGGAAGACGTAGACTGTCCGGTTTTGCTGTCCGGATGTGCATCTGCTTTTATTGGTGGGGATATCCTGTCCGGTATGATATATTTGGGACGCGATACAGATTATTGTTTTGGCGGAGATGAGAAGTCACTTTTACTTGATCTTGGAACCAATGGTGAGATGGTGCTTCGCACGGGAGAACGCTATTACGCTACGTCTACGGCATGTGGCCCTGCCTTTGAGGGATGTACCAGAAGGCAGAATGTGTATGGCAACGGTGTCATTGATGCGGTTGCTCTGGCAGTAAAGACGCGAAAGATCAGTCGGGACGGGGTATTGTGTGACGAGTATTTTGAAAAGGGACTTGATATACAGGGTATTCACATAGATATGGATATCCTGCATCAGATCATACTTGCCAAGGCAGCTATAGCGGCAGGAATCTTAAGCCTTGTGTCGGAGGCAGGAATCGAATTATTAGATATACAGAGGGTATACCTTGCTGGAGGATTCGGCTTTTATCTTAATGTGGACAATGCGGTCACGATCGGGCTTTTACCTGCTGCCTTCAGGGGAAAGATAAGTGTTGCCGGCAATACATCTCTGGCAGGAGCGGTATTGATGCTGCTTGATTCGCGTGCTGCCTTATACGTGCAGAAACTGACAGAGGGAGAAATCAATGTGATTCAGCTTGCGGAATCACCGCAATATAAGGAAAAACTGATAGAATATATGGATTTACGGAGCAGGTAGCATATGGCAGAATTATCTCTGTACGCAAAACTGATCAATAGCATATATAATCTGGTCAATGGACAGCCGGCGGAAATGCCGTTGTATCATGGAAATGACATACCATATTTCATTGAGCCTGATAGGGGCTCGGATATCGAACATATTTTTCCGGAAAAAGCATGTATAAGTTCCCGTGCCCTCCAAGAGCTGGTCTCTGATATTATGGATGACTGGCGTATGCATGTTGCGGGTTTTGGATTGATGTCTCAGGGAAAGATCGTTTATGAGCATTACGCGTCTGATCATCTGCCGGGATTTCGTCATGTCAGTTTTTCCGTGTCAAAATCAATTGTTTCTATGGCTGTTGGAATAGCTATTGAACAGGGTATTCTCACGCTGGATGAGAAATTGTGTGATATATTTCCTGAACATAATAGTATATTTTTTAAGCGTGGAATGCGTCAGATCACAATAGAAAATCTGCTGACAATGACAGCAGGTGTTATATTTGATGAGATGAGTTCTTATTACAGTATGGACTGGTGTAAGGATTATATGGGAAGTGAGACAGCTTTTGCCCCTGGTTCAGACTTCGCATATAACAGCCTGAATACGTATATGCTTGTAGCAGCCATTACGCGGAAAAGCGGACAAAAATTTATGGATTATATAACAGAGAATCTGTTTGAACCGCTAAATATTCATGATATTAGCTGGGATAAATGCCCGATGGGGATAGAAAAAGGAGGATGGGGCCTGAAACTGTCTGTTCCCGATATGCTTAAACTCGGTCAGCTATATATGAATCGTGGCCGTTGGATGGTGAATGGCCGGAACCGGCAGATCATTTCCGAGGATTGGATTCGCAGATCGGTATATTGTCATGTCAGTCTGGATGAGAAGAGAGTTGTGAAGGGATATGGGTATCATATATGGCTGCTAAAGGATGGCGCATACCTTTTTAATGGTGTGTTCGGACAGAATATATATGTACATCCTGAACGTCAGATCGTGATTGCTGTGACAGCGTCCGCATATGAATTGTTTCCTGACGGGCGTCTGGTAGAACGGTTATGTCGATTTGCTGCGGATGACAGAAATTTTGTCAGGGATAATATGTTTGCTGCTCTCAAAAAGGGCGGGAAAATAAACATAAAACACATTCGGGATGAAAGAAACAACGTCAGATTAAGAAAATACAAAAAACAGGAAGCGCGGGATCTGATTGCCCCATATCTGGGTAATGTATATTATTTTGAGGATTATGCTTCCGATATCGTCCCTTTTGCAACGCAGGTTCTGTATTCTAATTTCATGAGTGGAATAAAAACGATTTGCTTTGATATGGAAAAAAATGTGCTTGTCATGAAGGTGATGGATTCGGATCAGCTATACATTATACGGTTTGATGAAGAAAATGCGGAACCGGGGAAGCAGATTTTAACTGTAAACGGAAAAGAGTATTGTGTAATCCCCGATTATACAGTAGAATGTGATTCGGACTTGCGTATGCGTCTTAAGATAAAGATCGTTTATCCGGAAGAGGTATCTGATAAGTATTTCAGTTTCTGTTTTTATGGTGATGAGCTGGAATGCAGGGCACAGGAGACTCCCGATCTGCTTCGCTTTGCGGAACTTCTGATGGGAGAAAAGAAGATGCTCAGAACACGTAAGCTGGAGGGTATAAAAATACCGGACTATCTGGAGTATAAGATACGAAAACTGACAACACCTGTATCAGTGGCACATGTTAAAGATGTATGATACAGGTGTTGCATGGCATATATATTATAATTTACCGAAAGACAGGATAATAAGATGAAACTAATGAGTATCGCCAGCGGAAGCAGTGGCAATTGTATCTATGTTGGAAGTGATAATACCTCCGTACTTGTTGATGCGGGAATCAGTAGAAAAAGAATTGGAGATGGATTAAGATCTGCCGATATGGATTTCAAGGATATCGATGGAATAATTATTACGCATGAACATATTGACCATACACGGGCTTTAGGTGTAATATCAAGAAGTTATGAGATCCCTATATATGCGACAAGGGATACATGTGAAGAAATCAAAAAAATGTCTGAACTTGGGAATTTCGATACATCCCTGATTCAGGAGATCGAACCCGATGTGGATTTTACGATTGGTGACATAAGGATCGAAGCACATTCGATCTGGCATGATGCGGCGGACCCGGTATGTTATTCGCTGTATGCGGATAATTGCAAGGTATCCGTGGCGACAGATATGGGTGATTATGATGATTATATTGTTCATCATCTTGCAGATTCAGATGCTTTGCTGATTGAGGCAAACCATGATGTGCGTATGCTTCAGGTCGGGTCATATCCATATCAGTTAAAACAGCGCATTTTGGGTAAACGCGGTCATTTGTCAAATGAATCAAGCGGAAGGCTGATAAAAAGCTTATTAAATGATCATATCAGGGCAATTCTTCTCGGACACCTGAGCGGTGAGAACAATTATCCTGAACTCGCTTATGAGACTGTAAAAACTGAATTAGCAGGGAATCCATATAGCGATGATGTTAGAGATTTTAATCTTCAGGTTGCCAGCAGAAGTATGCCTGGCGGTCTGATAGAATTATAGATTAAATTCATATATTATAAAATAAATAAGATGAGGTATTTTTACCGGCAGGAGGACAAGAAAATGAAAAAGACAATTATCACGGTTTTAGGAAAGGATCAGGTTGGTATCATCGCAAAGGTGTGTGTATATCTGTCCCAGAACAATATCAATATTCTGGATATCGCACAGACGATCGTAGACGGCTTTTTTAATATGATGATGGTGGTTGATACGAGTGAGGCTTCCAAGGATCATGACAGGATCGCAGAGGAACTGAGTGATCTTGGGGATGAGATCGGCGTTCAGATCAAGACACAGAGAGAAGAGATTTTTAATATGATGCATAGATTATAGTATAGATTTCATTTTAGAAAGGCAAGATTATATGATTAGTATAAATGAAGTAATAGAAACAAATGAAATGATTCAGAAGATGAATCTTGATGTCAGAACGATAACTATGGGAATCAGCCTTCTGGATTGTGTAGGCAGTTCCCTGTCCGAAACCTGTGATAAGATATATACCAAGATCACGGAGTCTGCAAAGGATCTTGTACATACCGGTAATGAGATATCCAAGAAATATGGTATACCGATCGTAAATAAGAGAATCTCTGTTACACCGATTGCATTGGTCGGTGGATCGGTATGTAAGACGTCGGATGATTTTGTTGAGATCGCAAAGACTCTCGATCAGGCTGCCAATACATGTGGTGTCAATTTTATCGGCGGATATTCGGCACTTGTATCTAAGGGGATGACTCCTGCTGATGAGCTGTTGATCCGCTCTATACCTAAGGCATTGGCTGTGACAGGCAAGGTTTGCAGCTCTGTTAATACAGGCTCAACCAAGACCGGTATCAATATGGATGCTGTCAAGCTGATCGGAGAGATCATCAAGGAGACAGCAGAACTCACAAAGGATGACAACTGTATGGGATGCGCCAAGTTCGTTGTATTCTGCAATGCACCGGATGATAATCCGTTTATGGCAGGCGCGTTTCATGGTGTTACGGAGGCTGATAAGATCATCAATGTCGGTGTCAGCGGTCCAGGTGTTGTAAAAGCTGCGATCGAGACTGTAAGAGGTGCCAATTTTGAAGTGTTATGTGAGACTATCAAGAAGACCGCATTCAAGATAACACGTGTCGGACAGCTGGTTGCCAAGGAAGCATCAGCACGTCTGGGTGTGCCGTTTGGTATCATCGATCTTTCCCTTGCTCCGACTCCTGCAGTCGGTGATAGCGTCGGAGAGATCCTTGAGGAGATCGGTCTTGAGTTTGCCGGCGCACCGGGAACAACAGCTGCACTTGCTATGTTAAATGATCAGGTGAAAAAAGGCGGTGTTATGGCATCTTCTTATGTCGGTGGTTTATCAGGTGCATTTATTCCTGTCAGCGAGGATCAGAGGATGATAGATGCTGTGTCAGCCGGAGCACTTACGCTGGAAAAACTTGAGGCGATGACCTGTGTATGTTCTGTAGGACTTGATATGATCGCGATTCCGGGCGACACCAAGGCAACTACGATCTCCGGTATTATAGCGGATGAAATGGCACTTGGTATGGTAAATCAGAAGACAACAGCTGTCAGAGTGATTCCTGCTATCGGTAAGGATGTAGGAGATGAGGTTGAATTTGGAGGGTTACTGGGTCATGCACCGATCATGCCTGTCAATAAATTCTCATGTGATGCGTTTATCAACAGAGGTGGACGTATCCCAGCTCCTATACACAGCTTTAAAAACTAATAAAGGAATATAATTTTATGTCAAAACTTGCATTATCGGAACAGATTCTGATGTCTATTGAGAAACCTGCCCGATATATCGGAAATGAAGTAAATATTGTAAAAAAGAACATTGAACAGATTGACATCCGGATAGCCATGTGCTTTCCGGATGTTTATGAAATTGGGATGTCTTATCTTGGCATCCAGATTCTGTATGATATGTTTAATAGAAGAAAAGATACTTATTGTGAGCGTGTATATAGTCCATGGCCTGACCTGGATGCAATCATGCGCCGGGATAATATTCAGCTGTTTACGTTGGAAACACAGACCCCTGTATCCCAGATGGACTTGCTGGCCATTACTATACAGTATGAAATGTGTTATACCAATATCCTGCAGGTCATTGATCTGTCGGGAATCCCGATTTTTGCGGCAGACAGAAAAAAAGGAGACCCGATCGTCATAGGTGGAGGTCCGTGTACAGTTAATCCGGAACCAATGGCCGATTTCTTTGATATGTTTTATATAGGAGAGGGAGAGACATCTTACGATGCACTTCTTGATCTGTATAAGGAATATAAGAAAAGCGATATGAGCAGAGAGACGTTTTTACGTCAGGCATCGCATATTCCGGGAATATATGTACCGTCGCTGTATGAGGTTGCTTATCATGATGATGGAACGATAGAGAAGATCGTTCCCCGTTATGAGGATGTGCCGGCTAAGGTACGACGCCAGGTGGTTACTGATTTTAATGCGGTACCATACCCAATGAAACCGGTGATACCATATATCAGGGCGACTCAGGACAGAGTCTGCCTTGAGATCATGCGAGGCTGTATCCGGGGATGCAGATTCTGTCAGGCAGGTATGATCTACAGACCAACCAGACAGAAAAATGTCAATATGTTAAAAGAATATGCCAGAACCATGCTGGACAATACCGGATATGAAGAGATATCGTTGAGTTCACTAAGCTCCAGTGATTACGTATATCTGGACGAACTGCTTAATTATCTGATAGGTCTGAAAAATACGGATCATGTGAATGTTTCCCTGCCATCATTAAGAATTGATGCGTTTTCGCTGGATGTTATGAGCAAGGTTCAGGATATCAGAAAAACCTCACTGACTTTTGCGGCAGAGGCAGGAACACAGAGACTTCGCGATGTAATCAATAAAGGAATTACAGAAGAAGATATTCTGCAGGGAAGCCACGATGCTTTTATTGGAGGCTGGGATAAGGTAAAATTATATTTTATGCTTGGACTTCCGACAGAGACGGATGAGGACCTGCTCGGTATTGCTGAACTCGCTGAAAAGATATCTGAGGTCTATTTTGATGCTGTTCCAAAGGAAAAAAGGAATGGAAGAGTTATGATCAATGCTTCGGCATCTTATTTTGTTCCAAAACCATTTACACCATTTCAATGGGCACCTATGATCATGCCGGAAGAATTTACACGCAGGGCTCACTATGTCAAGGATTCTTTTATGAAGCAACGCAATAAAAAGAGTCTGAAGTTTTCTTATCATGATGCCGGAATCTCTATTCTTGAAGGAATTTTGGCAAGGGGGGACAGACGTCTTGGATCTGTGCTGTATGATGTGTACAGAAGCGGCGCCATCTTTGATGCGTGGTCAGAGTTTTTTTCGATGGAACGTTATGAGCAGGCATTTGCAAGGCACAATGTTGATATTGCTTTTTATACTGCACGGGAACGTGATGCGGATGAGATCTTTCCATGGGAGCATATTGATGTGGGTGTGTCACGCAGCTTTTTACAAAAAGAATGGGAACGTGCAAAAGCAGGTGTGACAACGCCGAATTGCAGATCAAAGTGTCAGGGCTGTGGCTCCGCGGCATACGGAGGAGGTGTCTGTTTTGAAACTGAGAATTAAATATACCAAGACAGGGGTACTCCGTTTTATAGGGCATCTCGATGTAATGCGTTTTTTCCAGAAGGCGATAAGGCGTGCAAAGCTTGATGTATCCTATACAAAAGGTTTTTCACCACATCAGATCATATCATTTGCGGCCCCTATGCCGCTGGGGATGACTTCCGAGGGGGAATATTTTGATGGTGAATTCAATTCCGTAACTGACACAGATGACATGATAAGTCGTTTGAATGCTGTCATGCCGGAGGAGATACAGGTACTTGACATCGTGAGACTGCCGGAAGATGCAAAACCTTCCATGGCTATCGTATCCGCTTCGGATTATTACATCTATAAAAATGAAGAAGCTGAGCACGATGTATTGAAGAAGATTCTTCCCTTTGTTTCTGAACTGAATCAACAGGAGAAGATAGAGGTGACGAAAAAAACAAAGTCCAAAGAAGCAATAGCAGATATCAAACCGATGATCTATGATATCAGGCTCTATCAGGATGGTATATATATGCTTCTTGCATCGGGAAGCAGGGATAATCTGAAGCCCGAGCTGGTTCTTGAAGCATTGTGTGGATTGTCAGGTACAGAATACAACAGATATGATTATATGATACACAGGTTGGAAACTTACATGGGAGATCGTGGAGACCTGAAGCCATTGTCGGCTGCAGGACAACATTTTTAAATCATCTTATTTTGTGGTTTTAACATAGATACCGGGGTAATGATACATTGGATATGATATATATTTTGACAAAAATGCGTGGCATCATAACTGCTTTTTTGATGGAAAACCAGCATCCGATAGAGATTCGTTGCTATGAATCGACATCTCTTATAGGCAATATTTATGTTGGACGTGTATCTAATATATTGCGCAATATGAATGCTGCCTTTGTGGATATCGCTCCGGGGGAATCATGTTATCTGCCGTTGGAGGATTACCATGGTGAAAAGAAGCTTAGAATAGGAGATCTGGTTACGGTTCAGGTTACCAAGGACAGGATCAAGACTAAACAGGCGGCTGTAACGACCAATATATCACTGAGCGGAGACAATGTGGTAGTCTCGCTTGGTGTTACCAAAGGTGTATCATCCAAGATCAAAGACAATGCGGTCAGGGAACGCTTAAAAGGGCTTTTTGGTGATGCGATCGAAGCTTTTGATGCGCAAAAAAAATGTCCGTCAAATTCGTATGGTGGGATCATACGGACAGCTGCAGAACATGTGGAGTCTGATTCTGTCAAAAAAGAGACGGTAACATTGTTATGTAAACTGGATGACCTTTTATACAGGGCACAGTATGCGACAGCATATTCCTGTATGAAAAAAAATTGTCCGGGATATATACAAGATATGCAGGAAATGCAGAAAAATGGTATTCGAATCATTACAGATATGCAGGAATACATGGATGAGGCATGTGCATATGGTTTGACAAAACCAGAGATGTATACAGATAAGATGATCGGCATGTCTGCATTGTACAGGCTTGATCATGTACTTGATAAAGCCTTATCCAAAAGGGTATATCTGAATTCAGGAGCATATCTGGTGATTGAGGTCACGGAAGCGATGACTGTCATCGATGTTAACAGTGGGAAATCCATACGGGGTACAAATTATGAGGAAGCACAATACAAAGTGAATGTTGAGGCGGCACATGAGATTGCCAAGCAGCTCAGACTCCGCAATTTGAGTGGAATCGTTATTGTGGATTTTATCAGTATGAGATCCTCAGAGAGAGATAGGATGCTTCTGGATGAGCTGAAGGCGGCTGTACTGTCTGATCCGGTCCCTGTCAATGTTGTTGATATCACCAGACTTGGACTTGTTGAGATGACCAGAAAAAAAGTCAGAAAGCCATTGCATGAATTGTTTTTGACATAATTGTTTTTTTGAATGGGTTTACTAATTTTTATGAAAAAATATTCTAATAATTTGAATTTTTCCTTGACATGCGAGGATAATTCTGTTAATTTATATGAGTATGCCGCACAGCGTGGTAGAAGTCTGTCTATCTTCAGATGGGACAGCACCGAAGCTGGCGAGTAATGATAATAGGAGGTAACCATATGTACGCTATTATAGCAACAGGCGGAAAGCAGTACAAGGTAGCTGAAGGAGATATCATTAAGG
>JBJEJF010000049.1:0-37592 GCA_051877775.1 Wujia sp.
GGTGTTTCTGCATTTTTCTATTTCCACACGTAATTCCCCGCTTGCCTTTACGGGTATTTCCGCATTTTTCTATTTTCACACGTAATTTATGGCTTTACACTTTATATCACTATCTACTTCTGATATGGCTTAAATCATGGTTATCGCGGTATATACTCTCATATGTCCGGCTTACTCTTTGCCCTCGGGGCTTTTTTGCTCTTCTTACTCTCATATGTCCCGCTTACTCTTTGCCCTCGGGGCTTTTTTGCTCTTCTTACTCTCATATACCCCGCTTACTGCATTCTGTACGGCTTGAATTACAGTTCTCACCTACTGTATATTTAGCGCAGCATGAATCCGGCGTATCTATATTATTATATTATATTTTTTATTATTTTTACCAGAATTATAAACTAGCATAAAAAAGTCGAACCCTCTGTGGATCACAAGAATAAACAAAAATAATAAGAGCTGCCACTTCACGAAATTCTATTCGTTAAAGTGGCAGCTCCCTGCTTAATCCAATGCAATCACTTCTTAATATGAGCTCTTGAACCTATAAATTCTAGAATCTATAAGCTCTTGCAACGGATATGTAATTAAGTTAAGTCAAACAGATGTGCTTTACGAACAATCTTAATCTTCTGATAACTTACATTACCCTGATCATCGATTACCTCTATGACAATATATGTATAATTACCGCCATATGGTTCGAAATAAGAATCATCAAGTTTCAGGTTAGCGATTGTATCTCCTACATCTACAAAATCACCTGATTTCACATCTGAACCAGTCCATTTAACGATATACTTATCTACATCATTAACGAACTTATTTGATTTACCTGTATCAAGCTTATAGTAGATATTTACATTTGTTATCTTAGCTTCTTCATCAACGATTGCTCTAAATGTGAAGATTGGATACTCAACATCCTCTTCTATCTCATACAGATATTCTGAGCTTCCTCTTACAATTATCTTATTCTCCTCAGTGCCATAATCATATACATTGATAGAAGGCTGTCTTACACTTGCTCTGACGGAATTACAGATAATATTGATATAAAGTCTACGCTCATCATTATTATCCTTACCCTTACCGGTTACCTTAGTATGACCGGCACCGCAGTAGAATACATTGCCCTTACTATAGATAAAGTAACTATCTTTACCATCTCTAGGAGATGCTGCAAACAAGGAACTACGTCCCTTCTCTGTAGAAGTACCACCACCAAGTGAATACCAAACTGTCATATCTGTATCCTCAACATCAAGTGCATAAGATGAAGGATGTGTACCGGTAATATTCAGCTCTGAACTCAGTGTAAACGGATATGTGGTAATAATACCACTATTATTCTGGCTCGCCTTGTTTGTACCGGATATACCCTTAGACTGCGGATCATTATCCCACTTACCAGCCAGTGACCAGCTCAGTGTTGAATATGGATATGGATTAATTCCATTATTCCAGTTTGTACTTGCAATATAGTTGATATCAGAATAAGCAACTCCACTCAGATACTTCGGTGTAGCACTGGAGAATACCTGTTTCATATCATCTGCCCAGGTATAGAACCTGTTTGTATCAGTCTTATCCTTCGGTGACAGATTAGACATGAAGTACTGATCTGAATTGTAACCATCAGCAGCCTTAAATGGTATGTAATATACATTATCAGCTGTGTAAGTCTGTGTTATTGTCTGATAATTCTGTATATCAAATGAGAATGAATTACCGGTTACTGTAGCTGAATAGGTCTTGCTGCTTCCATTGTAGGATACAGATATCTTTGCTGTATATCCGGTAAAGTCAGTAATCTCCGTACCATTATCTGAACCGGATAAGTTATATGTCAGCTTAACTGTACCTGCAGTTGCTGTGCCGGTCTCTGTTGCATTACTGATAGAGCAGCTCGAATAACCGGTTCCATGCTTATCTACTGTAATATTATATGTTGTCTCTGAAGCATTCGGACTTAAACTCTGCGTATTGTAGTAGTTAATCCTTGTACCATCTGCAGCATACAATTCAATCGGGCTGATCGTCATGTTACCGCCATATATCTGATCGTATGTTACAGTCTTATCAGAACCATAGAGTGAACTGTCTGCCTCGAGATGTGTTGCATCCATACCGAAGTAATCTCTCAGTGCATTTGTCAAACGGAAAGATCCTGAATCTGTAAATCTTGACAGTGTCTCATGGAACAACAGGATTGCTCCATCATTTTCTGCGTAGAGCGACAATGCTGCAAGACCCTCAGAAGATGTAATATCCTCGTTATTGAAGTTCTCTGCAGGTCCGATTATGATTGAATCATAACACTCAGCAAGCCAATCTCCAGTATAGTTTGCATATCTGAGGAGCTTCATATATGTGTCTCTCAGCTCCATCTTCTTATCTACACATCTTGCATATTTTTCATATGTAGTTGTGAAGTTCTCTCCAGGGCACCAGTCAGATGCATATTTAGCCTGATAACTATTACCCCAGATATTATAGAAGTCATAATATACTCTCTCATCAAGCAATCTCTGGAACTCAGACTTATAATAACCTGACGCATTATCAACCATAGTCTGAATCAGCGTTCTCAGTTCTTCCTCAGCGTCAGCAAGATCACCATCTACATAATTTGTATACTCTACTCTGGCATCTATAGCATCTGTAGCACATTTTGCCATCTCAGCAGTAATCTCCTCCTCGGACATACCTTTGAAATGCTTCTCTACATCATCAGCCATAGCATCATACTCTTTATTGGTAATGATATCGATATGGAAATCATATGTATCGCTGATCTCATCTGCAAGGTTCCAATCCCAGTCATCACGACCCAGTGTGCTGGTCGGGTTACCGGAACCATCTGTGACTGCAAGATTACTGTCATATTTTACGATACCAAATGTGTGCTCATGCTTTCCACGATATGCACCAAGATATGTACCATCTGATGAAATCTTACTATCATCAAAGTTACCACTGTACAATGCAGCATCAGAAAGACGATTTCCTGAATCATGTGCAGGGTTATAATTCAATATCTTATATGCTCTCTGACATTCCGGACAGAAGTACAGGGAGTTCGCACCCTGTGGTCCCATACCACCGGAAGGAAGGATCTGAAGAATACTTACCTCTTCTTTCTCCTCTGATTCAGGAGCAATATATGCTGTACCTGTTGTGCTGGCTGTAACATAACCATCACCTTCTGCAGCAGGAACCTGAACCTCAAGCATCCAGTATACCGGACCACCCTTGAATGAACCTAAGGAGTAACTCAAAGTATCTGTCTTGCTTGATGCCATGATCTCACTATCAGAGAATACACTGTTGCCATCATCATCAATATACAGGTTTACTGTATAACCTGATGCAATGCCTGTTATATCATATTTAAAATTAAGATCTCTGCTCTTAAGCTTCGTAGACGCATCATACAGATTGTACTGTACAGGACGGCTTGTAACAGATAATTTTGGTCTTCTGGAAGAATTCAGATAGAGGTTAGACAGTGAAGTCTTACCAACGATATCTTCTCTTCCCTCAGCTTTATCATCCTGGAATACCTCTACATAACCTGTCTTGGTACTTCCAAGCATACCGCCATCATTATCAACCAACTCTGTAGCTGTCTCATCAAACTTCCAGAGAATATTAGATGCATCATCCTCTGACTTTGCATAACAATATGACATGAATTTTGCCATATTAGAATCAGGGTCGATACTATTCTGCAGATAACCGTCATCATGCATCAGATCAAAAGCAGCTGATGCTTCTTTACTGAATACAACCGGCATTCCTGCATCTACATACTCGACAAGATTCTCATAATTGTTATAGGTAATATCATTACCATTCATAACAGCAAATGTATTAGATCCTGTAGAAGAAGAATCTCCAGGCGAAATACCAAAAGGTCTGCTGATATCCAGCTTCATACCAGCCTCGCCAAGGAAGCTGAAATCCAGATCTACAAAATCACCAACATGAGAATACATAACGTATACAGGAACGTCAACGATCTTGCTCATGTTTACCTGTCCTGCCCATCCGCTGGATCCAAGTACCTGTACACCCTGCTTACCAAGACCAACGATACTTGAATAACTCAGTGCATCCTTCAATGCTGAGATATTTCCACCGATATAAACCAGATCATAGTTTCCTAAGATCTCTGTCTTGTTTGCTTCCAACTCCTCAGAAGACATATGAACGACATTAATATCAGATGCCTTCATGCCAAGTGCATCAGCGATATTGGCCGGTGATATCTCCCAGTCATAGAACTCACTGAGATTTTTAGCATTATTGGCAATATCATCATCTGTGATACCAAGCTGCTCCATCGTCTGATTATTTACCACATCTGAAGGCTTGTCATAATAAGCATTCTTCTTCTGCGCTAATGCTGTATTAATTGGATAACAAGGCTGGATCTCCAACACTGTAAATGTATTGGATGATGAACCAGGACCACCGATACCTCTCCATGAGGAAGCATTAATCAGATCTGCGATAACCTTACATGTTGACTCACTGTTACTTGAAGTGATAATGTCAAACTCTGTCTTGTTGGTTATCATGATATTCTGATATCTGGCAACTTCCTTATCGGTTGCTACCATATAAAATAACTCACTGTAGTTCGTTTCATTAAAATCTTCTACATCTCCGGATGGTGTATCGTCTGCCGATGCTGTACCAAGGCTTGCACTGTATACAATATGATTATTTCCATACATTGCTGCAATGAACTTCTTGTACAGAGCTGCTGAGATCTGCTTGCCGCCGCAATTGTCCTCAATGATGATCATGTCATAACCATCGAGTGAGATTGTATTGGAAGCGCTATCCAGATCTGCCAGTGAAACATTTGTTATCTCTACAAAATCCGGTCTATAACTGTATCTCTGATTATAACCATACTTCTGCACAGGTGTACCGGTTATATCATAAACATTATCCAGGTTCACTTTCTTAGCATCTGAATCTGTCGCAACACCAGGATACACATATTCAATACCTGAGGTTGCAACCGTTGTAGCACCTGTCAAAACTGCAGTTGCTCGTGGTCCCATTGTACCATCACTGCTGACAACGAGGAAATGTGCCATCTTCTTGCTGGTCTTATCCTCATCATCGCTCTGGATGTCATCCCAACCAGTTCTGGCTGTTCTACCATTGATACCAATGTACATGGAGCCTGATCCGACACCACCCTTGAAGAATGTTTCTGCATCAAGGCTTGTATCCCATCCATAGGTATAATACTGAGCACCAGACTTAGCAAAATAGTCCTTAACCAGATCCGTAAACGACTTATTTGTCTCTATCGGGTCTGTAGTCCCCGACTTCGTCGGGCTGTCAATAATAAGCGGCTTATAATCACCAACTGCATAAGTATGCAGAAGGTTATATAACTCCTCACAGATATCATTACCGACCTTATATCCAGCGCTTCCGCCTGCATTGCTAACATATATCAGGTCAGCCTTGGCAACATCTGCCAGACGGGAATCCGTATTGGTAACAGAGCTTGCCTGGATATACTGATAAGTAATCTTATCTGCAGCCATCATCTCACCCAGTGTTCCATGGGCATTTAATACATATTCTTCAAATCCCTTTGAACTGACGAAATCCTCTAAAGTTGATGGTGTACTGGAAGAACCTATCTCTACGATATGGTACTCCGGATCGTCAACTTCAGTATCATTGGAATTACGAATGATATAATCGATATTGGTCAGCGTCTCGCTTTCACCCGCAGCTAATGCCATCAAATCTTCTTCTGTCACCAGTCCCTCGTCACCGTTATTTGCAAATGAAAAGGAAATAATCGTGGCTGCAATCGCCATCAGAAGAAGTACAGACATAGCTGCAATCGTTATCTTCATGTTTCGTCTCATTACGCTTTTACCTCCTTTTTACTTCTTTGCTTTTAACACATAAGAGTTTCTGGTGTTAATCATTCCGAGTGATGTGTATGTCATGTTCTTATCGGAGAAAAAGAGATTCATCTCTACCGATCCCTTATCTGCATTGATCTTAAACACACATCCTGTTATATCATCAGTTCCAGAATCAGCTGTTATATCTTTCAGATAGCTCAGTGATTCCGTATACAGATAATCACTCTTATCACTTGTAGATGCATAATCATCAAGAGCAGTCATATATGCATATTTTCTCTCACAATACATATTCTCATCATCGAAGGTATAGATGTTTCTCTCCGTATCCTTCTCAGAATAAACTGTATCTCCCAATGAAGATTGTGCATAATCATCACTCTCGGTACTGTCAATCTCATCTATCAAACGTTTCTGCTCTGTGATAACAACCTCATCACCTGTCAGATGATTCAGATATTTTCCTGCCACAGGTGTGCCAACGTTAGACATATCAATCTCAACAGCCTTATCAATGATCAGCTGCTTCACATACACTTCCGTGTCTGCGCTAAGCTGTGTATAGTAGAGTATCGCCTTACCGGTTTCATACTCAGGCATCGCCTCCAACGCAGTCTTCTGTGCCTCGTCCTTGACAAAGTAATAAGGTCCATCCAACACTTCTGTAGAAGTGTTGCCACTGATTGAAAATGTCAGTTTATTACCGGACGGGGTTACAGGCGGTGCACTTGGGTCAATAACAACCGTGCCCTGCATTACATATCCATATACGATCATATCATTTGCCGACATAATCGAATCAGAGAGCTGATCGTATACTTCCTGAGCTGAGTTATGCACCGTTATATCCGCCTTTGCCTTCTTAAAACTCATGACACCTGAACCCATGAACGCACTGACCGCTGTCATAAGGAATGCCAGAATTGCCATGGCGATAATCAGCTCGACCAGAGTGAAGCCGCTATTCTTTTTTAATCTTTCCTTCACAGTACATCACTCCTTATCTAATTGGATTGGTGGCTGCCATTTTTCTGAATAACTACATCAGCGATAGCATTGCCATTCTTTTTATAGAAACTATACTTTCCAGAGCCTTCTATACAGAATCCGTTCCGGTCATATACAATATACACGCCAGTATCATCTATGTCGACTTTATCAGTTGTACCTGTCGCTGTATACTTTATATTTACCTTGGATGTCATACTTACACCTTTTCCATCATTTACATTTTCATCATCGATAAAAATGTATGCTGAAGGAGTACCTGCATTATCCGGATCATAATATCCGGTTCTGATGTAATACCTATCATTACTATCCTTATATACATGCATACAGCGATTATACTTAGGATACTGAACTCCGCCGATGACACACACCTGATTCTTCGTCTTCGTAATCATATCTGACAATGTAGATTCAAAGGTAACAGATGCTTCCTTCGCTTTCGCTGAATTAAGCAACGTAATCGTAACCATAGCTACACCTGACATAATCACAATAATTGCAATGCAAATAATCATTTCAACCAGGGAGAAACCTCTGTTATCTCGAAGTTTTGCCTTTAATCTATCCATCAATAGGCACCTCCCACGTTCTTCATCCAGTTCTGCATGCTGACAACATCAGAATAACCAATGGTGCTTATATCCACTGTATCATCCTCAGGATCACTTGGATCCGGATCCTCTGCCTCACCACCTGCACTCTCAGGTGCATATTCCTTAAAGAGACTCAGGAAATAATTCGTATAATCATTGTCAACCACGATACACTGTCTGATAATCTCACGGCAAGTCGCTGCATCCGCTGTAATGGATGACATATTGTTACCGATGTAGATCTTACCTCCGGATATTACCATACCTGAGAATGACTTCACGTCATCTCCAAACGTAACATCACCTTTCGTTATAACGATACCTGTTATATTCTCAGCACCTGTTACAGTAACATCCGAATCGCTTGCCCATAATCTGTACACAACATTACTTCCGTTCAGATCATTCAACTCATAATTATCAAGTTTGCCACCGACCTTATCCTTGTTGACTGAGAAGTTGTCAAATAACATGTATTTGTTAATCGGTGTGATAGAATCTTCTCCATAAACCTTAATGACATCACTGACATATTCCTTCTCGATGTCATTTGCCTTATAATGGCTCAGATTCCACTTCATATAGTTGTACTCCATCTCAAGGTCATTCGAGATGTTATATGCATCAGCAACCATATTCTCAACATCTGTCTCATCTGTCACATTATTTCTGTATGTAGAAAATGCTGCGTCACTGAGCAGATCATTGATCACTGTTGCATCATCTGCTGTTGTCATTGTGAACTTGTTATTCATTCTGACTGATATTGCTCCACTGGAGTAAACCTTGGAATTGAAATCAATGATATCACCGGTCTTATCATCCGTTATAACATCCATTGCAATCCCTTCATTCTTACCACCCATATCATAATCTGAATATGCAGTAATATCTACAAGTTCAGGATAATATAAACTGGACTCACCCTTCACAGCCTCGGATGAATAAAATACTGCAAAAGCACTTGCATATGCATCTGCTGAATCATACTCATCAAGAATAACCTGTGCGGCCAGCTTTGCAGCCGGAAGCGTATCTGCTACGGATGGATTACCCTCTGCAGTTGAAACTTCCTTAATATAATTGTAAGCTGTCTCAAAATCGATCAACACATAATCCCTGTTTCTGATCGTCTGAATCTCTACCGGAAGACGTCCACTGAAGATGCTTGTCGGGAACAGTTCTCCAAACTCACCAACACCATTTAATTTCTCAGGGATCTCAACCGTTGTACACTTGAATGCCTTACCTGTCGTACCAAGTGTAACCTCAGAAGGAACACCGAAGTTCGATACGATGTACATTAACTGGCTGGTCTTGTATGCGATACTCTCACCAGTCTTATAATCCTTTACAAAATTCGTCTTCTCAGCATCAGATGGGATGTACTGATAGGTATTGGTAATCGTTTTGTTTTCCGTATCCTCAATACCATCTGTATTAAACTTAGATAACTCAATATATGCACGACCTGCTACATACAACTCTGATGCATTACTCAGATCCAGTGTAGCTCGCTCACCGTTGACAACGATAGCACTACTGTTGTAGTGTCCTCTGTTATATGCATATACGATATTGCCATCTGCATCCTTTACAATATTACCGTCCTCATCATAAGAAGGCAGTTTGAAGTAATATTCATCAACAGTATCAAAGAACTCTCTGCTATCTCTGGATGTACTGTCGCCGTATCCATAATATGAACCATTCAGAGTAAGACTTGAACCCTCTGCATTGATCTCTGTATCATCCTTGACAAAGAGGTTTGCTCTGAACATCGCAGATGAACCATCATATACACTCTGGTCTTCTGTACTCTTCGCATTGTTCTTCTTACTGTATCCACCTAAGACAATATCATCTGCCCATACCTGCGGTATCGTAGAAGAACCGGTCTTACCATATACTGTAAGATCTGTTGTATCCATGATGGCAAATGTACCAGGCACGATAATGCTGTCTGCAAGAATCGATACATTCGCATTGCTGATATACAGACCAGAATACTTACTGTGATCATTCAGACCATTGAACGGATAATTCTTACCCTCATCATCCTTCGCATAATCATTCACATAACCAGTCTCTGTAGACAGATCATCTACACCAATTGCTGTCTTTAAGTTCTTATTTGATACATTTGCGAACTTATAAGATATCGGAACCTCGCTATCCTCACCTATTTCAGCGCCATCGACCTCATAAGTTCCACTGATCTTGTTATCTGTGTTATCCAGGCTTCCATCCTTATTCAGAAGGTCACCTTCAGAGATATTGTCTGAGTTATCATTCAATGTAGAATTATAACTCTTGTTATAATAATCACTTGCAGCATAGATATTACCTATGATAGATAAATTCGTTGATTTATCCTGATTGATCTCAACACCCATATCACCGATCAATGCATAATCAAAGATCGCTGAGTAGTCAGATGCAATATTGTTGAACTTAACCTCGAAGTCAGGCTCACTGATTACAATATCTGCTGAGATCGTCTGCGTATATGTACCATTTGCTGTGTTTTTCTTATACTCCTGTGTTCTGGTCAGGGTTACATCCTTGATGATAATTTCATCATCGCGCTTCACGATACTTAACTTCTGATCATCAAGATGAACTGTCTCATTTGAGATATATCCTGCAAGCTCATCGGAGAGCTTATCAACATCTTTGAAATAATCACTATCCTTGATGTTGACCATGAACTGTTTCTTGAACATCTTGGATGCTTCCTCGTCTGATATAGTCTTATAGGTTCCAAGATCTGTATCATAACGAACCATGTTCTCCAATGTATAGGTATACGCATTCTTCATCTCTTCTACAGTATGTGTACCCACACCTGCGTAGATCTCATTCATAGCCTGCTCTACATAATAGAAGTTATCCTTCGCATTCATTTCCTGAAGCTTCAGACGATATGCATAAGATGCAGCAGACAACAATGCGCCTATTACAATACCTATGAATCCTATTGAAACAACAACCATAATGATACTTGAGCCGCGATTATTTAGTTTGTTTTTTATCTTTCTTATAAAATCTCTCAACTAATTCTCCCCCTTTGCTCCGTTCAAAATGATTGTATTGCCAATAGTATCAACAGGTTTCATATATACAGTGATGTTGAAGAGTCTGTCTTCCTTGCTCTCCTCATCAGACAGCTTCATAAGATTTGATACATCATACGCAGCCGGCTTAAAGGTTCTCGGTACATAAGATGTACCACTCTTCACATAGAAATAACTGTCATATACATCTGTCTGTTCACAGTCAAACTGTGAATTCATATCATTTACATCAACGATATACTGTCCCGCATTATCCGGATCCTCGATCACCAGATTGGTGTATATCTTCATTGGCGTATAACCTGTATCAGCCGGATTATTAGCATCATTAATATGGATCGATACCTTCTCTGTATCTGATATATGAGTCGGATCATCCGCATAGTTATTCTGATAGTATATATCAGCACTCGCCATGATCAGATCCGAATCACTGTAATCTCCATCCGGATACAGATAACGATGTGCCATATCCCACTTCGGTTTGTAGAGATATAACTTTGCATCCTCAACATTATTATCAATCAGCACATATTCATTCGCAGAATATTCAACCGAGACACCCAGCTCATAATTGATAGAAAACGGCTGGTATTCAAAGTATATATCCGGGCACTTGTGTGGTTCATCCGGATTATAATAGAACTTCTGAGAATATACATTGTACTCTAATCTGTCATGTTCTGTTGCAAGGTAACTATTCTCATAATATACATTGACATTAATCGTATAGTAGCTGCCAGTCTCATCTGTTATATCATCAACCTTTATCTCAGTCAGCTTCTTTAATCCGTTTACATAACCATAAGAATTCAAGTAACTGTGGTTCGGATCATTACTCGTAATCTCTATATCCCAGTACTCCTTATTATCGATCTTCATACGATCCATGGCTCTGGAGTAGAGTTCTCTCTCCGCCTGCTCATCAAAGTTCGTAGAAGTACCTGTTATCATAGCCACCTGTGTACTGTCAAGGTTGTGCATGTTACCCAGATTGATTTCATTCGGATTCTGGATACCAGCATCTGAGAATGCGCCCTTCTGTCTGCATACGATTGCTGATACATACTGCACCGGATTATCCGGGTCAGAGTCATCTGCCGCCTCATACTGCACCAGACTTCCATCATCCGTCAAGGTGAAGCCATCTGCCTCTGACAGATTATATGCAACACGATAACTGCAATCTGCCAATGCCCCGGTGCTCTCCAGAATCGCATTAAATGGTGTAGACATGATCTGAATCGCCAGATCATCTAACACAGCCTTTCTGACATACTCCGTCTTCCTGCTTCCCAATTCAACCGACGTCATATCATAAGTGTAGACATGATATGGTAAATCACTATAGAGCAATGATATATTACCTGCGCCATCTATCGCATAGATATCACACTCACGCTCCACCGGTGTCACATCTGCGGTAAGATCAGTATTTAAGGTTGCATCACAGAGTACGTCCATGCTGGTATTCTTATAATACTCCAGCATATACTGTGCACTCTCGGAGGCATACTGCTGTTCCTTCGCCAGACGGTTCGTTCTCATGGTTGCAGTCAGCTGTTTCAAAATAGGCGTTAACAGTAACGTTAATATGGCTATGGCGATTACGATTTCAACAACACTGAAACCTTTATTTTTGTTTTTTGCCATAAATCCCATCCTCTCTTAGTATACCTTAACGGTACCTGTCTTACTTCCCAAGGTGAATCTAGGTGAGGTAGTGTCATCATCTGCTACCTTAACGAATACAGTCATATCTGTATCATTTGTAATATTTAACTTCACGCCGTTCTTGTCATCTCCGTCAACACGTGCTGAAGATGCTACATAAACCTTTACATCTGTTCCTGTAAGCTCAACTGTATACTTGCTGTCTCCGATGGAGTAATCAGCATAATTCTTACCATCCTGCTCATAGATATGGAGTGCAACTGGCTCAACAGAATTCTCATCACTTGTTACATTCGTTGCTGTACCACCGGCAGATACCACGATACCATCTGCTGTATCGTTCGCTGCATTATTTAAAGTAATCTTGATATCGTTCTTGTCAGCGATGGATGCACCATTGTCGCTGTCATAGGAATAAGTCTGTGTGCTCGGTGAATCCGTACCGCCAAGGAAGATATTGTCAACACCATTGTTAACATCCACATCAACCTTCTCGCCCTCTCTGTCTCCACCGGTAACACAATATGCGTTCATGCTGACGGCACCTGTCGCAACATCATTCTCTGTATCATAAGAGATATTGATAGAAGAAATATTCATTCTGTACTTGTAATTCATGATATAATCTACAAAATCCTTAACACCGGCATATGTACCATTGTATGAGATTGGGAAAGCAGCTTCATAACATACATAATTTGCAGAATCTGTATTCTCTCCGCCCAATGTATAGAACTGCTTTGCCTGACCAAGGCCAGCAGTATCAATCAGGAACTCGCCATTTCTGGCATCCTCAACGCCCTTCATGAACATAATAGATACTTCCTGGTTCAGGTCAGCAGGGAAGTATGCAACAAGCTCATCAAACTTCTCATTGTACTCCTCTGTCTTAGCCAGATACATATCTCTGTTTGCTTCCTTTGCCTTCAGATCAGCAAGCTTCGTCTCTAATGTCGTGATCTCTGACTCCAAAGACTCCTTCTCTTGCTGGTTCGGTTTAAATACATAAAAATATACTCCAACAACCATTAAAATGCTTAATAAAGCCAATAAAATCTTAATATTACTCTTAGACATAATCGTTCCCCTCCTTCACTCTTACTCTTCTTCTGATGTCTCTTCTGAAGTATCAGCAGTGTCCTCAGAAGCGTCCTCATCTGTCTCAATAACAACAGGGTTCATATCAACATAAGAAGCAGTTGCTGTAAAGGTAAAGGTCGTCTCACCTGTAGCATCGTCTACATCTTTTGTATAACTAGATATATATGCATCGCTGATACACTCAATACTCTTTAACTGCATGATGAAGTCTGCCATGCCCTCATAACTTGATGATACAGCAGGAAGATTAACACCACTATCATTAGAGGAAAAACCTGTAATCTGCACACAGGTTGGGATCTTGTTCTCAAGCTCTGTGACGAGTGTACGGACATTCTCGTTCAGGTGATAGGTAGATGCATACATTGTCGCAATATCATTATATGTAGCCTGTGCAGCCTCATATTCGTTAATGATCTGCTCGATATCGCTGATTCTTGCAATATCAGCTTCAAGTTCTGCCTTGCGCTCCTCAGCGTCATTCTTCTGCTTGATAGAGATAAAAGCAAGTGCTGCTGATGCAATCGCAGCAACTAAAACAAGTGCCACATAAGGTGCAAGACTTCCACCTGAGCTCTTTGATGCCTTTGCAGAATCAAGTGGCAGGAAATTCATCGGTGCAAAAGCGGCACCAATCGGAGTTACAAGATATACAGGATTGTATACCTTCATATCGATACTCGGATCAAACTTGATATTGTAAAGATTATCCATGATACGGGTATTTACATTTAACTGAATCTTGAAGAGTCCGTCGATACCTCTGATCAGGGCACCATCACCGGTCAGATATACATCCTCAATCGGCTTATCCGGATTCTTGCTGGCATAGAAGTCCATAACACGTCCGATATTATTAACCAGATAACGGAACGCTCCGGTCACTTCATTGTCATCATAATCAACAGTTATCAATCTGTCATTCTGCAGTAAAGTCATGGCAGTTGTCGCATCGACACCCTTCTCATCCATGACAACGTTTACAACAGAATTCGTACCATATGGTACAGTTCTCTGGAGAAGGAGATTCTCACCCTGTACGATATTCAGTACCGTAGACTCGCTTCCCAACTGGATCACCATGGTCGTAGCATTCTGAACTGTCTGTGTCTTGATCAACTGGAACATCGCATTACCAATGTAATCCAGAGATACGACATTGAGCCCTGCCAGAGCACCTAAGTCATAGTATGACTTCACCATCTGTCCCGGTGCAGCTACTGCCAGGATACGAATCTGCTTATTGTTATCTTCATCCGTTACAGTCTCAAGTACAGAATGAGAAACCACATAATCCTCTATATTTACAGGGAAATATTCTGAAGCATTTGCATTAATGATCTCTCTGATTTTGTTCTCTTTTACGAAAGGTATCATAACCTCTCTGTTCACGATCTTGGTAGATGATAATACAAAGATCGCATTTCTATTGCTGATACCTCTTGCTACCAGCTGTTCTCTGATTGCATTTGCAATCTTCTCAGGCTCCTTCAGTACTCCATCTTCATAAGAGTCCTCAGGGGTCTCAAATATAATAACATTATGGATATAACTCTGCTTTTTAGGAGAAGCAGTTAACTCAATGATTGTAATACTCTCATTTGTGATATCAATCGATAACACCTTATTGCTCTTTGCCATTCGTTATAGCCTCCCTCGCTAATCAGTGATTTAATAATATTATAAGGACTAAAAGATAGCCCATATACTCAGGTACCAGCTCACAAGCTGCTCACCCCATATCATTGCTATATATACACCCATCGATAAGTATGGGCCGAAAGCCAACACTCTGCCGGCCTTCTTCATAGCCATTCGACCCAGATGTATCACAGAACCCAGGATACAACCCAGCAAGAATGCTACAATATTAAGCTGCCAGCCTAACAGTAAGCCGGTTGCTGCCATAAGTTTAATGTCACCGTCTCCTATTCCTCTGCCCTTCGTGATGAGCCACAGTAATAGTAAAAAACCGCTGACCGCAAACAAACCGATTACATACTGACTCCAATTACCCAAGTCGGTAATCAGTCTAATCAGTCCTAATACAAAAATAAAGATATTGAATCCAAGCGGTATCTCCTGGGTTCGCCAGTCAATGACACTCAGAGCCAATAAGGCAGAAGCACACAGGCAGTAAAGTATCGTCTCCACGGAAAAGCCTTTTACGAGGAACAGCACCACGTAGAGAACACCATTTGCAGCCTCCACAATCGGATACTGAATGGATATGTGCGCCTTACAGTGCCTGCACTTTCCACCTAAAAAAATATAACTGAATAAAGGAAACAGTTCATACCATGATAAGGTATGACCGCAACTCATACAATGAGACCGTTTCAAGGTGATACTCTCATGAATCGGCAGCCGCAATATCAATACATTAACGAAACTACCTATAACGATACCATATAATCCGAATATCGTTGCCACTATTATCTTAAATATCATGTCATTCATGCTGCATCTGATTCCTTTCAAGTCTCATTATATTAAAAGATACAGTTAAATTCCACCTGGCGAATCAGGTGGAACTTAACTATACCCAAAAACGGTTATTAAATTTTATTGATAACCTTTACATACATCTGGTGCAAGTGGTGCACAGTTCTCAAATGTAGCAACACCATCTGTTATTGAAACAGTTGGGTCAGCATCTCCACATGCGCATACATATACAGAACCACCAGTTGTAATAAATGCACAGAATGTGGTTGGCTTAAATCCATTGTCATCCTTTTCACCATCTACATCAATCTTCTTCTGATACTTTGTCTTAGGTGTCTTCTCACCGATGTTTGATCCAATTGCCTTTGCACATTCAGCCAAAGTCAAATCAACATCATCAGGCACTGTACAGCCGCTAATGGTCATATAATCAACACCTGAATCACCTTCAGCTGAGATTGCTTTATTTGGTACAAGTTTAACAAGAGTATAAGAATTTGTGCCTGTGTTTGTTAAAATCTCATACACTTCCTCTGTACCTAATGCAGTCTCAATTGCTGTCTTGAATGTCTTAGCAGCAGAGATATCATTTGACTTTCTGGACTTATCAATGTACTTGATAAGTGCCGGAGCGATTGCACCTGCAAGAATAGCCATGATCGCAATAACGATAATAAGCTCTACAAGTGAAAAACCTTTGTTTGTTTTCTTCATAATTTTCTCTCCTTTTCTATATTTTTATATATGATAAAAACCGGCATCCTCGCCTACCGGTTTATATCCAATTTTAATAGCTGTCGATCGCGTCGTACATATTGAGCATTGGTGAGTAGATACACAGGACAATGCCTCCAACTACAACACCCATGACAACAATGATCATAGGCTCGAGCATGGATGTGAGTGCGTCTGCCGCATCATTTACTTCCATCTCATAATAATCAGCAACCTTGCTGATCATCTCCTCGATGTTACCTGTCTCCTCGCCGATACGGATCATCTGCGGAAGCATATTCGGGAATATCTCCATGTCCCTGATCGGTTTTGAAAGCGGAACACCCTTTGCAACCTGATTTCTGGCATCCATGATACCATCGCGGATAATTCTGTTACTCATCATCTTAGCTACCTGTTCTACAGCATCGATAAGCGGTATACCGGATGCCATCAGTGTAGCTAATGTTCTGGAAAATGTAGCTGCCGCTGATTTGATATTCAGATTGCCGAATATAGGAGCCTTCAATCCAATCTTTGCATACAACAGAGAACCCGGTTCTGTCTTGCCAAAGAACTTGAATCCGGCAACTACAGCGACAACGATAAGTAAAACAATGTACCATTTGTGCTGCAGGAAATCACTGAAGTTGATCAACAGCTGTGTTGCCTTCGGCAGTTCCGAACCAAGATCATTGAACATCGTCGCAAACTGTGGAATAACCGTCATCAGCAATACAACAACAACCGCAATGACGATAACCAATATAACGATAGGATACGTCATCGCACCCTTTATCTTAGACTTTAACGCATTTGAATTCTCGAAATGTGTTGTCAGACGTTCAAAACACACTTCCAGATTACCAGACATCTCACCGGCAGCTACCATGTTAACCATGATAGGCGGGAACACCTTCGGATTGATCTTAAGTGCATCTGCCAGCGTACCACCCTTCTGAACATACGCCTGTGCTTCCTTGAGTGCAGCCTGCAACGTCTTATTCTCCAGCTGTTCACCCATCATCTCAAGTGCTGTGATGACAGTAACACCGGCATTCAAAACGGATACAAACTGCTTACAGAATACAGCTAAGTCTTTATCCTTAACTTTCTTGGTGAAGCCTTTCTTTCCAGCTCCCTGTTCCTTAATATCCTGAACTATGTAACCCTCGGACTTCAGCTTTTCCTTTGCCTTGTCCTCATTCGCGGCCTCAACGACACCTTTTTTAGCTTTGCCGTTTTTGTCCATCGCTTTGTAATTATATTGTGCCATTCTTACTCCTCCGACCCATATTTTTTTAAAAAATGAACAAATTATTAACAATATGTATCTAATTTGATAATACAATAACTTTACATTTTTTGCAACAAATATAAATATTATTTTTAATTTTTGTTAAATATGTACAAAATCTATGTTAAAGCTGTTTTTTCATGCTCGCCTGATCCTGTGCATATGTCAATGCACTGTCTCGGGTAATCTGTCCACTCTTGTATAACTCTATCAGGAAATCGTCCAGTGTAACCATGCCCTGCGCTCTGCTTGTCTGAATCGTCGACTGAATCTGATGTGTCTTGGAATCACGGATCAGGCTTCGAATCGCCGGTGTTGCCAGCATGACCTCAAATGCTGCAACTCGTCCATTGCCCTGTGCATTCGGAATGAGCGCCTGTGATATAACACCCTCAAGGATCATGGACAGCTGGATTCTGGTCTGCTGCTGCTGATGTGTCGGGAATACATCGATGATACGGTCAATCGTCGATGCTGCACCGATCGTATGCAGTGTCGAGAACACAAGGTGTCCGGTCTCAGCTGCTGTAATTGCAGTGGATATAGTCTCCAGGTCTCGCATCTCTCCTACGAGAATGATATCCGGATCTTCACGGAGTGCAGCTCGAAGCGCATTTGCATATGACAGAGTATCCATACCAACCTCTCGCTGGTTGACAACGGATTTCTTGTGTTTATGCACATACTCGATAGGATCCTCCAATGTGATGATGTGGTCAGTCAGATTCTCATTCGCCTTATTAATAATAGAAGCAAGTGTCGTAGACTTACCTGAACCGGTAGGTCCTGTAACGAGCACCAGACCTCTCTTCTTCTTATATAACTGTACAACCGCATCAGGGATACCCAGCATATCCGGTCTCGGGATCTGTGTGTCGACCTTTCTGTATGCAGCCGCCATATTTCCTCTGTCCATGAATACATTTACACGGAATCGACCAGTCTCTGCCGAAGCATAGGAGAAATCGACTTCTCCTCTCTCCTTTAATATCTGTTTGTGTCTCTCATGCATCGTTGAGCCAATTGCCTCCGCTGCATCCGCAGGTGTAAGAGCCGGAAGCTCCACTTCAGTCAGCTTACCGTTTATTCTAAGCTTCGGCGGGATACCACATGCAATATGTACATCAGATGCATTTTGCTCTACCGCAAAGGCGAGCAGTTCTTTCATGTCAAGCATTCTATCTTCTCCTTCTCCATTATATTATATCTAAGTAAATTATATTCTAATATTCATCACCGGTCTCATATGTGATCTTCTTCATCTCGGCCAATGATGTAATACCATTTAATACATGTTTCGCAGCACCCATCTTCAGTGTAAGCATACCCTCCTCCAGAGCCTGCTTCTCAATCACGTCCGCTGTAGAACCCTTGGCAATAATCGCCTGAAGGGACTTGGATACAGGCATCATCTCATATACACCGATACGTCCTGCATAACCGGTATCTCCACACAGTGGGCATCCGGTCGGTTCATAGATAATTACATCATCATCCATATCCTTGACACCGAGAATCTTCTTTTCATCCTCTTCCGCGAGTCTGGCTGCTTTACAGGAGTTGCACAATCTGCGGACAAGTCGCTGAGCGATAACACCCACCAACGCATCTCCTGCAACATAAGGCTCAATTCCCATATCTATGATACGTGTAACCGTAGATGCAGCCGAATTCGTATGCAGCGTAGATACAACAAGATGTCCTGTGATAGCCGCCTGAACAGCGATCTGCGCAGTCTCGCTGTCTCGAATCTCTCCTATCATAATGATATCCGGGTCCTGACGCAGAATAGAACGAAGCGCCGCTGCGAATGTCATATCTGCCTTGACATTAACCTGTACCTGATTGATACCATCAATATTCGCCTCGACAGGGTCCTCAACCGTGATGATATTAACATCTTCTGTGTTAAGCTCGCTGAGCGAGGTATAAAGCGTCGTTGATTTACCGGATCCTGTAGGCCCTGTAACCAATATGATTCCATGCGGATTACTCAATATACCATCAAATACCTTAAGTTCTTCCGGTCCAAATCCAAGGGCGCTCTTCGGCTTCGTCAGACCATCCTTGGAAGTAAGTCTCATAACCGTCTTCTCACCATATACCGTCGGCAGGATAGATACACGGACATCAAACTCTCTCCGGTCTACCATGATGGTGATACGACCATCCTGCGGTTTTCTCTTCTCGGCGATATCCATACCGCCGATAATCTTGATACGGGCGCTGATACCGGCAAGCAAGCTGTAATCATAGGTCATAACATGCTTCAGCGCACCATCAATTCTGTATCTGACACGAACGCTCGACTCCAGTGGCTCAATATGGATATCAGATGCCCTCTGTCTGACACCGCCCTCGATAATCTGCTTAACCAGAAGAACGATAGGAGAATTCTCGATATCCTCATTGATGGCCTCCTCGTCCGCTGTCGTCATACCGTTCTGTTCCATCTCCTGGCGATACTGCTCCGCTGCCTCCATCGCCTGAGAATTGCCATAGTACTTGCCTATGGTCTCCATCATGTCGTCTTCCATGGCAAGCAATGGTTCAACCTGTGTATTGGTTGCGATACCGATATCATCTATCGCATTCAGATCCATCGGATCTACCATCGCAACACGAAGAATATTAGGATTCTGTTCATCAAATCCGATTGGGATCGCCTTGTACTTGTTTACCAGATTCTCCGGTACAAGTTTCAGGATCTCATCGTCCAGCTTGCACGCCTTCAATTCAATGAAATCAATACCCATCTGCGTTGTAAGAACCGTAACAAGAAGTTCCTGGCTGATGAAACCAAGTTCCATGATGATGTTACCGATTCTGCCACCGTTTTCCTTTTGATAGGCAAGTGCCTCCTGAAGCTCCTCCTCTGTGATAGCGCCCGCTTCAACAAGCAAATCACCTATACGAATCTTTTTTCTGCCACTGGTTAATCGCATAGTCCATTCCCTCACAATAAAAATATAGTAAATCAGTTATAGGTATTATAGCATAAAATGTCATCATTGGAAAGAAATATCTTTACCATTTCTATCATTTTCTATATTCCGAACACAATGCTGCAAAAGTCAAATAAGCCATGCGCTATGACAAGACTTACCACTGTACAGTTTTTACAGAAATACTTCGCATATCCCAGGACAAGACCTATAAAAAATGTCATATAGACCTGCGGTATTGTTCCCTGTATAATATGTCCAAATCCAAATATTACCGCTGAAAAAAACGGAGCCAGCCATTTCATCCTTCCCAGCAGTATCGTAAGCTCTCCCTGATAATAAACTCTGTATACGAATTCCTCAAATAATGCAACAATAAAAAAATAATAAAAAAAGCAATATATCACCATAGGAGCGGAGACTCTGAATAACCTTAACGCATCTTTCAGGTTATTGTCCATCGAGCTAATATGTAACACAAGGTACTGAATCGCAAACAAAGGCACAGATAATATGATTCCGTACAGATATTGTCTGTAATTTTTCCAGTCAATCTTCGGTTCATGATATGCGCCCCACTTCTTATATATAACAAATGCCGGCAATACAATTACGATAGCAATCAGGACATTTGCGATTCTCGTCCGAAGCATGTCAGGAATATATTCCGTAAGGTCATACAGGTACGTCATTCCAAGTCTCAGTATAATCGCTGTGATCAGACAGAGAATTTGTTTTTCATATTTTATATGAAATTTTTTTTCGAATAGTATATTTTTTATCGTATTATTACTTTTGTTTTTTTCATTCATTCTACTGCTCCTATACATTTATCATTTTAAAAACAATTCTATTTTAAACTATATAGTTAATATCCGCAACTTAAAAATCCACCGTGCATAATCTGTGAAGGTTTTGTGATAATCATTTTTTACCTTTACAACAACTTCCTCTAATGCTACACTACTCTCATAGTCAGCAAACAATTCTTTTTCATTCACTGACTTCTTATCAGACTAATCTTATCAATCTTGTTTTTAAATTAGTCAAAATAATTTCCTATATTATTCATAAAAACAATTGATGAAACTGACATGAGCATATATATAATATAATTCAGTTACATGATCGTGTGCTCCATGTCACAAGAAAGGAGTACACTTGATGATTTTACAACCAAAAAATGACTTTTGCATATTAGCAGCAATAAAGGAGTTGAAGCATATGAGTCTGAGTGAACAGCTATAATTTAGATGAATGTGTTACAACACAATTATTTGTTCAGTATCGCTCACAAGATTAAATCATAGATGGAAAAGCACTTTTCCCCCTCCTTCATCATATCATATACAAAGAGGGATCGTGAGAGGCTTTTCATTTGCAGACCTTTAAGCACCCACTGTCACAGGAGGAAGAATCCCGCTATCTGGCGCTCGCCCGTGAAGGCAATCTGGAAGCACGTAATACACTTGTGGAATACAATCTCCGTCTGGTTGCGCATATCGTCAAGAAATACCAGGCAGGAAACCGCAGCATGGAAGATATGATCTCGATCGGCACCATAGGGCTGATAAAAGCTATAAATACCTATAACGAATCTAAAGGAAGCCGTCTGGTTACTTATGCTTCCAGATGTATTGAGAATGAAATTCTGATGCGTCTCAGACAGGAGCGGAAAGAATCCCGCGAGATTTCTCTCTACGAACCGATCGGCACCGACAAAGAAGGCAACGAAATCAGTCTGATGGACATTATCAGTGTAGATGATGAAAATATTCTGCATGATATCATTATCTCCGAGAACATCAGCCAGATATCAGATATCTTTTTTTCTATTTTAGATAAACGCGAACAAAAGGTGCTTGCACTCAGATACGGATTGTTTCACAACGAAGAGATGACGCAGAAGGATATCGCAGCATTACTTGGCATCTCGCGTTCCTATGTATCACGGATAGAAAAAAAAGCACTGCTTAAGCTTCGCAATGCTTTGATCTCATGACCATACCGCCGGTAACGTCCTCTATGTCATTGAGTCTGATATAAAGTTTCTGCTTTGGATGAGGAGCTGATTCCATTGGTGTCATCTTCTCATCAAATATTGCTTCCACACGGACATTTTTATTATCACCATCAAACAGCATAATACTGATCTCATCTCCCACAGAGAATTTGTTTTTCTGATGAATGACCAACATACCGTCTTCGGTTATCTCTTCTATCGTTCCAAGATATGTGTAATTCTTGACATATGTGTTATTGTCATATATCTGAGACTGCTCATCCGGCTTATGAAAATAGAATCCTGTTGTAAACTGCCGGAACGTACATGCAGATATCTCTCTGTCATAATACTCCTGTCTGCTTCTGTATCTGTCCTCTGATTCGAGATAATCATCTATCGCCTGCCTGTAAGTTCTGGTCACTGCAGCTACATACAGCGCAGTCTTCATTCTTCCCTCAACTTTGAAGGAATCAATTCCCGCATCTATCATCTCAGGTATATAATGGATCATGCACAGATCCTTGGAATTGAAGATGTAGGTTCCCCTGTCATCTTCCTCCACAGGCAGATATTCACCGGGACGTTTCTCCTCCACCACAGCGTACTTCCATCTGCACGGATGCGTACATGCTCCCTTGTTGGCATCCCTTCCCGTAAAATAGCTGCTGAGCAGGCATCTTCCTGAATATGAAATGCACATGGCACCATGCATAAATGCCTCTATCTCCATATCTTCCGGTATATTATCCCTGATCTTCCGAAGCTCTGACAGAGATAGTTCTCTCGCTGCCACCACGCGGGTCGCACCCATATTGTACCAGAAATTATACGTGAGATAATTTGTATTATTAGCCTGGGTACTGACATGCCTCTCGATCCCCGGAAGCATCTCCTTCGCCAGCATAAAAACGCCCGGATCCGAGATGATAAACGCATCTATCTTCTCTTCCATTCCTGCCTGCTTAAGTTCTGTAAAATATTCTTTTATACCTTCTATATCATCATTGTGCGCAAATATATTAACTGTAACATAGAGTCTGGCACCTGCAGCATGCGCATAATCCGCACCCTCTGCCATCTCATCGATCGAGAAATTATCTGCCTTGGCTCTGAGTCCGAACTTCTGCCCACCAATATATACCGCATCTGCGCCATAATCTACCGCCACCTTAAGTACATCAAGGCTGCCTGCCGGTATCAACAGCTCCGGCTTTTTTTTATTATCATTACTCATTCCTGCCATCATTACCTCCTGACAGATAATGCTACTCCGTCTCCAACAGACAAGATCGCCGTATCCAGGCAATCGGTATTACATAATTCGTACAGATACTCTCTCATGCGGTCATGGATCGTCCTGTCCCTCTTCGTCACCGTAAAATGCGACTCCAGAACTTCCCCATCCTGAAGAACATTATCTGATATAATAAGTCCACCCTGTTTTACCAGCCGCAAAACATCCGGGAGATAAAATATATACTGTCCTTTTGCTGCATCTACAAAAGCAAAATCATATTCTGCATCCGGGAGAGTCTTAAGCACATCTGCTGCATCACCTTTTAACACTGTGATCATATCCTCTCTGCCCATCCTGCAAATATTCTCCTGTGCCAATGCCGCTCTGTCTGCATCCAGCTCTATCGTCGTGATCCGGGCATCATCCGATATACATCCCGCCATAAACAATGACGAATATCCTACTGCTGTCCCTATCTCCAGGATACGTTTCGGTCTGGTCAGAAGAAGTTGTGTTCTGAGCAATTCCCTTGTCTCCGGCCGGATAACAGGAACCGCATCTGCAACAGCGCTGCTGTATATTTCTCCAAGCAATCCCTCATCATCATGGATATAAGATTTGATAAAGGATGATACGCGTTCCATACTCTGTGTCAAGGATTATTCATCCCCTTCCTCATCTTCTTCATCTATACAGCATATCGTATCTAATATCTCACCATATGTCATGGAGGCACTCAGTCCGTATTTGTTGGCAACGATCTTATCACCGTAGCCTTTGACCTTAACCTTACCATAGAATACATATTTGCTGTCTATAATATTATTTTCTTCCAGTGCTGCTCCGATCTCCATGATAGAGGAATCAGCCGGTATCTCTATCAGCTTATAATCCTTCTCAGAAGGATCAAGCGCCACATCGCCAAATACACCATAAGCAAAATTAAACGCTCCCGAGAACACCTTCACAGCAAGAAATACAATAATAACATTGACAAGCAGTCCCCACATAAAACCGGATGACTTTTTAAAAGCCTTTCTTGCAATTTCATCTGCATTTTTTTTCTTTTTCTTCTTTGTATTACTCATCTAGATAATCAAACTCCAATCCTTCTGAAATCGAATTATAGACCTGCTGCATCAGCTTACATATCCTCTGCTCCGCACGCAGGAACTCACTGACAAGTGAATTGTGCAGAAGCTCATCATATTCCCGCACAAGAGCGCTAACCTCATCAAATGGATTGACGCCCTGTCTGTTCTGCAGTTCATAATTCTTGTGTCTGAACTCCTTGAGCTGATTGCTCAGTCCCTCATCTGTGTACAGCGCCTGCTTGGCATGCAGATATGACTGATATTCTGCTGACTGTTTGATCCTCTCATTCAGTTCTTTGCTTTCTATGATTACTTCTCTCATACATTATACCTCTGTAATGATCGGCAGAATCATCGGACTCCTCTTGGTTCTCTTCCACAGGAATTCACCCAGTGAATCCTTGATACTTGTCTTGATCTTACCCCAGTCTGTCACATTTTTCCTAAGGCAATTATCCAGCGCTTCCTGCACGACCGCACGGCAGTCCTCCATCAGAGTCTCTGATTCACGCACATATACGAAGCCTCTTGATACGATATCCGGACCGGCGATCAGCTGATTGCTCTCTTTCTCCAGTGTAACAACTATGATCAGAAGGCCATTCTGTGACAGATGCTGTCTGTCACGAAGTACAATATTGCCAACGTCACCGACGCCAAGTCCATCTACCAGAACGCCCTGGGCAGGTACCCGTCCCGTTACCTTGAAAGTATCATCTGATATCTCAAGCACATCACCGGTAGACAATATCTTAACATTTTCCTTAGGAACACCCATCTCGCATGCAAGCTCTGCATGTCTTTTCAGATGTCTGTATTCACCATGAACCGGTATCGCATATTTCGGTTTGGTGAGCGCATACATAAGCTTCAGTTCTTCCTGGCATGCATGCCCGGATACATGTGTATTCTGGAATATAACATGTGCACCTTTCATCTCAAGCTCATTAATAACATTGAATACAGCTTTTTCATTACCCGGGATCGGGTTGGATGAAAAGATGACTACATCTCCCGGTTTGATGGTTATTTTATTGTGGATAGAAGCTGCTATTCTCGACAGAGCCGCCATATTCTCACCCTGGCTTCCTGTCGTGATCAGAACAAGCTGTTCATCCGGATAATTCTTGATCCGTTCTATCTCTATCAGTGTATTCTCCGGGATATTGATATATCCCAGTTCTGAGGCTGTCTGTATGATATTGACCATACTTCTTCCCTCAACCACAACTTTTCTTCCATATTTGTATGCTGAATTGATGATCTGCTGCACTCTGTCCACGTTAGACGCAAACGTTGCTATGATGATTCTGTGATCACGGTTGTCCGCAAACAGATTATCAAATGTCTTACCTACAGTCTTCTCCGACTGCGTGTAACCCGGACGTTCAACATTGGTAGAATCCGCCATCAATGCAAGGACACCTTTCTTACCCAGTTCTCCAAATCTCGGCAAGTCTATCATCTCTCCAAATACAGGTGTGTAATCAACCTTAAAATCTCCTGTGTGTACGATAATGCCGGCAGGCGTATATATCGCCAGTGCGGCTGCATCCACGATAGAATGGTTTGTCCTGATGAATTCTATGCGAAAGCAGCCCAGATTGATGATCTGGCCATGCTTTACTACTTTACGCTTTACGTTATTCAGATTATTGTGCTCCGAGAGTTTGTGCTCGATCAGTCCCATAGTGAGCTTTGTGGCATAAATAGGCATATTGATCTCATTTTCCACATACGGAATCGCACCAATATGGTCCTCATGTCCATGGGTGACCACAAGTCCCTTTACTCTGTCAGCATTCTCCTTCAGATAAGTAACATCCGGTATAACAAGATCTATACCCAGCATCTCATCCTCAGGGAATGCCAGTCCACAGTCAATGACTATGATACTGTCCTCATACTCTATTGCAGTGATGTTCATTCCAATCTGTTCCAGTCCGCCCAATGGAATGATCTTCACCGGCTTATTTTTGTTGTCCTTCAAAACTATACCTCCAAATCATAATCGTCCAGTAATTCGTTAAAGATCGCAATTACAGACTTCAGTTCATTTTCATCTTCCGGGATCTCGTAAGAAGCGAAACCATCTGCACTATCGTTTTCCTCTTTTAGTACCAGAAAGCTTCCCTCCTCACTGTCCACATCATCAGTTACTAATATATAATTTACGCCGCCAAGCATAGTCTGCTCCAGCACATAAAATTCCTCGTTGCCATCCTCTGACTCAAACACGATTTTATCCGGTTTTTCATTTCTATTGTTCTGTTCTTCCACAATTCTTTCCTCTACTATCTTATTATCTGATTATTTTTCTTTTTTGTTATGCTCCCTGTCAAGATAGTTCTGCAGTATGATTGCAGCTGCCATCTTATCTATATGAGCCTTTCTTGCACTCTGCGCCACCCCGGTATCTGCCAGAATGCGATCTGCCTCCACCGTTGTGAGACGTTCATCCAGGAGAACGATCGGAAGTCCTGTCCTCCGCTCAAGATCCTCCATAAACTGTCTGGTGGCCTCTGCCCGTTCTCCCTCTGTGTTATTCATATTCTTAGGATGTCCCAGCACGATCATACCGACATCCTGCTCATCAATGATAGCTTCGATCTGTGCATATGTCTGTCGAAGCTTCGTCGCATGTTTTCTCTCTATCGTGACAAGCGGCTGTGCGATGATCTGTGCTTCATCACTGATGGCGACACCAACCGTCTTTGTCCCGTAATCCAATCCTATTATTCTCAATCTCTCTCTCCCGAATCCGACGACATATTCAGATATTATTTCAATCTGGTCTCGATATAATTCTCCAGCAAAACCTCGATGATCTCATCGCGCTCTGCTTTCATGATAAGGCTTCTCGCATTCTTGTAGCTTGTAATATACGTAGGATCTCCGCTCATAATATATCCTACTATCTGGCTGACAGGATTATAGCCCTTCTCAGAGAGTGCTTCGTATACCTGTGCCAGTATGTCCGGCACTTCAATCATAGTTTCTCTGATAATACCTATATCCTGTGTATTTTGATTATTCATTCTCTCACGTCCTTTAAAACATATAGTATCATTCTAATATATTTATCTAAAAATAGCAACTGGTTTATTGCAGCATACTGAAGAAATCATACTGGTTCGTCTCCGGAAGGTCTCCAAGAATACCAAGTTCGTCCATATCATCCAAGATGGTCTTAGATATCTTACCCCGATTGCGGATATCTTCTTTTGACGTAAATGGGCCCTGCGCTGCCGCCTCCTGAAGCTGTTGAGCCGCCTTGGCACCCATCCCCGGCAGAGATCCAAAACTAGGCATTATCTTCCCGTCGATGATCTTAAATCTGTCTGCCTCTGCCTGATACAGATCAATTGGCAGAAATTCTATACCGCGGGCATACATTTCCTGAACGATCTTCATATCACGCAGAGTATCCTTGATCGTCGCCGTCTGCTTATCCTTATCTATCTTCTGTAGTTCAGCCATATTGGCCTCAAGAGCTTCCTTCCCCTGACACATCAGCTTATAATCAAAGGCCGAAGCTCTGATGCTGAAAAATGCCGTATAATATGCCAGAGGATAATTTACTTTGAAATATGCAATACGCCATGCCATCATGACATATGCCACCGCATGTGCTTTCGGAAACATATATTTAATCTTCTCACAGGACCAGATATACCACTCCGGTACACCATGTGCGAGCATCTCTTCCTTCCATTCCGGCCATTTATCACATTTACCCTTGGCAACCATTCCCTTTCTGACCGCCTCCATGATCTTAAATGCCGTTCCCGATTCCAGCCCCATATAGATCAGATACGTCATGATATCATCTCTGGTACAGATTGCAGATGACAGCTCACATGTACCTTCCGCTATCAGAGTCTGTGCATTGCCAAGCCACACATCCGTACCATGTGAGAGTCCGGCGATACGCACCAGGTCAGAAAAAGCCTTCGGATGCGTATCAATAAGCATCTGCATGGCAAACTCTGTGCCAAACTCCGGGATACCAAGTGTCCCAAGCTTCGTGCCACCGATATCCTCCGGTTTAATTCCCAGTGCTTCCGTGTTATGAAAGAGTGACATGACCTTCTGATCATCAAGCGGTATCGTCTTCGCATCAATTCCCGTCAGATCCTCCAGACGCCTTATCATAGTCGGATCATCATGTCCCAGAATGTCAAGTTTAAGCAGATTATGGTCAATGGAATGATATTCAAAATGTGTGGTAATGATATCAGTACTCATATCATTTGCCGGTTTCTGTATAGGCGTAAAGGAATATATCTCCTCATGCTTTGGAAGCACGATCATGCCACCGGGATGCTGTCCGGTCGTGCGCTTGACACCTGTACACCCGACTGCCAGACGCTCCATCTCACAGCGGCGTTTTTCCTCACCTTTATCCTTGAAATAGTTATATACATATCCATACGCAGTCTTCTCTGCCATGGTACCGATCGTTCCGGCACGGAATGCCTTGCCCTTGCCAAAGAGTTCCTCCGTGTAAGCATGCGCCTTCGGCTGATATTCCCCTGAAAAATTAAGATCGATATCAGGCTCCTTGTCACCGTTAAAACCAAGGAAAGTCTCAAACGGAATATCATGCCCCTCTTTTTTCATATTGGTTCCACATTTCGGGCAGGCCATATCAGGCATATCGCATCCTGATTGTCCTGCAAACTTTTTCACATATTCCGAATCAAAATCCGTATAATAGCATTTTGGGCATATGTAATGTGCCGGCAACGGGTTTACCTCCGTTATACCTGCCATAGTAGCGACAAAGGACGAGCCGACAGACCCTCTGGAGCCTACCAGATAACCGTCATCATTGGAACGCCATACCAGCTTCTGCGCTATGATATACATGACCGCAAATCCGTTGGAGATAATAGAGTGCAGTTCCTTTTCCAGACGTTTTACCACAATATCCGGAAGATCAGGTCCATAGATCTCATGTGCTTTGTCATAACATATCGTTGTCAGAGTCTCATCGGAATTCTCGATGATCGGCGGCTGCTTATCCGGACGGACAGGAGATATCTTCTCTATCATATCTGCGATCTTATTGGTATTGGTGATAACTACCTCTTTTGCCACATCACTTCCGAGATACTGAAACTCCTCAAGCATCTCCTCTGTTGTCCTGAAATACAACGGCGGCTGGTTATCTGCATCTGCAAATCCCTTTCCCGCCATAATGATTCTTCTGTATATCTCATCCTCAGGGTCAAGGAAATGAACGTCACAGGTCGCTACAACCGGCTTGCCAAACTGCCGGCCAAGCTCCACGATACGCCTGTTCACGTCCTGAAGATCCTCCACTGTCTTAACAGGAGCCTTCTCATCCTCCAACAGAAACATGTTATTGCCAACGGGTTGTATCTCAAAATAATCGTAATAATTGGCCAGTCTTGTTATCTCATCCTCACTCTCGTTATAGAGCACCGCACGATATAACTCTCCCGCCTCACACGCAGATCCTATAATAAGTCCCTCTCTGTATTTATTGATCAGGCTCTTAGGCATTCTTGGTCTGCGGTTAAAATAATTGATATGGGATTCTGAGATCAGTCTGTACAGATTGACACGGCCTGTCTCATTTTTCACAAGAATGATTCCGTGATAAGTCTTCGCTTTCTTGATTGCATCCGGTGAGGCAGATCCCATTGTATTCAATTCTTTGATCGTATTGATATTCCTGTCATGAAGCATCTTGAGCATTTTTAAGAATATCTCTGCAGTGGCTGCCGCGTCATCACATGCTCTGTGATGATTCTCCAGTGAAACATTAAACTGCTTGCACAGCCTGTCCAGTGTATATTTTCCAAGTTCAGGGATCAGAATATGAGCCAGTGTCATGGTATCCATGATCGTATAATCAAATTCCAGTCCCTGCCGCTTCGCGAATTCCTTAATAAACCCTGTATCAAAACCGGCATTATGGGCAACAAGGATCGCATCACCGACATATTCTAAGAACTCCGGTAATACAGTCTCTATCGTCGGCGCATCAAGCACCATACTGTCATTGATAGATGTAAGCTTGGTGATAGAATACGGGATAGGCACCTCCGGATTGATAAATCTTGAATAGGTATCCTGTATTTTCCCATCCTTGATCCTGACCGCACCTATCTCGATGATCTTGTTATATTTTGGGCTCAAACCTGTCGTCTCTATGTCAAATACCACATATTCCGAATCAATATTCTGCCCCTTGTCATTGATGACAAGATCCTTCAGGTCATCGACAAAATATCCTTCAACACCATACAGTATCTTAAAATCCTCGTCCGGCTTTATCTCATGATTGGCAATCGGAAATGCCTGCACACATCCATGATCCGTGATAGCGATCGCTTTATGTCCCCATTCCTTTGCACGCTTGATGACCTTCTTGATATCTACAACACTATCCATCTCACTCATAACCGTATGGAGGTGGAGTTCCACACGTTTCTCAATGGACGTATCCACACGTTTCTCACGAAAATCATTTGAAGCCTTGATACCGGTTATGGATGATACCGATATCTCCCTCGAATACGTATCATACATAGGAACACCTTTGATGATATAGAATCTGTCTGTCTTCAGTTCCTCCAATATCGGATCCCTGTCATCCGGTGAAACAAATATTTTAAATCCTATCGTATCTGTAAAATCTGTTATTGTCCCGTTTATAATGAACTTTCCACTGCGAAGCTCCCGATCCTCTAAGGTTATCACCTGACCATGTATACATACCGGTCCGATACCATCATACAGATCACTGATAGGAACGATATCTCCCTCACAGTTTCTGCCATAGAATACATCCGGATCCTGAGCATTTGTTTTTTTCTTAGGACCATTCTGACTGTTTCTGTCCCATCCTTTATTATTTTTTGCAGCATTGGATACTGTGGTTCCCGGTTCTTTTGCAGCCGGTTTTGCAGTGGACATAACAGCATTTGAAGTATCTGCAGGATTACTGCTGCCGATTCCGGTCTGCATCATCTCAGTGGCAGATCCTGCATTGTGTTCACGGATCACATTTCCGGTCTGCATACTATCTGCATTGTTATCTGTATGTACCACTTCCTGTCCAACCTGATCCTGTCCATCTCTGTGTTGCTGGGCAGCCTCGGCATTTCTCTGCTCGATTGCCATCAACTCCTGCTTAAGCCGCAGCTCATTGGCAGCACGAAGACTGGATTTCTGATCCTCAGTAAAATCAAACCCCACTGACACATCCATTCCGAATCTGTCATGATATGTCCGAACGAGATATTCCTTGATCCTCTCAGAATGGCTTTTGGCAAGACTGCTGTCCTCCAGCGCTAATGTCACGATATTATCATGAAAAAACCATTCTCCTCGTTTTAATATTCGATAATCCACATAACTGATCCGCTTGATCTCTTCCAGAAAGCTGTCTTTATATATCTTCGTAAGCTGTTCCAGGTTATACTGTTTTGATAAGTGATAATGCTCTTCGATCTCACAGGTCTCTCCACTGTTGCCAAATATAAATTCTGTCATAGCCTGCTCAGCCTTGTATATCAATTCTTTTGCAATCAGATTGCTGCTTGAAATAGAAATAACCATCTTCTTTTGTGACTTGAACATGGTTATTTTTTCTACCTCCGTCTGCCCCAGCAGATCATCAAGTTTTGTATCTAATTTCAAGCCTGGAAATACATCTTTAAATAACTTATTCTCCAAACCTGTTCCTCTCTTTCATGTATGGTCGTTCTGTAAATGCGGCCATTTCTGATCTCATTCGTTTTATTCCAATAATCTAATTCCAATGATCCAATTCATATTTCAATGCGCCAAGCAGTTCATCCTGCGGCATCTTACGCAAGATCTCACCATGCTTAAACAGAAGCCCTTCGCCATCTCCACCGGCGATACCGAGATCTGCCTCTTTTGCTTCCCCAGGACCATTTACTGCACAGCCCATGACTGCTACTTTGATATGAAGATGGTCATATTCCTGTATCATTTTTTCAACACTGTCAGCCAGTCCTATCAGGTCTATCTTGGTTCTGCCACAGGTCGGGCAGGACACCAGTTCTATTCCATCTGTTCTGAGCTTCAGTGTACGCAATATTGTCTTGGCAGATATGATCTCCTCCACAGGATCACTCGTCAATGAGACACGTATTGTATCGCCGATACCCTGACCGAGAATCATCCCAAGTCCCACAGCCGACTTGATATTGCCCCTGTACAATGTCCCGGACTCTGTAATGCCCACATGAAGCGGATAATTTGTCTTCTGTGCGATAAGCTCATGAGCCCGCACACACATCAATACATCTGAAGACTTGATACTGATCACGATATTATCATAATCGCAGTCCTCGATCATGGAAACCTTATCAAGAGCACTCTCTACTATACCCTCTGCAGTGACACCATGATATTTTTCTACAAGATTTTTTTCCAGAGAACCTGAATTGACCCCTACACGGATCGGTATATTTCGTTCCCTCGCGGCTGCAACGACCTTCTCTAAGTTTTCCCTGCCGCCTATGTTACCCGGATTGATACGTATCTTATCCGCACCATGTTCTATGGCAGCGATTGCCAGTCTGTAATCAAAATGAATATCCGCAACCAGCGGAATATGAATGTTCTTTTTGATATCACTGAATGCACAGGCCGCCTCCATCGTATTGGCAGTTGCACGTACAATCTGGCATCCGGCTTCCTCGAGCTCATGAATCTGGCGAACCGTAGTATCTACATCGGCAGTCTCAGTGTTGGTCATGGACTGAATTGCAATGGGATTGCCCCCACCTATCTTCACACCACCGATATCTATTATCTTTGTCGTATCTCTATGATTTATGCGATTCGTATTATCTGTATAGATCATATTTCATCCCCCGCTGTTAACTAAAAAAAACATTCTTGATATCGTTGCAGAATACAACTACCATCAGGCAGATCAGTAAAACAAAACCAACGAGGTTGACGATAGCCTCCTTATCCTGTGGTATCTTTTTTCTCCTCACCGCTTCGATCAGCAGGAACAACAGACGCCCTCCATCGAGTGCCGGTATCGGAAGAAGGTTCATGATTCCAAGGTTCACACTAAGCAGAATACACCAGTTCATCATATTGAGCAGGATATTAATGATCACATCCTTCTGGGTATCACTCTCCTCTTTTACCTCTTCAATAATATCGTTCATGACACCACCGACGCCTACCGGTCCCATAACATCTGCACCCTTGACGCCTCCTGTCACGATCATCTTCAGACTGAGTACTGTGGATTTCACCCAGTATCTGCATTCCAGCGCGGCATATTTCATCGTCATACCAAAACCGTCTGCCAGAACATTTCCGCTTCTCACACCCAGCATATAGCTTCCGTCAGTAAGCTCCGGTGTCACAGTTGTTGTATATACTTCTCCGTTTTCATGCTGCAGAGTAAGTTCGAAAGGTTTACCCTCATTATTCATGGCCATATACAGCTGCAATTCACGGAAATTATATATATTGTCTCCCTCGATCTCAAGGATAGTGTCTCCCGCCTCGATACCTGCCTCCTGAGCCGGACTTCCTTCCACTATATCATATAATGTCGCAGGATCACAGCCTGTATAGTGTATCAGAACGATGGAGAAAATGAATGCGAGAATGAAATTAAACACCGGACCGGCTGCAATTACAAGCATACGTGCCCATACAGGTTTATTACCAAATGCATTTTCATCCTCAAGTTCTTCATCTTCCCCCATCATCATACAAAAACCGCCCAGAGGCAGCAGTCTGAGAGAATATTTTGTTTCTTTTTTCTGTACAGAGAAAAGGGCCGGTCCCATACCGATTGAAAACTCCGTCACAGATATCTTATTAAGCTTTGCCACTATAAAGTGTCCAAATTCATGAAAAAATACAATTATGCCAAATACCAGTATAATCAGTATAATATTCATACGATCAATACTCCTTCTGATCTTAGTTGCCCCAACAGGGGATATCTCCATATTTTATCCGAAATGTTCCGTAATATACTCATATACCCACTGTTCCGTCGCAAGTATCTCATCGAGATCCGGATCAGCGATACAGTGGTGTGCTCCCATACAAGTCTCTATAATATCATAGATTTGTAAAAATTTAATGTCTTTCCGCAGAAACATTTCAACAGCTTTCTCATTTGCAGCATTAAACACAGTCGGCATGGATCCTCCTGTGCGGATTGCATCATATGCATAGTCAAGTCCTTTAAATGTATCCCGGTCCGGTGTATCTGTCACGATACCCGATATCTTTGTAAAATCCAGCCTGTCGCCCTTAAGCGGCCTGTGTTCCGGATAATACAGCGCATATTGGATGGGAAGTTTCATATCAGGTGTTCCAAGCTGTGCTTTTACGGCACCATCCTCGAATTCTACCATGGAATGGATGATACTCTGAGGCTGCACTACCACGTCTATCTTCTCAGGCGGAACATCAAACAGCCATCTTGCCTCAATCACTTCCAGACCTTTATTAACTAATGTTGCGGAATCGATGGTTATCTTACGTCCCATGGACCAGTTCGGATGCTTCAATGCATCCTCCGGTGTCACATTCTCCAGTTCTTCTCTGCATCGTCCTCTGAAAGGACCGCCGGATGCCGTTATAAGCAGTCTGCTGATCCGGTTACTCTCCTCACCATGAAGGCACTGAAAAATAGCCGAATGTTCACTGTCAACCGGCAGTATCCGCACTCCACATCTGGCAGCAAGCGGCATAATAATATGTCCGGCAGTCACCAGAGTCTCCTTATTGGCCAGTGCAATATCCTTACCTGCACGAATTGCTTCAATGGTCGGACGTATTCCTATCATTCCAACTATGGCAGTCACCAGAATGTCTGCCTTATCATATCGTGCGATCTCCAGCAGACCTTCCATGCCTGAAACGATCCTTATATCAAATTCAGACAAGGCAGTCCGTAACTCCTGTGCCTTGTCTTCACTCCAAATTCCTACTATATCCGGTCTGAACTCTATCGCCTGCTGCACAAGCAGCTTCACATTACTGCCCGCCGCAATGGCTGCGACACGGATGTCTCCCTGTTCTCTCACAACTTCAAGCGTCTGTGTACCGATCGAACCTGTCGAACCGATTATCGCAATGTTTTTCAATGTTATAACCTCCATCAGTAAAACCGATCTCTATAATCCAATCATATAGATAAAGCAGTAATAAATAATCGGTGCAGTAAATATCATGCTGTCAAAACGATCCAGAATACCACCATGCCCCGGTATCAGCCTGCCATAATCCTTGATATCATTATTGCGCTTTATCGCAGATGCAGCCAGATCTCCTATCACGGCGATTCCCGCTCCCACAGCCCCTATGATTGCAAATATGATAGGTCCGTTATTTAATTCATATACATATTTATCGAAAAATATGCCATATATGCCCGCAACAAGAGCAGAACCGAGGATACCGCCTATCAGGCCCTCCACGCTCTTTTTAGGACTTAGCTTTGGTGTCATTTTGTGCTTACCAAGCTTTACCCCCACGCAATATGCACAGGTATCATTGATCCATGAACATATAAAGATCATCACGACCAGACCTCCACCATAAGGCAGAATACGGATCAGATATACATATGACAGCATAAGGGTAACATAAAAAAATGACAGAATAACCGCCATGGCATCCCTGTCATGATAGGTTGGAAATTTTACAACATATATCAGAAGAACAGCAAGTACAAACGCAATAATGACCGGCAGTATCAACTCCTGTTTGTCCAGAAAGATCACAGCATAATACAGTGCTGTTGCCAGATATGACACAAACCCTATCGGTGTTTTGTGCAGATCATATACTCTGAGCAGCTCAATAATACCACCAAGTGACAACAGAAGAATCGCTGCGCCGGTAAGATATCCACCCACATATAATATTGCAATTGCCAGCACTGTAAGCACAGCGCCACTCAAAAATCTTGTCTTGAACATTTTATTTTACCCCGCCATATCTTCTGTCTCTGCCATTGTAATAACGGATCGCCTCTATCAGATGCTCCACCGTAAAATCCGGCCAGAGTACATCCGTGAAATAAAATTCCGTATATGCAAGCTGCCATATCAGATAATTGGATAATCTCAGCTCTCCGCTGGTCCGAATCAACAGATCCGGGTCAGGTATGTCCGCTGTGTCGAGCCTCGACGCTATCAGCTTCTCATCTACATCATCAGCATGGATCCTGCCGGATTCTGCATCCTGCACCAGAGACTGTACCGCACGTCTTATCTCGTCCCTGCCTCCATAATTGAGAGCTATCGTAAAATTCAGTCCGTCATAGCAGGCTGTCTTTTTCTCCAGTTCGTCTATCTTTTCCACGATATCCTCTGCCAGAGCAGTACGATCGCCGATCACACGGACACGCATATTATTCTTAGATGCCCGCTCGATACAGTCCACAAGATAGTTTCTAAGCAGGTTCATGATGCCTGTTACCTCT
>JBJEJF010000050.1:0-9157 GCA_051877775.1 Wujia sp.
TATCCACCATTTACCCTGCCATTCCCATACTCAGATACACAAAATATCCCACATACGCCACCAGCATCAATATCCCTGCCACTCTGCCAAGTCGTCCTCCTTCTGGTTCCCTGCCTGCTGTCTGTTCCTCTTTTTTATCCGGCAGAGTCGGGAGGATGCACAGCCACAGCATCAGTCCCGCTCCAAATGCTATAATCGTATCTATGATAAACCGGTTTTCAAATATAACAGGTGTGATCAGCGCTGTTGTTCCCACGATAAATAAGATGTTAAAGATATTGCTTCCGACGATATTGCCGATTGCGATATCGGCATTGCCTTTGCGTGCTGCCGAGACGGAAGTGAACAGCTCCGGCAGAGAGGTCCCCAATGCCACGATCGTGAGCCCGATGAAACGGTCACTCATACCTGCTGCCTCGGCGATGGCAGATGCCGCGTCTACAGTTACATTACTTCCCGCAATAATGAGTACCAGACCAACAACTGTCAGAAGCAACAGCTTCCATACCGACAGCTTTCTGTCCGGTACGCCGCCCTCCCCACCGGCATCATCTTCTGTATCGTTTTCTCTGTTTTTCTTGGCCATATGAAACAGATATCCCAGATAAGCGAGAAATGCTATCCACAGAATAATTCCTTCCCATCTCGTGATATGATTGCCGGTCAGACCGAGTACCAGAAAGAGTATCGTTATAGCCATCATATATGGTATCTCGACGCGTACTGTACTTCTCGCCACGGCAAGTGCACTTATAACCGAACTGATTCCAAGGATAATAAGTATATTTAAAATATTACTCCCTACGATATTACCTACCGTTATACCTGCATTGCCTTTAAGTGCTGCAGATATACTGACCGCAGCCTCCGGCGCACTGGTTCCCATGGCTACGATGGTAAGGCCGATCACCAGCTGGGGTATTCCCCATCGTCTTGCCATCCCGGATGATCCATCCACAAACCAGTCTGCACCTTTAATAAGCATAACAAAACCTATAACCAGCAAAAAAACCTGAACTACCATTGACATAATCCCTGCCTCCTATCTCATAAACATACCTCTGCTTCACAGCACCGTGAATTCTCCTCGTCTGTGTCCAATAAAAAAGAGACCCCTATCGCACACAAAACGTACGATAAAAGTCTCGTTCCTATCTCAATATGTACCCCGGCTTATGCAGCGTGGTGACGTGATACATAACATTCTGACCGAATGCGAACTACTCCCTCATATCATGAAATGGAGATATTCAATTTGCTCTTATTTAATATATGCAATATACCATGTATTTTATTCCTTATACAAGTCTTTTTTTAAAAAAAATCTATGATATAATGAGCATTAGCAAATACAATATCATGGAAAGAAGGAATGATCATGACAGTAGGTATCGTCGGTCTGGGACTGATTGGCGGTTCTTTTGCAAAAGCATACAGTGACAATGACGAACACAAAGTTCTCGGATATGACATAAATGAAGATGTCATGCATGCTGCATATGCCGGCAAAAACATTGATGGTGCTCTGGACGAGCACAATATCGGCTCCTGCGATCTGGTACTGGTTGCTCTATATCCGCAGGCAACGATCGATTATATACGCCAGCAGGCCCCCCATATTAACAAAAACACCATGGTGATCGACTGCTGCGGAATCAAACAGTATGTATGTGATGCCTGTTATGATATCGCCCACGAATATGGCTTTACATTTGTGGGAGGGCACCCTATGGCCGGACGTCATTTTTCCGGTTTTGACTATAGTACCAAAACCATGTACAACGGAGCCTCCATGGTTCTTGTTCCTGAAAAACAGGATGATACGGCCGTCATTGACCGCGCGAAACGACTGCTCTCACCCATTCATTTTGGAAAATTCACCGTATGCGATGCCGACCGCCACGATGCCATGATTGCTTTTACTTCCCAGATGGCACACGTTGTATCCAATGCATATGTTAAGAGTCCGACAGCCAAAAACCACGATGGATTTTCTGCCGGAAGCTATAAGGATCTGACCCGCGTCGCATGGTTAAACGAGACCATGTGGACAGAACTGTTCCTCGAGAACCGAACACACCTTATAAAAGAACTTGATTATTTTATCAACGCCATAACAGAATACAGGGATGCTCTGGACGCCGAAGATGCAGATACACTGAAAGCACTGCTGGCTGACGGAAAGCGCTGTAAGGAAGAGATCGACGGGATAGAATAAAACATATCATCATCAAAAACTTTCCACTTGACATTTTAATTTTTTGATTCTACAATCAAAGTTAATTCAATATCACATCAGCTGTGAAGAGACGAGTACGGTAAAGACGCTATACAGAGAGGATTCCACCACCCGCTGAGAGAGGATCTATAAAACGCTTACCCGAAGACTACCTCGGAGCTGCTTATACAAAATATAAGCCGGTGATTCCGTTATCATCTTAATCAAGAGTCATCTGACTATCTGCATATTGATTGCAGCAGCGCATCTGCGTATGTGTCAGATGGAAACAGGGTGGAACCGCGAGATTATCGTCCCTGGCATATACGGACAGTATATGCCAGATTTTTTATTGCGCATAACTGTTCAAAAATATATTTGAAAGGAAGTTAGAAACATGATTATCACATTAAAAGACGGTTCATCAAAAGAATACGCACAGCCAATGTCTGCTATAGACATTGCAGCCGATATCAGCGAGGGTCTTGCACGTGCAGCCTGTGTTGCTGAGATCGACGGAAACGTTGCTGATTTAAGAACAGTCATCGACAAAGACTGCACACTGAATATCCTCACTTTCAATGATGAAGCCGGGAAAAAAGCCTTCTGGCATACTGCCAGCCATATTCTCGCACAGGCTGTCAAGCATCTCTATCCTGACGCAAAATGCACGATCGGTCCTGCCATAGACAATGGTTTTTATTATGACTTTGATATGCCTTCTCTCACCAGAGATGATCTGGATAAGATCGAGGCTGAAATGAAGAAGATTGTTAAGGAAGGCGAAGATATCACCAGCTTCACTCTTCCGAGATCCGAAGCTATCAAATTCATGGAAGATCGTGAGGAACCATATAAAGTTGAGCTTATCAACGACCTGCCGGAGGATGCGACCATCAGCTTCTATACACAGGGTGATTTCACAGATCTGTGTGCCGGACCTCACCTCATGAATACAAAACCTGTCAAGTTCTTCAAACTGACTTCTTCTTCAGGTGCATACTGGAGAGGCAATTCAGACAACAAGATGCTTACCCGTATCTATGGTACGGCATTTACCAAAAAAGCAGACCTTGAAGAGCGCCTTGAATTCCTTGAGAACATTAAACTGAGAGATCACAACAAATTGGGGCGTGATCTTGAACTGTTTACAACTGTAGATGTAATCGGTCAGGGACTCCCTCTGATCATGCCAAAAGGTGTCCAGGTCATCCAGACTCTCCAGCGATGGATCGAAGACGAGGAGGAACGTCGCGGTTACATGCGTACCAAGACACCGCTTATGGCCAAGAGTGATCTGTACAAGATATCGGGACACTGGGATCATTATAAGGAAGGCATGTTTGTACTGGGAGACGAGGAAAAAGACAAAGAAGTATATGCACTCCGTCCTATGACCTGCCCATTCCAGTATTATGTCTATAAAGCAAGCCAGAAATCCTATCGCGATCTGCCTTGCCGTTACGGAGAGACTTCAACCCTTTTCAGAAATGAAGATTCCGGCGAGATGCATGGACTTACCAGAGTCCGTCAGTTTACGATATCTGAGGGACACCTGATTGTCCGCCCTGACCAGATGGTCAAAGAGTTCAAGGATTGTATCGCCCTCGCCCAGTATTGTCTGCAGACACTCGGTGTAGAGGAGGATGTTACCTATCATCTTTCCAAATGGGATCCTGACAACAGAGAAAAATATATCGGTGAACCTGAAGTCTGGGAGGAGACCGAACAGGATATCCGTAATATTCTGACAGAGCTTAATATTCCGTTTGTTGAGGATGTCGGAGAAGCAGCTTTCTACGGACCTAAGGTAGATATCAATGCCAAAAATGTATATGGCAAAGAAGATACCATGATTACGATTCAATGGGATGCACTGCTGGCTGAACAGTTTGATATGTACTATGTGGACAAAGATGGTGAGAAGAAACGCCCATATATTATCCACAGAACCTCTCTCGGATGCTATGAGAGAACACTTGCATGGCTGATTGAAAAATATGCCGGTGCGTTCCCGACCTGGCTGGCACCTGAACAGGTGCGTGTATTGCCGATCTCTGACAAATATCAGGATTACGCACAGACAGTAGTTGATAAACTCAAGGCAGCTAATGTACGTGTCACGATGGATTCCCGTTCAGAGAAGATCGGATATAAGATCCGTGAAGCTCGTCTCGCCAAGATACCTTATATGCTCATCATCGGTGCAAACGAGGAGGAGAGCAAAACCGTATCAGTCCGCAAACGTGGTGATGACGGAGATCTCGGAAGCATGGAGACAGACAAGTTTATCGCCGATATCGTACAGGAAATCAACGACAAAGTGATCTCATAATGTCAAAAATGCTTATTTTTTGAATAAAATCATTGTGATGTATTTTAAAAATAAACATATTATGTTATTATAAAAGCAGACTTACAGGTATCATGCTTGCAAGCCTGCTTTTATTTTAGGCGTTTACATCAGGGGGATTTCTGTAAGAACTATTTAGAAAGAGAGGAAACTATTTTATGAATTGTCCAAATTGTGGTGCAGATTTACCAGAGGGAAGCACCTTCTGCTCGATCTGCCAGTCACCTGTCGGTGATGCTCAGTCAGCTGTCAATGATGCGTTATTTAACGGCGCACCTGTCTACGCTGCAGAACCTGCTAAGAAGAAGGCACCTGTACTCGGTATCGTTATTGGTATCGTTGCAATTGTCGCAATCGCATTTTTACTGATCTTCTTTGTACTCGGAGGAAGATACAATGGTACTTATATGCTTGACTCCATGAGTGCAGACGGCATGACCATTACAGCAGATGATCTTTCTGCATTTGGCATGACCAATTTTGGAATCAAGATTTCCTTTGGTAAATGTGAATTCGTTGGCGGTGAAGATTATGGATTTGACGAAGCCGGCACATCCAAGATCAAGATCTCAGGCGGTAAGGTTACAATTACTGACACTGACGGAACAACTGCAACCGGTACCTTTGATGGTGATTCCTTCACGATCGAAGAGTCTGGTGTATCAATGACATTCAAGAAGGACTAATATCTGAAAAGATATTATTATTACGATCGGGTAATGTTTTATGCATGGCGGGTAAGTGTGTCTTATCCGCCATTTATAAATCATTAATTGTATGAACAATATCTATGTTAATCTTTTTTGTTAATCTTACTGAATATAACTGACATCGTATATACTATCAATCCCACTATACAAAACAAACTGCCCACACCATTGTCCGTTCCATTTACAGCTAATGCCTGCCTGTACGGCTTATTGCATATTACGACAATATAAGCTGCCAGCGCTAACAAAGCCGGAATCATACGCATAAGATACATATCAGCAAATGGTCTGAGTGGCCTGATATTTTCTCTGGCTGACAGGATAAGCATGCACAGTCCCGCCACGATCATAATCACAGCGCAGACACAGAGAACACCTTGATGTACCGACAGTGCCGCATTTTTTCCGCCTATGTCAAACAGGCTGCCGCTTAATTGTTCGCCCTCAATATCCCGTTTCATCCAACTGAAAAATGGTGCAAGATAGAGCAATACCGCCCCCAGCAGGGCCATAATATTAGTTACATCACTCTTCAGAGATCTTGCATATCCTTCGATATTGATAAACGGACCATCTGCCGTCAATCTGACCTGGCATCCTTTCTTTGCTTTTTTGATATCATCTTTCGTCAATGTAATCACAGCATCTTCTTCCATCGATAATTTACAGGCATCACAATATTCCTGACCATCCGCTATCTCTGTTCCGCACCCCTTGCAAACCATATCAAAACCTCCCATAAAACTTTTTTAACTGTTACAAAATATATTACCAGAATATACTGTTATAGAAAAAAGGCCGTCGCATTTATACATTATATCATAAATGCAACAGCCTCTTATTACAACACATTTTTCTGAAAATGCTGTAAATTATCTTCTTCCTATATTGATATGAAGCATATCGAGAACCTTCGGTGCAGCGGCAGCAATAACACCGACAAATCCGATAATCGGACCTAAACCGTGATTGCAGTGACCCTTCACACTATCAGACCATTCTTTTGCCCATTCGAGAGCCTCTTTACCCATCTTGATCTGGTCATTCAGATCACCATTTGCAAGTGCAAGAATTACAAACAACAATGCAAGTGCGATCACACCAAGCTCGATATACTGTGCATAAGGACCAACCTTTGCAACAATAACAGCCTTAATATTAGCGATCGGATTAAAATAATCTGCAACATTCCAGAGAATCAATATAATACCCAAGAGCATTAACATGATAGCAAAGAAGCCAAATACACCGATATCTCCATCTCCGGCTATCTTGAACATGTTCATATGCTCTTTCTCTGAATCACCATCGTATTTCATCTTAAGGGACACCCAGTTAAATAATGGTGTCAGAAAAATCAACAATGCTCCAATTAAACTAACGAGCTTCATGATATCTGTCTTCAAAGCCCCGATAAGTCCATTAAATCCTCCACCCATAGGTGCTGCATATCCACCCATCGGCTGTCCTGCCTGCGCAAATCCGCCCATTGGCTGCCCTGGCTGACCGTATCCGCCCATTGGCTGTCCTGGCTGACCGTATCCACCCATCGGCTGTACCGGCTGACCGTATCCACCCATCGGCTGTACCGGCTGACCGTATCCGCCCATCGGCTGTACCGGCTGACCATATCCGCCCATCGGCTGTACCGGCTGTCCTGCCTGTCCATATCCACCCATCGGCTGTACCGGCTGTCCTGCCTGACCCATATCTCCCATTGGCTGAACTGGCTGTACCGGCTGCTGAGCTGCTACATTTGACTGAACCGGATTGCCACAGCTTGGGCAAACATTCTGTCCGTCAGGAATCATTGCCCCACATACTGAACAAAACATAAATTAATCCTCCTACTCTCCTGCTTTACATTTGTTATAAACTTGAACACAACGCCACTTCATTATGTACAATTATACAAAAATAATAGCATAATCCTCATTGATATTCAAGAGATTTATGCTATCACGTATACTTCGATTCAATTATCTTAAATGTTTCAAATCCGCTGTTTTCCAACTTTTTGTGCGTGTACCCACACAATTATAACTCATATTCAAGCACCTTACAGTTATCAAGATTGAATTCAAAAAACTTCTCATTATCCAGGCTCTTAAAGTATGAATTGATCACGCGGCACACACCGCCATGGCTTATAACCATGACTGATTTATCTTTATATTTTTCTTTGATATCATCAAGAAAATTATATACTCTCTGGATCACCTTAAAGAGAGATTCCCCTTCCGGATAAACATATCCGAACTGTACCCAGTTCTCCATAAATCCGGGTGTTCCCTCATAAGTTCCATCAATTGCACCATAGTCACGTTCAACCAGTCTTTCATCAACAAGAAACGGAATATTGAGCTTATCTGAGACGATCTCTGCTGTTGTCGTCGCCCTGATCAATGGAGAAACCAGGATAAGGTCAATATCCTTACCCTTCAGGCTATCTGCCAGTTCCTCTGCCTGACGGATTCCCTTATCTGTCAGTCTGACATTAGACCTCCCGCAGATTCTGGTCTCTATATTATATTGTGTCTGACCATGTCTGGTAACATATAACTTCATAAATACCCCTTATGACCGAAAAACTTGTCAAAATTAATCTCATTATCTTCGCTATGATACCATATTAATCTTATTTTGACAACAAAGGTTTGAAATGCTTTATTTTTCTTTGTTTTATTAAGTTTTTAGTTTGTTTTTCAAAGTTTTATTAATCACAGGAACCTTGACCCTTTTCCATTGCAAACAGCATCATCAGATATGATTTGTGTTCATAAAAAGGCCAGAACATTGCTTTATGGCTGATAATCCGGTATCTTTCTGACTCAGTCCACAGGCGCAGCGTATCTTCAAGTACTTCATTTCCGGCTGGTGCACTGTGATTACCTTCATCCCTCATACTGCAGATTCTTGAGAAAACAGGTATCTCCTCGTCTTCATTCAGCTTGCATCTGATCTCCTCGTCTTCCTGCGTGATCGAATCCCTTGCGTGGATCAATTCATAACCCGTAATTACCATTTTATCAGTCATTTTCTCAACTGCACAGAGCAGTCTGTCAACAGCCAGTACATTTAGCTCATGCAGAATATCCTTCACATTATTATAATGCCCATACAGATCTGCCAGTGCGGCCAGACGAACATTAAGCTGACTTGCCAGCCCCACCACCACGCTGTAATCAAAATCAGGCAGACTGTCGTAATCAGGAATTTCCATATGTTCCGCAATATCTCTGAGATACTGACCGATTTCTTTTTTTGAACATCCATCCATCAGCATGGCCTCAAATAACCTGTATTCCTCCGGACTGATATCCCAGAAGTACAGATCCGTACACACACAGGATGTCCCATCCAGTCCAAACCGTTCTATGGTTTTCTTTAATTTTACAATATCCCGGTCTATCAGAACCAATCTAAAATAACCCGACAATCGCACAATGTCTATATCATTACACCCACCGGCACCCCAGATTGCAAGAACAGGCTTTTCTTTATAACCACGCACAATATCTTCTATATTATATGTTCCCCGGAGCCTTAACGTCCCGCAGAAATTCAGGTGACGCCTGATATGATAATGCTCCACACTCTGTATGATAAAATCCGTCAATTCATCTCTGTAATCCTGCCATCTGTCATACAGAAAATCCGTATCCTCAGTCTGTATGATATCATCATACCTCATCTGTACGTCCTCCTTCATCTTATATCCACCGCAATCACAGTCTATGCAACGATCCCGTCTCTCCAACACATCAACAAAAAAAACACCGACCCCGCAGCTGATACGTCTGCAAAACCGATGCTTTTACGAGTGGGCCGCCGGGGGCTCGAACCCCGCACACCCTGATTAAGAGTCAGGTGCTC
>JBJEJF010000051.1:0-8733 GCA_051877775.1 Wujia sp.
AGACAATGAACACAGAGATAGATGTTGTCGAAGGTATGCAGTTTGACAACGGATACTTATCAGCATATATGTGTGACGATAAGGAGAAGATGGTTTGCAATATGGACCATCCATATATCCTGATCACTGATAAGAAGATATCCAATATACAGGATATACTCCCTATGCTGGAACAGACGATGCAGCAGGGAAGATCATTGCTTATCATTGCCGATGATGTTGAGGGAGAAGCGCTTACGACTCTGATCGTAAACAGACTTCGTGGCACACTCAAGGTTGTAGCAGTCAAGGCTCCGGGTTATGGAGATAACCGTAAGGATATGTTAAATGATATCGCAATCCTGACCGGTGGACAGGCTGTCCTCGATGATCTTGGAATGCAGCTCAAGGATGTGACGCTTGATATGCTGGGACAGGCAAAATCCGTGAAGGTCACCAAGGAGCATACAACGATCGTTGATGGTGAAGGAAACAAAAAGGATATCGATGAGAGAATCGCATCGATCAGACGCCAGGAGGCAGAGGTTACTTCCGATTATGATCGTGAGAAGCTGGTAAACCGTGTTGCAAAGCTGGGTGGTGGTGTCGCTGTTATTAAGATCGGCGCTGCAACAGAGACAGAGATGAAGGAAGCTAAGTATCGTATGGAGGATGCTTTGAATGCGACAAGAGCTGCAGTATCGGAAGGTATTATCAGTGGCGGCGGTTCAGCATACATTCATGCACAGAAGGCAGTTCGCCAGATGCTTGCTACGCTTGAAGGAGATGAGAAGACCGGTGCTGAGATCGTTGCCAGGGCTCTGGAAGCTCCGCTGCGTGCAATCGCAGAAAATGCCGGACTTGAAGGCGCAGTGATCATCAACAAAGTAAAAGAATTAGATGAGGGCATGGGATTTGATGCAGTTTCAGAGAAATATGTCAACATGGTAGAAGAAGGTATCATTGACCCTGTCAAGGTGACAAGAAGTGCTCTGTCCAATGCCATCAGTGTATCAGCAACGTTGCTTACGACAGAAGCTGCAGTAGCAGATATAAAAGAGGCTGCACCGGCTATGCCTGCACAGCCTGACATGGGTTACTAAAATAGTGAATATCAGGGGCTGTCATAAATAGATTTGGTTTGCTGTATATACAACAACCAGGTCTAATGTGACAGCTTTCTGTTTTCCTTATGGAAGAAGTGATTGACAGGAGGAGATAGCAATGACAGTTGTACCTAGTTATGGATTGATTATCGTTCCGGGCGTGACTTATTATTTTCAGAAGAGTTATTTTGAGGAACTCGCAGGCGGGGATGTTGCCTCGGATACGGATATTGTATTTGCTGTATTAAAGGATAATAAAAAAAGAAATGAAATCGAGCCTTCTGATTTCCATGCAATGGGTGCATTAGGACATGTATTAAGCAGTGATGAGCAGGGTACGGTATCAGTAAAAGTCACGGACAGGGTGGAAATCAATGATATATCGGTCACAGATGGTGATATCACTGTAGAATTTGCAAAACGCAATGATGTGTCAGATGAAGATAAGGATGTTGCAGATGCAGAATTTCAGGAATTAAAAGCAAGTCTCCTCAAGTTTGTAAACCGTTATCAGTGGGGAATCATGGCACGTAACTATATTATACACTGGGATAATATAGACGAGATGGCATCCGCAATGTCGCAGCATCTTTATATGGACAATGAAGATAAATACCGGATATTGGAGACTGACAGTATATCAGAGAGACATCAGATCATGAAAAAAGCGATTTATGAGCTGATGGAGGTTGCGGATGTGTCGGATGAGGCGCAGAAAAAACAGTCGGATATGAATGATAAGATCCTGCGTGAGGATGCCATCCGTAAACAGATAGATTTGTTGCAGAAGGAGCTGGATGAAATGCATCCGGAAAATCTCACTGATATTCGGAGATTCGAGTTAAAGATCAGGGATTCCGGCATGAATGAAGAAGCAAGAGGAGAAGCGGAAAAAATTCTGAACAGGATGAAGCAGGAGGGCGAGAGCAGCCATGAGTATGGTATGCTCTATGATTATCTGGATTTTGTCACTGCGCTATCCTGGAAAAAGGAAGAACCTGTGGATATAGATCTGGATAAGGCAGAAAAAGTGCTTAACGAAGATCATTATGGACTGAAAAAAGTAAAACAGAGGATTATTGAACAGATCGCTGTAATGAAGCTGAATAAGAAACAATCAGGTTCTATATTACTGTTTGTCGGTGCCCCGGGAACCGGTAAGACCAGTATCGGTCAGAGTGTCGCCAGGGCACTGGACAGAAAATATGTCAGAGTAAGTCTGGGAGGTGTACGGGATGAGGCTGAGATACGGGGACATAGAAGAACGTATGTCGGAGCCATGCCGGGCAGGATTATGGAAGGGATAAAGCGAAGTGGCGTATCAAATCCTGTTATGGTATTGGACGAGGTGGATAAACTGGTGAAAGCGTTTGATGGAGATCCGTCCAGTGCATTACTCGAGGTGCTTGATCCGGAACAAAATGTTACATTTACGGATCATTACATGAATGTGCCATATGATCTGTCGGATGTTTTATTTATCTGTACAGCCAACAGCACGGAAACGATACCGGAACCATTGCTTAACCGTATGGAAGTAATAGAATTTCAGGGATATACGGAGAGTGAGAAGGTGGAGATCGCCAAGAAACATCTGCTGCCAAAGGCTATGAAAAACAGTGGAATCAAAAAACAGGATATGAGTATCTCGGAAAAAGCAATCCGTGTAATGATATCTGATTATACGATGGAGGCTGGTGTCCGCGGCCTCAAAAAAAGAATTGACAGTCTGTGTAGAAAGACTGCTGTAGCTATCGTGAAGGGTGATACTGAAAAGATATCCATAAGCAATAAGAATCTGCGGCAATATCTGGATATGACCCCGATCCATCATGACAGGGCAGAGGGCAAGAAGCATCCGGGCGTGATCACGGGACTGGCATGGACACAGGCCGGTGGTGATATTTTGTTTATTGAATCCATGTTTACAAAGGGAGACGGTAAGATCATCATAACAGGACAGCTGGGCGATGTTATGAAAGAGTCCGTCCAGATCGCAGTCAGTCTGGTGAAATCCCTGTATCCTGAAGCAGAGACTTTGTTCAAGGAAAATGATATACATATTCACGTGCCTGCAGGTGCCACGCCGAAGGATGGCCCTTCTGCCGGTATCACGCTGACCACGGCGATTGCATCACTGGTGACAGGAAAATCTGTCAGTCCCAAATATGCTATGACCGGAGAGGTATCACTGCAGGGTGGTGTAATGCCAATCGGCGGTTTGCCCGAAAAACTGCTGGCTGCAGTACGTGCCGGTGTAAAAACAGTGTTTATACCGAAGGATAATAAAGAAGATCTGAAGGATGTCGCAGAAGAGGTAAAATCATCACTTGAGATCATTATGGTGAACAGATGCAGTGATGTTTTAAAGCATTTAGGTTTGTTATAGAGAGAGATAAAAGGGAGGAAGACAGATGTTAAAATATTTGGCCGGTCCGATCATAGGAGCGCTTATAGGGTATTGTACGAATTATATTGCCGTAAAGATGTTGTTTTATCCCAAAAAGGAGATACATCTGTTTGGGCATAGACTTCCGTTTACACCAGGGGCGATTCCCAAGGGCAAAGGGCGTCTGGCGAAAGCAATCGGAAGTGTCGTCGGGACAACCTTGATCACCAGGGAAGATATTGAGCAAAAAATACAGCCGGATGAAATCGGAGCTACACTTGCGGATATGATGATGGAGAAGCTTGATGCACCGGTCAAGGGAGAGCTTATAGAACTGGCAGGTATACAAGAGGAGACATACATTGAGAAGAAGGAGCTGCTCTCGAGAAAGATCAGTGAGATGGCGGTGGATGTTCTCTCGCATTTAGATCTGTCGGATATCCTGGCTGAAAAGGGAACATCCATAATCAGAGACAAGATAAAAGGAAGCATGCTGGAAATGTTCCTTACAGATGATCTGATTGCTTCCGTCATAGGACCTGTCGGTGCTGAGGTGCAGAATATGATCGCGGCACAGGGGGTTGATTATATTGCACCGGTCGTAAGCAATAAGCTGACAGAGCTGGAAAACGAGAGTGCACTTCAGTTATTGGAGGGTATAGAACTGGAACAGTCAGTTATCCGTTCGGCATTGGCTTCGGTCTGCGCGCGCCTTGTCAAGAGTGGTATCGATAAAATATTTGATACACTGGATATACAGGCTATGGTCGAAGAGAAGATAAATGCCATGAGTGTAGATGATCTGGAAGATCTGGTGTTTACCGTTATGAAAAAAGAATTGAATACGATCGTCAATCTGGGTGCCCTGATCGGATTGGTTTTGGGTGTCCTGAATATCTTTTTATAAGGTTAAGATAATGTACGCACAATAGAGCCGGGTTCCTTTATTGTGCGTATTTTATTTATCTCTGCAATGCTTATTTCCGGACAGGCAATTGACAAAACAGAAAAACATGGAATAATATGCACAAAAATGGTATAATAATACATATTTTTTTAAAATATATATTATTAAAAAGGAGGAAAGAATAATGGGGAAAACACATTTGAAATGCAGAAGCATGAAACAGATTCTGGCAATTGTGATGAGCCTTTGTATGGCACTCAGTGTATTGCTGGGGCTGGATGTTCCTGTCGTACATGCGCAGGACACAGCGCGTGTTAATTTTAACATTCATAATGTGTCAGAGGATATCGCCGGGGGCGAGGTCTTTTACATGCTGGAAGGCGATGAAGACTGGACATCTGTAAACAGTATTACGCCTGATGAAGGAGGATCCAGATGGGTGCAGAATGTTGCATCGGATGCGATCATCGGGATCAAGGTTGTACCGGAAGAAGGATATACCATAGATACAGTTCGTGGTGTTATGTATGGTGTCCGGGGGGCGATGGAAGCGCTTGCTGAGGAGGATATTGCAGAACTCACAGGAGAAGATGGATACTGGCTCGAGGTATTATCTGCTGAAGATTATGAGCTTGAACTTGGGTTTGCAGAAGTGGGTCAGGGCGGAAGTGACAATCCGGGCGGTAATCTTGGAATGTTGTCTTTTACCTGCCAGAGTAACGTGATCACAGGAGGAAGCATATATTATAAGCTGGATGAGGATCCGGATTTTTCCATGGTCGATGAGGATAACGACATATATAATGCCATTGATATCTCAGAGGTATCTACGCTTACGCTGGTACTGGAGCCTTGTGAGGGATATCAGCTTGATTCTACACGCGGAGTGGTTGTTCGTGCAGATGGAAATGTGATATATACTGCTTCTGCGGAAGATATTACAGCACTCACCAGTGAGGAAGGAAAGACATTTACCTTGCAGGATTGGGTGGATGCTGCCGGAAATGAAGAGAGCACACTTGCGGATCTGTCTTTTGATCTTGAATTCGCATTTGAAAGCACAGGCGGTGGCAATCCGGGTGGAGATAACCCGAGCAGTGATGGCGTTACCATTACGGTTGGAGATACAGTAATGCTCGATGAGGGCGTGCTGGCTGAACAGCCATATTATGAGCAGGATGATAAAAAGGTCATCTCTGTCTCTGAAGAAAACGGCTGGATCACAGTTCACCTGAATGGTTGTGATCTGGGCAGTCAGACCCTGTCTATAACCGGTAAGGAACATATTGCACTTCAGGTTGAGGGAGATAATAAACTTCTCAATATCCAGCTGGGCTCCGGCACGATGATCGATGGTGATGGAAACGGAACGCTCACATTGATGGAAGGTGTAGAGGCTTCTGATGGAACCGCCGGTTATTTTAATCTTGCAAATGATGTTGTACTCTATATTGGTTCAAAGGAACAGCCTGCCCAGGTGGCGTTCAATGCAATTGACAGCGTGCTGTTCAATAACTATGAATTCCACAGCAGAGACAAGATAAATGCTGTTATCTATGCTGAGATTCCATTTGTAGATGTTAAGGATGTCATGGTACAAAGTGCGAAGGTGCAGGTATATGGCGAGATTATTCTCTTCACAGCGGAGGAGAATGATACGAACTGTACAGTATTTCAGGAAGGTCAGATACGCCTGCTGATGGGTGAAGACAGCGATCTGGGAATGGTTGCACTTCGCAGTAAGTATTATCAAAAGTATCCGACCGGTGCCATCACAGAGGAAGATGGTAATGCAAATGGATTAAATGATAGTTATATGGGATATCGTGTGATAGATCCGTCAGCGGCTGTCACAGAAGATGACTGCCGGTTTGAATTAGGCGAGAACAGCTATACGCTGACCTCACTGGATCCGATTCTGTATGCGATATCATATGTGATAGATGAGGGGATTTCTTTCCCGAATCCGGACAAGGGTACAGTCACAATGAACGGATTTGAGAAAGGGTATTACACGCTTGATGGCAGAGACGGACATTTTGAGGCATGGATCGCAGCAGGCGAGCCTGTAAATGTGACAATTCTGCCGGCTGTTGGATATCAGTATGTGAAGGATACACTGAATGTAAACGGAACTCCGATCACCGGTGCAGTGGCAGGTGAAGAGAGAGGTACATATACATTTATTATGCCTGAAAATGCAGGTCATATCTGCGCAGGCTTTGCAAAGACCGAGGATACTGTTACAGTTAATAACGACAGTATCTCAGAAGCATCGATTGAAAATGCTGATAAGGCAATTGAAAGTGGAAATGCAAAGCTTGATATTAATTCTGTGACTGTCACAGATGAGGATGCTGAGAAGATCGCTGCAGCAGCAGATGGCAAGAATGTCGCTGCATACATGGATGTTGATCTGACAGAATCCATTATCAAGAATTATGACCCGGATGCGGCAGAAAATGATGCGTGGAATACGAGTCTCCATGAGTTATCTGATCCGGTTACTATTACTGTGAAGCTTGACGTATCTCTGGCCGGAAATGATGGTTATCAGGTCATTCGTGAGCATGAAGGTACCGCGGAAGTAATAGATACAGAATATGATGATGCAACGGGTCAGCTTACATTTGATACAGACAGATTCTCAACTTATGCGATTGCATACAATGTATCTGAGCATACATATGGAGAACCGACATTTACCTGGTCGGATGATGGTAAGACATGTGAGGCAGTATTCGAATGTGTGGATGGTGATGATGAGAAGCATGTAACGGCATCTGTGACCGGAGAGGTCAAGACAGAGGCAACCTGTCAGGCTATGGGTACGACGACATATACTGCAACAGTATTGTTTAGAGGAAAGGCATATCAGGATACAAAAGATGTTCAGGATATTGCCATGGCTGACCATAAAAAGGTGACGACGAAAAAGGCGGCAACGAATAAGGCAGATGGTAAGATCGTAACAGCCTGCAGCGAGTGTGGAGAGGTATTCAGCACTACGACGATTAAAAAAATCAAGAGTGTGACACTCACATATACAAGCAGAACATACACAGGTGAACTGTTAAAGCCTGGAGTTATCGTCAAGGATTCTGCGGGAAAGACGATAAGCAAGTCCTATTACACTGTCAGCTATAAGAACAACAGGAATGTCGGAAAGGCAACGGTTACGATCAAGTTCAAGGGTAACTATTCGGGGACGGTTACAAGGACCTTCAAGATCAATCCGAAGAGTACAACTATCAGCAAGCTGACACCTGAGTCAAAGGGATTTAAGGTGACATGGAAAAAGCAGCCAACGCAGACAAGCGGATATCAGATCCAGTATGCGACAAATAAGAGCTTCACGAAGAATGTCAGAACGATTACAGTTAGTAAGAATTCTACAGTCTCCAAGAGCATTACCAAACTGAAACCGGCGACAAAGTACTATGTTAAGATCAGAACTTACAGGTCTGTCGGAGGAACAAAATATTATTCAGACTGGAAAGTATACAGCAAGACGGTGACAACAAAAAAATAAGCATTAAATAAAAACCGAAGTAAAAGCAGATAACAGACCGCCCTTTGATGATCGTCGATTATGATCATCAAAGAGCGGTCTTTCATTTTGCAGGCTTAGTGTTCCTTTTTTAGGAACAGAGTATTTATTTGATAATATGATGGCGTGAACAAAATAACCGGTTTCCTGTCTACGATTGATTCAGCGCAGTGAGTAGCTCTGTGCGGTTGGAGCAACCGGTCTTTTTTAAGATGTTCCGGACATGAAATTTTACCGTGTTTTCAGATATGAACAATTTAGCAGATATTTCACCATTGGAAGCACCCTCTATGATGAGATTAAGGACTTCAATTTCCCGTGAAGAAAGAGCATGCTTTTGAATAAACTCATGCAGACGTTCTTCCTGGCTTGGCATGGGCTGGGGGGCAGGCATATAAAGCCTGTTGTAAAGCATGAAGAAAACAACATAAGTTAAAACGAAGCAAATGCTGGCGACGATTACCAGGGGAATGAGATTGTCGTTCAGTATGATACCGGTTAGACTGCCCGCTGCATCGCCCAGTCTTCCGAACATCAATCCGAATCCTGCCATATATAGGAAATGCTCCTTTGTTCGAGCAATATCTGAGAATAATATCACGCGAAATACAGCAAGAAATCCAAACAAGCAATATCCAAGAATCCACAGAACCATACTGATGCCAACCTCATTGGATAAAGCAATCATTGCAAAGGGGAAAAATAAAGCCGCGAGGCAGCTGACGGCTCCGTACTTTCTGCTTCGATCTCCTACAATTCCGGCAAGAATCAACCCTATCGCATAGAAGGCTCTTGAAAATTC
>JBJEJF010000052.1:0-16221 GCA_051877775.1 Wujia sp.
GACCAAGACTTGCTGTATTCAGAAGTAATAATCATATGTACGCTCAGATTATTGATGATACAGTCGGCAAAACTTTAGTGTCTGCTTCAACAGTTCAGAAAGAAGTAAAAGATCAGTTAGAGAAGACAAATGATGTTGCTGCAGCTGCTTACTTAGGTCAGGTTATCGCTAAGAAAGCTCTGGATGCAGGCATCAATACAGTAGTCTTTGACAGAGGCGGTTTCATATATCAGGGTAAGATTCAGGCTTTGGCTGATGCAGCCAGAGAAGCTGGTCTTGAATTCTAACAGAGAGGAGAACGACGCATGAAGCATGAGATTATAGATGCTACTAATTTAGAGTTAGAAGAGAGTGTTGTTAATATCAAGCGTGTAACCAAGGTTGTAAAGGGTGGACGTAACATGAGATTCGCAGCTCTCGTTGTTGTCGGAGATAAGAACGGTCATATTGGTGCCGGCTTAGGTAAGGCAGCTGAGGTCCCTGAGGCAATCCGTAAGGGCAAAGAAGATGCAATCAAGAAACTGATTAAGGTAAATATTAATGAGAACGGCAGTATTCCTTATGATTGGGAAGGTGAGTTCGGTAGTGCAAGAGTATTACTGAAGTCTTCTCCTGAAGGTACTGGTATCATCGCTGGTGGTCCTGCACGTAAGGTATTGGAGCTTGCAGGATACACAAATATCCGTACAAAGTCCTTAGGTTCAAATAATAAGCAGAACGTAGTTCTTGCTACGATCGAAGGTCTTTCTAAGATTAAGTCACCTGAAGAGATCGCCAGACTCCGTGGTAAGTCATTAGATGAGATTCTTAACTAAGGAGGTATATCAAAATGGCAGATAAGGTTAAGGTTACATTAGTGAAGTCACCGATTGGTGCTATTCCTAAGCATAGAGCAACTGTAAAGGCACTTGGATTAAACAAGATGCACAAGACTGTTGAGCTTCCTAACAATGCAGCTACAATGGGAATGGTTAACCAGGTTCGTCACATGGTTAAAGTAGAAGAGATTTAATATATTATTTGAGAAGGAGGTAGAGTCATGGATTTATCAAGTTTAAAGCCAGCTGAAGGCGCTGTTCAAAGCGATAACTTTAGAAGAGGCCGTGGACATGGTTCAGGAAATGGCAAGACCGCAGGTAAAGGACATAAGGGTCAGAAAGCTCGTTCAGGAGCACCAAGACCTGGTTTCGAAGGTGGTCAGATGCCACTTTATAGAAGAATCCCTAAGAGAGGATTCACATGCAGAAATCACAAAGAGATCGTTGCAATCAACCTTTCTGCACTCGAGAGATTTGAGGATGGCGCTGAGGTATCAGTAGCTACTCTGATCGAGGCAGGTGTTGTTAAGAATCCTAGAGACGGTGTAAAGATTTTAGGAAATGGAGAGTTGACAAAAAAGCTTACTGTTAAGGTAAACGCTTTCAGTAAGTCTGCTGCTGAGAAGATTGAAGCTCTTGGTGGAAAAGCAGAGGTGATTTAAGTATGTTCAAAACCTTAAAAAATGCTTTCAAGGTAAAAGAGATTCGTAATGGACTGCTCTTTACACTTTTTATCCTGGTTGTGATTCGACTTGGTTCACAGATTCCTGTACCTGGACTTGATACAGAAGCTGTAAAACAATATCTTGAATCAGCTTTGGGTGATGCAAACAGCTTCATCAGTTCATTTACAGGCGGTTCATTCACACAGATGTCGATCTTTGCATTGAATGTTACACCATATATCACATCCTCCATTATTATGCAGCTCCTCACAATCGCCATTCCGGCACTTGAAGAGATGCAGAAGGATGGAGAAGAGGGAAGAAAGAAGATGACAGCAATCACAAGATACGTTACGATTCTTCTTTCTATAATAGAAAGTCTCGGATTAGCAATAGGTTTCTCAAGAGGTCACTATCTTACAATCGAAGGACCTCTTGGATATGCACTCATCATCATTACACTGACAACCGGTAGTGCTTTTGTTATGTGGCTTGGTGAGCGTATATCAGACTATGGTATCGGAAATGGTATATCAATCATTCTTTTGATTAATATCGTATCCAGAATGCCGAGTGATTTTGCGGATCTTTATTCTATGTTTATTAAAAACAAGGATATTGTCAACCAGGTTATTGCAGCTGCGATCATACTTGCCGTTGTAGTTGTTACAGTTGTACTGGTTGTACTTTTACAGGATGGTGTCAGAAAGATTCCTGTTCAGTATGCTCAGAAGGTTCAGGGCAGACGTATGGTAGGAGGACATGCAAGTCATATCCCGCTGAAGGTTAACACCTCCAGTGTTATACCTGTTATTTTTGCATCATCTATCCTGTCGGTACCGGCAGTTATTATGAACCTGTTCAATGTCAATGCAAGCGGCGTATGGGCTAAGATATTGAGAGGTATGAATTCCAATTACTGGTTTAATCCATCTTACCCATGGGCAAGTATTGGATTGATTATTTACATCCTGTTAGTATTCTTCTTTGCATATTTCTATACATCGGTTACTTTCAATCCGATGGAGATTGCAAACAACATGAAGAAGAGCGGCGGATTTATTCCGGGTATCAGACCTGGTAAGCCAACACAGGATTATCTGAATAAGATATTAAATTACATTGTATTTATCGGAGCACTTGGTCTGATTATAGTGGCTTTGATTCCAATATTCTTCAATGGAATGTTTGGAGCAAATGTATCATTTGGTGGTACATCACTGATCATTATAGTTGGTGTAATTATTGAGACAATAAAACAGATAGAGTCCAAGATGATTGTCAGAAATTATTCAGGATTCTTGACAGATTAGTGATCTTACAGTAATTCCCCGGTTAAGGACCAATCGCGGAATGAAAAGGAAGATTGGGAGTGTATCCTCATAGGGTACATTCCTATTCCTGTATATGGACAAAAGACGAAACAAAGCATCGAGACGAACTCGAGATGGACAAATTATAATATAGGTGTTACGGAGGGTATATATGAAGATAATTATGTTGGGAGCACCTGGTGCCGGCAAGGGTACTCAGGCAAAGATGATAGCTGCAAAGTATGGAATTCCTCATATCTCAACAGGAGATATATTCAGAGCCAATATCAAAAATGGAACAGAGCTCGGAGCAAAGGCAAAAGAGTATATGGATAAAGGACTTCTTGTGCCGGATGAGCTGGTCGTTGATCTGATCATGGATAGATTTAAGGCAGATGATTGCAAGAATGGTTACATTCTGGATGGATTCCCAAGAACGATTCCGCAGGCAGAGGCACTGGATAAAGCACTTGCAGCAAATGGAGACAGCATTGATTATGCAATCAATGTTGAGGTTCCGGATGAGAACATCGTTAACAGAATGTCAGGAAGAAGAGCATGTGTAGGTTGTGGAGCAACTTATCATATCGTGTACAATCCTACCAAGGTTGAAGGAAAGTGTGATACCTGTGGCGCAGATCTTATCCTGAGAGATGACGATAAGCCGGAGACAGTACTTAACAGATTAAAGGTATATCACGATCAGACTCAGCCTTTGATAGATTTCTATACAAAGAAGGGTGTTATCGCAGAGGTAGACGGTACAATGGATATGCAGGATGTATTCCAGGCAATTATTGCAATTTTAGGAGAAAACTAATATGGCAATAATACTAAAATCTCAGAGAGAGATTGAACTGATGCGTGAGGCAGGAAGGATTCTTGCCCTCACGCATGAGGAAATAAAAAAAGCCATAAAGCCGGGCATTTCAACATATGAGATCGACAGGCTTGGCGAGGAAGTCATAAGAAGCTATGGATGTATACCATCTTTCCTGAATTATAACGGATATCCGGCATCCATATGTGTGTCTGTAAATGATGAGGTGGTTCATGGTATTCCATCCAAAACGAGGATACTTCAGGAAGGCGATATCGTAAGCCTTGATGCAGGCGTTATCTATGAAGGATATCATTCAGATTCTGCGAGAACCTATGGAGTCGGTGAGATCAGTCCGGAGGCTGCAGATCTGATTACAGTAACGAAAGAAAGTTTTTTCGAAGGATTGAAAGCATGCAGGGCAGGAAATCATATCAATGACATATCCAGGGCTATTTTTGATTATATTACGGCCAGAGGATATTCGGCAGTCAGGGATCTTGTCGGACATGGTGTGGGAGCAAGCCTGCATGAAGCACCGGAGATACCGAATTTTACACGATTGAAAAAGGGACCGAAGCTTCGTCCCGGAATGACGATCGCTGTGGAGCCTATGATTAATATAGGAAGCTACGAAGTTGAATGGATGGATGATGACTGGACGGTAGTGACAGCAGATGGTTCGTTATCGGCACATTATGAGAATACGATTCTGATCACAGAGGGGGATCCTGAGATACTGTCCAGGGCTGATGGAGTAGAGTTATAATGCAAATATAGATCTGGTGCCATGTATGGAAGTCAGAATGAAGATGGCACACAGGATGATAGGAGGATGATTATATGCCAAAGGCAGATGAAATCGAGATGGAAGGCGTTGTATTAGAGAAGCTTCCAAATGCAATGTTTCAGGTTGAACTTGAGAATGGGTTGAAGGTGTTGGCACATATCAGCGGAAAGCTCAGAATGAACTATATCAAGATTCTTCCAGGTGATAAGGTAACTGTAGTTTTATCTCCATATGACCTGACAAAGGGCAGAATAACATGGAGAGCAAAATAAATAAAAAAATTGCTTGCATTGTATTCTATTTGATGGTAGAATATCAATTTGTAGCGGACTTTTTTTGAAAGGAGAACATTTTAATGAAGGTTAGAGCATCAGTAAAACCAATTTGCGATAAGTGCAAAGTCATTAAAAGAAAAGGCAGTATTCGTATAATCTGCGAGAATCCAAAGCACAAACAGCGCCAGGGTTAATTAATTTAACAGCAGGACAGTTAGGACAAGGTATTTAGGATGATAGCCCATCTATAACTATGCCTTGTATTTGTGCGTGTGATACAATTCCATATCACATACTAACATTTATACACGATATTCATTGAATCGTGTCAAATTTGAGCGGCTGTAGCATAATAATGCTATATTTATAAAATTAATAAATTGTCTGAGGCGGGAAAAGTATGCATTTCACCTCTTATTTTATGTTATATAAGAGATACGGACCCCTGGGGACAAAAGAAGTTTTTAATGGAGAATTTACGGAGGTATATTAGAATGGCTCGTATTTCAGGTGTTGATTTACCAAGAGACAAGCGTATCGAGATTGGTCTTACTTATATCTATGGTATAGGTAAAACTTCAGCAACAAGAATTCTGAAAGAAGCAAATGTGGATCCTGATACAAGAGTACGTGATCTGACTGATGATGAGGTTAAGAGACTCAGTGAGATCATCAATGAGACTCAGGTAGTAGAGGGTGATTTACGTAGAGAAGTAGCTCTTAACATCAAGCGTTTACAGGAGATCGGATGTTACCGTGGAATCCGTCACAGAAAGGGACTTCCGGTACGTGGACAGAAGACAAAGACAAACGCAAGAACACGTAAGGGTCCTAAGAAGACAGTTGCAAATAAGAAGAAGTAATAATATATAGAGAAGACAGTCTCACATTTATGTGAGAATTGATTATGATATGCGATTACAACATAATCGCGGAACGTTTGAAATAACCAGGGAGGTTTAGGTTAATGGCTAAGAAAGTTACTACCAAAAAAGTGGCTAAGAAGCGTGTCAGAAAAAACGTAGAGCGTGGACAGGCTCATATCCAGTCATCTTTTAACAATACAATCGTTACATTAACAGATGCTGAGGGTAATGCATTATCCTGGGCAAGTGCAGGTGGATTAGGCTTCAGAGGATCAAGAAAGTCTACACCTTATGCTGCACAGATGGCAGCTGAGACAGCTGCAAAGGCAGCACTTCCATATGGTCTTAAGACTATTGATGTTATGGTTAAGGGACCTGGATCAGGAAGAGAGGCAGCTATTCGTGCCCTTTCAGCATGTGGTCTTGAAGTAGTTAGTATCAAGGATGTTACTCCTGTTCCACACAATGGATGTCGTCCGCCAAAGAGAAGAAGAGTTTAGTAGGAGGTACAAGAATAATGGCAGTAGATAGAACCCCTGTTCTTAAGAGATGCAGATCTTTGGGTATGGAGCCAATGTATCTCGGTGTAAATAAGAAATCAAACAGAAAATTAACAAGAGCAAACAGAAAAGTAAGCGAATATGGTTTACAGGTTCGTGAGAAGCAGAAGGCAAAGTTTATCTATGGTATGCTTGAGAAGCCTTTCCGTAACCTTTTCGAGAAGGCTGAGAGAATGCCTGGTCTTACAGGTCCTAACCTTATGGTATTGCTTGAGTTAAGACTTGACAACATTGTATTTCGTATGGGATTTGCAAGAACAAGACGTGAGGCAAGACAGATCGTTGATCACAAGCATGTACTTGTAAATGGCAAGTGCATCAATATTCCTTCATACAGAGTAAGTGCTGGTGATAAGATCGAGATCAGAGAGAAGAGCAAGTCTCTTCAGAGATATAAGGATATCGTTGAGGCAAATGCAGGACATACAACTCCGGCATGGTTAGAGTCAGATCTTGAGACACTGAGTGGTACTGTACTTGAGAAGCCGCTTAGAGAGCAGATCGATGTACCTGTAAACGAGACACTGATCGTCGAGTTATATTCTAAGTAATAAATAAGTTCCACAGGATCGTGGAACGTTGCAGTGGCTTAAAACACCGGTTATCCAGAAGGAGGGGCAATAGTGTTTGAATTTGAAAAACCTAAAATAGAAATCGCTGAGATTTCTGAGGACAACAAGTACGGTAGATTTGTAGTAGAACCTTTGGAGAGAGGTTATGGTACAACTCTTGGTAATTCGCTCAGAAGAATTATGCTGTCATCTTTGCCGGGTACAGCAGTCAGCATGCTGAAGATCAAAGGTGTTCTTCATGAGTTTAGCTCTATTCCTGGTGTCAAGGAAGATGTGACAGAGATCGTAATGAATATCAAAGAGCTGTGTATCAAGAATAACGGATCTACAAACGAAATCAAGCAGGCCTACATTGATGCTTCAGGAGATTGTGTCGTAACAGCTGGTGATATTCAGGTGGATGGAGATATTGAGATTCTGAATCCGGACCTCGTAATTGCTAATCTGAGTGGCCCTGATGCCAAACTTGAGATGGAGCTTACCATCACAAACGGCAGAGGATATGTTGGATCAGATAAGAATAAGGATCTCGATACATCAATTGATGCTATCGCCATCGATTCAATTTATACACCTGTTGAGCGTGTGAACCTTACGGTTGAGAATACACGTGTGGGTCAGATTACAGATTATGACAAGCTTACGCTTGACGTATACACAAATGGAACATTGGCACCAGATGAGGCGGTCAGCCTTGCAGCTAAGGTGCTTAGTGAGCATTTGAATCTTTTTATTGACCTGTCAGAGAACGCCAAGTCAGTTGACGTCATGGTGGAGAAGACAGACGATGAGAAAGAAAAGGTACTTGAGATGAATATTGACGAGCTGGAGCTTTCCGTTCGTTCTTATAACTGCTTGAAGAGAGCAGGCATCAATACAGTAGAAGAATTAACCAATAAGACTTCAGAGGATATGATGAAGGTACGTAATCTTGGTCGCAAGTCCCTTGAGGAAGTATTGGCCAAGTTAAAGGAACTTGGATTATCCCTCCGTACAGGAGATGAATAATTACCACTCACGCCGAATAATAGTAAGCACAGTGAAGACCCGGAAGGGTAAGGAGGAATTTTTAAAATGGCAATGTATAGAAAGCTTGGTAAGAAATCAGATCAGAGAAATGCATTACTTCGCAATCAGGTAACGCAGCTGTTATATCATGGCAAGATCGAGACAACAGAGGCAAGAGCGAAGGAAGTTCGTAAGATCGCAGAGCATCTGATCACTTTAGCTGTAAAGGAAAAGGACAACTATGATGAAGTTACCGTTACAGCAAAGGTTGCTAAGAAAGATAAAGACGGAAAGAGAATCAAAGAGGTTGTTGATGGCAAGAAAGTAACTCAGTATGATGAGGTTGAGAAGAAGGTTAAGAAGGATCAGCCTTCAAGACTTCATGCCAGAAGACAGATGCTTAAGGTTCTTTATCCTGTAGTAGAGGTTCCTACAGAGGCTGCTGGTAAGAAGGCAGGTACAAAGAAGGTTGACCTTACAGCTAAGTTATTTGATGAGTATGGTACAAAGTATGCCGGACGTAAGGGTGGTTACACCAGAATCGTTAAGATCGGTGAGCGTCGTGGTGATGGTGCCATGAAGGTTATCCTTGAGCTTGTATAATTATAATACAATATTTTATTAAAAGACATCGGTGCGTTCTAATCAAAAGATTGGAATGCACCGATGTTTTTTGCTGTGATAATGAACATATAATAAAATTTGTTCATTTAAAAGAAAATAAAAAAATTATGGAACTTTTTGTATCCTTTCTGTATCATATATATTAAGGGAGAAAATTTGTTTGGCACAAACAGTTAAGGATGAAATGTATGAATGGTACGGAATTTTGCAACAAAATAAAAAAATTAGAAAAACAGTTATATGTCTGTGCATATTCTGTTTTGAAAAACCAGGCAGATGCGGAAGATGCTGTGTGCAGTGCGATCCAAAAGGGATATGAAAAACTTGATCAATTGCAGCAGGAACATAAATTTGCAGCCTGGATAATGAAGATCACACGCAATGAAGCACTGCAGATCAAAAGACACCGCATGGAACTTCCGGGAGATGAACAGCTTGAAAGCATGATGGCGCCTGCTGTTGATAACCACTATGAGCTATGGGATATGGTTCAGAAGATGCAGGAAGAATATCGTGAGGTAGTTGTACTGTATTATTATTCGGGTTTGTCGGTGAGGGAGATCTCACAGGTTCTTGATATACCGGTCGGAACGGTCAAATCCAGGATGAACAGAGGAAGAAAATATCTGCGTGATAGTTTTAGATCAGACAGAGGAGAAATGCCGGTGGACGAAAGTTCATAATTAGAATGCGGTTCGATGATCAGCCACCGAATACAATGTGAGGGGCGTTATTATTAGTTGAGGAGGACAGATGATGGGAAGAATGGACAAGGAACTTCGACGGCTTGCCGAAGAGACAGATGTGCCTGATACCTACAAAAAACGTGTAGATGAAACACTTAAAAATCTACAGATAACAGATTCTGCACAAAAAAAAAGAAGTGATAAGATGACATTTCTTAACGGGCGATCCGGGAAAAGTAAGCTTGCAATCCGTCTTGCTGCCTGTGGGATTGTTCTTTTTTGCTGTGTCCTTGTATATACCGTGGGAACCAGTGCGGGTATATTCGTTGAGATGAAACGGGGATTTATGGATTTTTTTGACATTGCAAGCGAAGAAGAGATGGAGAAGACCGGGGTGGAGGGACAGAAGCAATATGCAGAGAGTAAACCGGATCTTGTGATAGAGCTTACGGAAACAGTAGTAGAAAAGAATGCCGTATATGCGTTAGTGCGTATTACTGCTCCGAGCAGTGTGACATTTTCTGACCAGCTTGGATTCGAATATTTCGCCTTCTGTGAGGGTGAGAACTACAATACAGATAAGCTTATCAGTGGAGCGACGGATTGTAAGTTGCTTGAAGTATCAGAGGAAAAACAGAATATAGCGACATATGTGGTAAGTATCTCGACAGAGCAACTGATTACAGATGGAGAGACACTGACAGTATCACTGATGAATCTGATGCGGGATCCTTTTGGTGATGAGCCTGAGATGATCGTTGAGGGTATATGGAGCCTTTCGTTCTCTGCGGATTACACTGTGACAGAGGAGATCAATGTGGAAGGGAACAGGGATATGGCATATCCTTTCCTTGACCACACAGCCTATGTGGAAAATATTTATGTTTCACCACTTGGCATGACACTGATGATGGATATATCGGAGGTTCCTCAGGATATTCTCGGAATATCCGATACATATCTGCGCGTCAGACTTGTTTCTATCGATGGCGAGAGCTTTTTGCTTATGAGTCATGATCTTGAAGAAGACTTAGATATAGGTTGCAGCAGTATGTGTTTCGAGGAGAATAACGGAAAATATTATCAGGAGATAAGGTTTGAGTTCGAAAATCCGTGTAATATAAATACTTTGGTAGGCGTTTACATTGAGGATCTGTATATTCCGTTTGAGTAATAATTCTAATACAGAAAATATTTTGGAGGGACGGAAATGTATTCAGTTTTTGTTGCAGTTCAATATATAGGAATCATCATCATATTTGGGGAGATCCTGTATCTGATTACACAGAAACCATCGCGCCTTCAATTAATTCTGATGACAGTTTTTGTCTCTGTATTGATTAACTTTGTCGGTTATCTGATGGAGCTGCAGGCGAATACCAAAGAAATGGCCCTGCAGGCGGTTAAATTTATCTATGTTGGAAAACCATATATAATATTGGGCACATTTCTGTTTGTTCTTGAATACTATAAAGTCAGATTTCCGAAATGGCTCAAATGTATTTTGTGTCTGTTCCATGTCAGCATTACCTTGTTGGTTTTGACATGCGACAGGCACAGATTGTTTTATAACAGGATTGATTATGTTCATGAAGGTTTTTTCCCTCATTTGGTTCTGGGACACGGTATTGTCTATAATATATTTACCGTCTGTATTACAGCGTATCTGTTTACCCTGCTTACGATCGGGATCAAAGGATATATCCGTGCAGAAAGCAGACGCGAGAAGAAGCAGATCATGTATCTGAATACGATAACTTTTGTATCAGGGATCAGTCTGCTGGTGTTTTTGTCAGGCATTACGGGAGGTTATGATTCAACCCTGCCGGCATATCTGATAGCAGTCATATTACTTATGATTCTTCTGATGCGGTATGATCTGCTGGATACGCTTGCACTGGCAAAAGAGAATGTAATCGATGAGTTTGCCGATGGGCTTATTGTATCTGATGATACAGGACAGGTTATCTACATGAATCCGCAGGCAAAGATAGTCTATCCGGATGTTGCTGTCGGTATAGCGAATCCCTATATTGATGAATTGAAGGAATTAGAAGGAACGCGGCAGAGAAAATTTGTGGATGACAAGGTATACAGAATTTACGGTAAAAACATTGTCCGCAATTCTAAAATGTATGGATATATGTATGTGATCAATGATGTCACGGAGAATTATAATTATACGATCAGCCTGGAGAAACAGACTGCCATAGCTGAACAGGCTAACCGGGCAAAATCTGATTTCCTTGCAAGAATGTCTCACGAGATACGAACCCCGATCAATTCTGTCCTTGGAATGAATGAAATGATACTGAGAGAGAGTACAGAGGAGGAGATCAGGCAGTATGCCATGGACGTAAAGTCCTCAGCAGGGGCGCTCCTCAGTATTATAAATGAGATATTGGATTCTTCCAGAATAGAAGCGGGTAAGATGGAGATTATTCCGGTAGATTATGAACTGGATAGTCTGCTTCATGATGTTGTGAATCTGATCTATGTGAAGGTCAGAGAAAAAAAGCTGACGCTGGAGGTGCTGGTTGATCCGGAGCTGCCAAACGGACTGCATGGAGATGATATAAGGATACGGCAGGTACTGGTTAATCTGCTTACCAATGCTGTCAAGTACACGGAGACAGGAACTGTGACGCTGGCCGTGACGGGTGAGAGGAAGCAGGATAAGGTTATCTTATATTTTGAGGTGAGGGATACAGGCATAGGAATCAAGGAAGAGGATATGCCAAAGCTATATGCCTCTTTCTCAAGAATAGAAGAGAACAGAAATCGTAATATAGAGGGAACCGGACTGGGTATGCGTATTGTCGTTGACCTTCTGCATTTGATGGGAAGTAAACTTGACGTGAACAGCGTATACGGTGAGGGAAGTACCTTTTCGTTTGATCTCGAGCAGACGATAACTGATACTGCCGAAATCGGTGATTATCAGGGCCGCTATAAAATGATGTGCAGGGAATATGCATATCATTCATTGTTTACAGCACCGAATGCGAGAGTATTGGTGGTTGATGACAATGCCATAAACAGAAATGTATTCCGTAATCTGTTGAAGCAGACGCGGATACAGATAGAAGATACGGATTCCGGTGAGAAATGTCTGGAATTAATTCGCCATACGCATTATGATGCGATCTTCCTGGATCATATGATGCCCGGGCTGGATGGTATTGAGACATTACATAGAATGAAAACGCAGGAAGACAATCTGTGTAAAGATACACCTGTGGTGATACTGACAGCCAATGCAATCACAGGGGCAAGAGAACGTTATCTGGAGGCAGGATTTGACGGATTTGTATCAAAACCGATTATACCTGAGAAGCTGGAGCAGGTATTAAAGGAAATTCTTCCGCCTGATCTGGTTTGTACGGTAACGGAGGAATCGGCCGATATAACCCGGAATCAGGCAGATAGCAGGCAGCAGGAAAAAAGTGAAGAGGCGGTTGAAATATCCGGTGATATATCCCGTTTTCCGGAGCTGGATGAATTTGATTGGGACTATGCACGTATGCATATATCAGACACGGAACTGCTCAGGAAGACGATAATCGATGTCTATCATTCACTGCAGGGAATTGCTGAAATGCTTGGTGAGTTTATGCAAACGATCACAGAGCAGGAGACATTGGAGCGGTACAGGATAGAGGTACATGCTTTAAAGAGTAATGCTGCAATGATCGGGGCGCTGTTATTATCCAAGCTTGCAAGGATCCTTGAGGTGGCAGCCATAGATCATGATTATGAAAAAATCAGTCTGCTTAATCCTGTGCTTATGGAGGAACTGCAGAAGCATTATGAACGATTGCGCGTATTTGATACATCCGAGGAGCCGGATGCGACAAAAGAAGCGCGCGGCTCCAATCAGACAATGTTAGATCTCATGCTGCTAAGATCCTGTCTTGGTGAGGATGATTATAACATGGCAGATCACATCGTTGAAGGTATGCAGAGGTATTCTTATACAGGAGAGATAAAGCTTTTGATGGAGCAGCTCTTCACACAGATCTCGGATCTGGAGACTGATGAAGCGGAAAAAACTGTGGATAAAATGCTTGCATTGCTGCAGGTTGGAGAAAATATTACAGATGGTGTCATCTGACATTTTATACCAGGAGGTTATGCTATGAAAAACGTTTTTTTGGTTGGGAAACTAAATTCAGTTGTCCAAAATATCAGAGATGTTCTGGAAGATCATTTTCATGTTCAGCTTACTTCTGATAATCCCGAAGTTGTAAAGGGAATGATTAAGGTATCCAGTCCGGATCTGATCCTGATATGCCTGATTGATATGAAACAGGAGCAGGAAGAGATATTTACGGAGCTGCAAAAACGATATGCTTCCATACCGGTCGTATGTCTGGGTACAAAGGATGAACTTGCCGCATTTAAGCCATATATCGATGCGGGACAATATGAGGTATTAATGCGTCCAATCACGATCTCATCGATCGTTCGTAAATTGTGGGAGATGCTGGGCATTGCGCAGGAGAATGAGGAAACACAGAATAATAAAGGCGGCGTACATAAAAAGAGTATTCTTCTGATCGATGACAGTGCGGTACAGCTTCGGATGATGAAGGGGCTGTTGCAGGACAGATTCAACATTGAGATGGCAAAATCCGGAGACGTTGCGCTTAAGATCATAATGCGCGAGAAGCCGGATATGATTTTCCTGGATTATGATATGCCGGGACAGGATGGCAAGGCAACTCTTGAGAAGATCCGGGCATATGAACCGGCAAAAAATACCCCGGTCGTATTTTTAACCGGGGTGAAGGATCGGGCAAGGATACAGGCAGTTCTATCACTGAAGCCTGCGGGATATATTTTGAAACCTGTGAGCCAGGATCAGATCATGGATATTATAAAAACTGTGTTAAAAGAATAAGATTAGTATTCTTCTGCAATATCAATGTCTTCCTGTTCCGTTTCAACAGGGGTATGGATACCCGGCGTGCGATGGAGATATGCCAGCCAGTAACCAACGCCGACACTGACTCCGCCGACAATATTGCCAAGTGTGACAGGAATCAGATTATGTGTGAAGAAATTGCTCCAGGTCAGTGAATCGGCAGCGATACCATATTCTGAGGATGTAAAGAGTGCACATAGTCCGAAATACATATCTGCCACGCTGTGTTCAAAGCCGCAGAGCACGAACAGCATGACCGGCCAGAAGCTGACTAAGAGCTTGCCCGGAACCTGTTTGGCTGCAACAGCCATCCACACTGCGATACATACAAGGATATTACACAGAATACCGCGTATAAAGCTGTCACTAAAAGAGAGTGATGTCCGTGCTGCGCCTGCGTTTACGATAGCCTGTGCGAGCCCCTCGCCAAAGAGATCAGGGGTATGACCGTATGTTACAAGCAAAGCAACAAGCAGAGAGCCGATAAAATTACCAACATACACAAAAAACCAGTTTTTGAGCATCTTTGTCACCGGAACTTTTTTTTCGAGTACGGATATGATGATCAGGTTATTACCGGTAAATAACTCGCTTCCTGCAATTAAAACCATAGCCATACCAGCCGGGAAAACAATGGCACCGACAAGCTTGGCGACGGAAGCGACAGCGATAGTGCTTGATGCCGTCGTCGAAGCGATACCTGCAAAGGCTATAAATAAGCCTGCAAATATACCCAGAAGAACCATTTTAAATGCGGAGAGCATAGTCTTATGTATGCCGATTTCAATATAATTCTTAGCGATTTCTATAGGTGAATGCATTAATTCGATTTCCTTCCTCTAATAGTAATATTTTTGTGTGCAATACAGAAATTATAGCATATATTATCCACACGGAAAATACACTTTTTCGTAAAGTTGTGATAGAAAGTGACGTTATGGTATGTTATATTATTTACATGTATATTTATGGAGGACATTATGAAGGTAATCAGTAAACAAAAGAATAGCAAAATGTGTATTATATGTGGCATGGATAACGAATATGGACTCCGCGCGCCTTTTTATAATATGGAAGATGGCAGTGTTATGACGATTTTCCGATACAGAGAGCAACATCAGAGTTACCCGGGCAGAGTGCATGGAGGACTGATAACTGCAATGCTCGACGAGATGGGCCTGCGTTCTCTGTGGGCTAAGGAATTATCTGAAGAGACATTTGGTGTTACCCTGTCTCTGGAGACAAAATATTACAGACCGGTACCTTATGATGAGGAATTGATCGGAAGAGGTATCGTCGTGCGAGATACATCTAAGTTTGTTGTGACGGATGCGTGCATCATGGACAGAGAGGGCAATAAACTTGCGACAGGCGTGATCAAGTATATTAAGCAGGATGTTTCCAAGATCGCAGAAAATGCTACGGTCCATGAGGAGATGCCGTATCTTATAGAGGATGATGTGAGAGAGATTCCGTTTGTGCAGAGATAAAGGGGTATAATATGCTGGGAGATAAAAGAGGAAAGCTGCGCAGCGAATTCCTGAGTGATTATGTGGTATATGATCTGGAGACAACGGGAATCAGCCCGCGCACGGATTCTATCATAGAGATATCTGCGGTCAAAGTTACAGGCGGTATAGTCACAGACAGTTTTAGTATGCTGGTCAACCCGCAGAGACCTATACCGGCCGGGGCGACCGCCGTAAATGGCATAACAGATGCCATGGTGGAAAATGAACCGGTTATTGATGTCGTTTTTCCTGCATTTTTGGAATTCATAGGAGATTTTGTCCTGGTTGGACATAACATACATTGCTTCGATATGAAATATCTATGGAGAGTTGCAGAGCACTTGTATGGGAAGACAATAACAAATGATTATGTGGATACACTTCCGTTGGCCAAAAAACTTCTGCCACAGATGGCGCACCATAGGCTGGTGGATATTGCAGAGCATTATCAGGTCAGTACCGAGGGTGCACACAGAGCATTCAATGACTGTGTTATGAATCAGCTGTGCTATGAGTATCTCAAGAAAGAAAATGGAGATCGTGTGGTCAGGAACTGTCCTCATTGTGGAGGAGAGCTGAAACTTCGAAACGGCAGGTACGGAGAGTTCTGGGGATGTATGAATTTCCCTCAGTGCCGCTATACCGAGAATGTGAAATAACGAGCATTGCGACGATGGACGCTTGCGTACATCGGCATAATGGGAGAAATGGCATGGAGCCGTCAGGCGACATGAAATAACGAGCATTGCGACGATGGACGCTTGCGTACATCGGCATAATGGGAGA
>JBJEJF010000052.1:16321-35859 GCA_051877775.1 Wujia sp.
AAATAACGAGCATTGCGACGATGGACGCTTGCGTACATCGGCATAATGGGAGAAACGGCATGGAGCCGTCAGGCGACATGAAAATAACGAGCATTGCGACGATGGACGCTTGCGTACATCGGCATAATGGGAGAAACAGCATGGAGCCGTCAGGCGACATGAAAATATTAGATGGAACGAAGTAGAAGTTGTGGATGGTTGAGAGTATGAGAGGAGCGGTGAAGATGAAACAGGGGAGAAGTAAGATGAAAACAGGCTGGAGACGTGTGTTTGGAAGAGTGACTGCAATCGCTTTGGTACTGGTAATGTGTATATTTACGGAGATTCCGGTTGCATATGCGGCAGACAGCACAGACTCTGCTACTGTATCAGTATCGGTGAAGTACGGTCAGACTGAGGCAAGAAGCATGCTGGACATGGTAAATGATTTCAGAACCGGTTCGGAGGCATGGGCTTGGGACTCCACAGATACCACCAAGGTGGAATATAGCAATCTTGGAGAGCTGGTATATGATTATGAGCTGGAGAAAGTTGCGATGCAGCGCGCTGCTGAGATCGCACTTTCGTTTTCTCACATAAGACCAAACGGAGACGGATGTTTTACAGCAATAACAGGCAATTATTACGGATATGGTGAAAACATCGCCGCAGGATATACCACGGCATCATCTGTTTTTGAGGGCTGGAAAGAAACAGATGACAGCTATAGCGGACAGGGCCATAGAAGAAATATGCTTGGTAAGAGTTTCAATCGGATAGGCATAGGACATGTGGTATACAACGGGACACATTATTGGGTTCAGGAGCTGGGATATGCCCCATCAGGCTCAACCACTGCAACCGATGCATGTGATACAAACAAGGATGTTGATGTTGAGATTGCACTTTCAAGCTTGAAAGCAGTCACAGTGACGGCAGGCTCATCTGCATGCAATCTGTCAGTCGGAGCTTCTGTTGCACCAACTGATGTCACGGTTAAGATTCGTTTTGATGATACGTGGCCGGAAAGGGATTGCACGGTATCTGCAGACTGTGAATGGAAGATCGCAGATACTTCTGTCGCTGCTATTGTAAATGGAAAAATAACCGGCAAGAAGGCCGGTACTACTAATATGACTGCGACTGTGTTGGGGAAAACTGTTACGGTTTCCGTCACAGTTAATACATGCCAGCATGTAAGCAAAAAAACGGTGACAAAAGCAACGACGTCCAGCAACGGTAAAATCGTTGAAACGTGTGTCAACTGTGGAAAAACAATAAAAACGACGACGATATATTATCCGAAGAATGTGACATTATCCGCCGCGACATATACTTATAACGGGACTGTAAACCGGCCGACGGTTAAGGTGACCGATAGTAAAGGTGCAACGGTTTCATCACAGTATTATACGGTATCATATCCTTCGGGACGCAAAAATGTAGGGAAATATACGGTTACAGTAACATTTAAGGGTAATTACAGTGGTAAAAAGACAGCAACCTTCACAATACGGCCGGTTCGGACGAGTATTCTGTCAACAACCGCGAAGAGCAAAGGATTTACTGTAAAATGGAGTAAGAAGACGACGCAGACTTCAGGATATCAGATCCAGTACAGCACGAAGAACAGTTTCCCGGAATCTGTCACAAAGACAGTGACTGCGCGGGATAATAAGACAACTTCGAAGAGTATTACAGGACTGAAAGCAAATACAAAATATTACGTCAGAGTCCGCACATATAAAGATGTAACAATAGACGGAAAGCAGACAAAAATTGTATCAGAATGGTCCGGTGCAAAAACGGTAAGAACAAAGTAGATACGATTTGCAGATTACAAGACAGATCTGCATATAAAATAACAGGTCTGCAAGTGATTTGATGAATTGGTTAAAGGTATGAGTTGACATGATTAAGATTCGGGATCTTGCATTTGAATATTTTGACAGGGACGAGGAAGGAAACCTCACCGATATGGTAAATGCCATTAAGGAAATCAACCTGGATGTAAAAAAGGGTGATTTTATTGCCATAGCAGGAAAAAATGGTTCCGGTAAGAGCACTCTTGCAAGAATTCTGAATCGACTTCTTGTTCCCATTGAGGGGACAGTAGTAATTGCCGGAATGGACGCCATGGATGAAGATAATACGTTACCGATCCGTAAAAAGGTTGGCATGGTTTTCCAGAATCCGGATGACCAGTTGTTTGGTAGTCTGGTGTCTGAGGACGTGGCATTTGGCGCTGAGAATATTGGGGTGCCTCAGGCGGAATTGTGGCAGAGAGTTATGGATGCAGTGCGGGCGGCAGGTCTTGAAATGCATATGGCAGACAGAAGAATCAACGAACTGTCAGGCGGGGAGAAGCAGAAAGTGGCGATGGCAGGAGTGCTTGCCATGAAACCGGAATGTATCGTGCTGGATGAGGCTACCAGTATGCTGGATCCCGCATCCAGATGGGAGATACTCCAGACGATGAAGAACCTGAACGAAAAAACCGGTATCACTATTATCATGATCACACATATGATGGAAGAACTGTTGCTTGCAGATCATATTTATATAATGCATCAGGGCAAAATGGTCATGCATGGAAGGCGGGAAGCGATTTTTCATGATGAGGAAAGATTAAGATCGTATGGACTGGAATGTCCTATGGTTGTCAGACTGGCAAGACGTATGTATGAAAGAAAGCTGATACGGACTGCAGATATATTTTCTGTGAGAGACCTGATTGAACGGATACACAGGGAACATCCGCGTGCATTCCTTGTAGATACTGTTATGCCGGAGCCGGAAAATATCAGAACCAGGACAGATCCTGTCAATGCTGTTTTATTTGATGGGGTATCCTATGCATATGGGAAAGATGAGGTACTGCATGATATATCGTTCTCCGTGTCAAAGGGAGAGTACGTGGCAATTATGGGGCATACAGGTTCAGGAAAATCAACCTTGTTGCAGATGGTACCGGGACTGCTTGTACCGCAGAGGGGAAGCATCTATGTGGATGGAATTGATGTGAATGACAGAAGTACGGATAAACGCAGGCTTCGCTGTAAGATAGGATATGTATTTCAATATCCGGAACAGCAGCTTTTTGCAAAAAATGTGTATGAAGATGTGGTGTTTGGACCGAGAAATGTCGGCGTATCCGAAGTGGAGGCTGAGAAGAGAGCTTACGAGTCCATTGAGTTAGTTGGATTGCCGCAGGATATATATGATATTCCGATATCAAAGCTGTCGGGTGGTCAGAAACGCCGGGTTGCATTGGCTGGTGTCCTTGCAATGAAGCCGGAATATCTTATCCTGGATGAGCCGATTGCCGGGCTTGATCCGGAGGGAAAGAGTGAGATGCTTCAGATTATAGATATATTGCATAGGGAAGCCGGGATAACGATCATTATGGTCAGTCATGATGTGGAGAGTGTAGCACAATATGCGGATAGGGTGATTGTGCTTGAACAGGGTAATCTGGTCTGCAATGGAAGAACTGCAGAAGTCTTTTATAGTCTGCGTGATCAGAGGGATAATTTGCCGGTGGTTATGCAAGTGCTGGTTGGACTGAGAGAGCGTGGTCTGCCTGTTGCATGCCTGCCTGAATATGTGGCATTACGGTCTGCAGATGCGCGGGGGGATGCTGATTTGCGGCATATCGGTGCGCAAGGTGCTGATTTGCGGAATACCGGTTCACAGATGAGTATTGAATGGGCTGTAAATGCGATTGAACAGGCTCTGGGGGTGCGGTATGCTTAGAGACATTACAATTGGTCAGTACTACAGCGTGGAATCTCCGATTCACAGGCTGGATCCCAGGGTAAAGATACGATTTACAGTTATATATATCATTATGACGTTGATTGACCGCAATCTACCGTTATTTGGTGTTTTGACGGCTGTGTTCCTCGGTGTTTTTCTTTTGGCAGATGTGCCTGCACGCCATATGTTGAAGGGAACGAGGGCGGTTATGATCACTGTATTTATATGCTCTGCTCTCAATATTTTTACAACTTCGGGTGATTTGATTGTTACCTTGGGTGGTTTGCACATCACATATGAAGGTCTTGTTAAGGCAGGTTTTGTATTCTGGCGTATGCTCCTTATTATATTTATGTCTTCTCTGCTGATGTACACGACGACACCGACAGCCCTTACGGACGGACTGGAAAAATGTTTCCATCTGAGTGGGAGCGTGGCGATGGGTATAACAATAGCTCTTCGATTTGTCCCTGTGTTATTTGAAGAAATGGACCGTATCATGAAAGCACAGGAGGCGCGTGGTGCTGATTTTCGAAGTGGTGGTCCGATCAGGAGAATCAAGAGTCTTCGGACAGTTGTTGTTCCTTTGTTTCAGAATTCGATAGATCGTGCGTCGAACCTTGCAGATGCTATGGATGCAAGATGCTATACAGGAGGACGGAGGAGAACAAAACTGAAGCCGCTTGTTTACAGTATGAGGGATGTGATTGCGTATCTGATACTTTTAGCGCTTGTGATTGCAGCTGTATGGCTGGCAGTTGCATTTTAAAATGAATGTCTTTTGTAAAAAATAGCTGTCGGTTGCTTTTAAAATACTTGTCTTTTGTAAAAAATAGCTGGAATTTGCTAAAAATAGCTGATGGTGGCTTAAAATACACGTTGACAAATAAAAGGTGAATATTATGATAAGAGTAAAACTGATTGTTGCCTATGACGGTACCAATTACTGTGGATGGCAGATACAGGATAATGGAATAACGATAGAAGAAGTATTGAACCGGGAGCTGACGAGGCTGCTGGGAGAGGAAATCAGGATCATTGGGGCCAGCAGAACTGATTCGGGTGTGCACGCGCTGGGGAATGTGGCAGTATTTGACACAAATACACGGATTCCGGCCGAGAAAATATCCTTTGCGTTAAATCAGCGTCTGCCGGATGATATAAGGATAACCAATTCCTGTCAGGTGCCGGATGATTTTCACCCAAGATTCTGTGATACGATAAAAACCTATGAATATAAGATATGGAATGACCGTTTTCCGAATCCTCTGGTCAGACTGTATTCCAAGTTTGTATATTTTAATATCGATATCGGGCGGATGGAGCAGGCGGCTGCTTATCTGGTGGGGGAACATGATTTCAAATCTTTCTGCTCTCCGCGGACACAGGTGGAGAATACAGTGCGTACCATTACGGAGATATCATTTTTCAAGGAGGGCAACATGATCACCATGCGGATCCGTGGAACAGGCTTCCTATATAATATGGTGAGAATTATCATGGGAACGCTCCTGAAATGTGGTATGGGTATGTATGAACCTGAGCATGTAAAGGAGATTCTTGATGCGTGTGACCGGGCTAAGGCGGGACCGAAGGCGGAGGCATGCGGTCTGACACTTGTTGGAATTGAGTATCTGTGATGAAACAACTTGAAAGTGTATTTATAAAGAATTATTATGATTGAGTAATGTTGATGTAGTTGTGTTGATGAAAATTCTTGCAAATATTGGTGAAAAAATCGTTGACACGCGCGGATGCGTATAATATAATATAAAACTGTGTATGAGACCAAAGCCCCGGTGTTATACACGGTTTTTGATAATTGTCTTCATCTGAACTCCATTGATTTTGAAGGCAGATATCGCATACAGGACGTTGCAGATGCAGGACAGGAGCTGTTTCGGACATTTCAGCGAGAGTTTTGGCATTTCAACAAATATTCGATTATAATTTAAGGAGGAACCACAATGAAGAGCTTTATGGCAAGCCCATCAAACATTGAAAGAAAGTGGTATGTAGTTGATGCTACTGGACATACATTAGGCCGTTTATCATCTGAGATAGCAAGTATTTTAAGAGGAAAGAACAAGCCAACATTTACACCACATATTGATACTGGAGATTATGTTGTAGTTGTAAACGCAGACAAGATCAAGGTTACTGGCAAGAAGATGGATCAGAAGGTTTATTACCATCATTCAGATTACGTTGGAGGCATGAAGGAGCAGACTCTTAAGGAGAAGCTCGCAAAGAAGCCGGAAGATGTTATTTACCTTGCAGTTAAGGGAATGCTTCCAAAGGGACCTCTTGGTAGAGAGATGATCAAGAAGCTTCATGTTTATGCTGGTCCTGAGCACAAGCAGCAGGCACAGAAGCCGGAAGTATTAGAGATTAAGTATTAATAAGGGAGGAAATGTTCGTGGCTAAGAGTAATAGATTTTACGGAACAGGTAGAAGAAAAAGCAGTATTGCAAGAGTTTATCTTGTACCAGGAACTGGTAAGATAACTATCAATAAGAAAGATATGGATGATTACTTTGGTCTTGAGACACTTAAGGTAATCGTAAGACAGCCATTCGCAGCTACAGGTACAAACGGCAAGTTTGACGTACTTGTAAATGTACACGGTGGTGGATTTACCGGACAGGCTGGTGCCATCAGACATGGTATTTCAAGAGCTCTTCTTCAGGCAGATGCAGAGTACAGACCAGCCCTTAAGAAAGCAGGATATCTTACGAGAGATCCTCGTATGAAGGAAAGAAAGAAATACGGTCTCAAGGCAGCCCGTCGCGCACCGCAGTTCAGCAAACGTTAAGACAATTATTTTTTCAAAACAGTTATTCAAAGAATTATTATCCCGGAAACATTGTGTTTCCGGGATTTTTAACACAAGTTTCCAGAATTTCTAATTTCCGGGATTTCAAATTTCCAGAATTCCTAATGCAATTGAGTTTTTTATCATCTTAGTGAAAGTTGTATTTCAGTTGCAAGCTTTACCTACATGAAAAAATTGTAAATGTCGGTAGGAAGTACGGGAGAAAATTCAAAAGTAATCAAAAAACCCGTAATTTCCAGTCAGGGAGTACGGGAGAAAATTCAAAAGCAATCAAAAAACCCGTAATTGCCAGTCAGGGAGTACGGGAGAAAATTCAAAAGTAATCAAAAAACCCGTAATTTCCAGTCAGGGAGTACGGGAGAAAATTCAAAAGTAACTAAAAAACCCGTAATTGCCAGTCAGGGAGTACGGGAGAAAATTCAAAAGTAATTAAAAAACCCGTAATTGCCAGTCAGGCAGTACGGGTGCAAAATCCCTAAACTATTAAAACCCCGTAATCACCATCTAAAATATATGGATAAATACATTAATAAGCAAATAAATAAAAGAAAGAGGTAAGAAATATGATAGGACTTAAGAAAATGTTGTTAGAAGAACAAAGAAGATTAGAAGAAATACTAAAAAATGCGACCGGACAATTATTGAATGCTCCAGAGGGGACGGTGCATATATCCAATAGCAATGGATATACACAATTTTATCTTAGTAACGGGGAACGCAGCAAACAGGGTAAATATATAAAAAAATCAGATAGCGAGCTGGTCAGGCAGCTTGTTCAGAAATCATATGTTCAGAAAATACAACAAATTTCAGAAAAACGGCTATCTCAGATTAAGAGAATAACCAAGGATTATGATGACGATGAGATTGAAAAAATATTCTTTGATATGCACTCAGAGCGCAAAAAAATAGTTGAGCCTATAGTGGCAACATGGGAACAAGAATTGGAAAGATGGATGAAAAAAGAATATCAGGGAAAGCAATTTCGCGAGGGTTGTCCAGTTATATATTCGGATCAGGGTGAGAGAGTGCGGTCAAAGTCAGAAAAAATAATGGCGGATTATTTTTATCGTCATAATATACCATATAAATATGAATGTCCGCTTGTTTTGAGGGGAATTGGAACAGTATATCCAGATTTTACATTCTTATCGCCAAGAACAAAAGAAGAAATTTACTGGGAGCATGATGGAATGATGGATGACCCAAACTATGCCAGAAGTGCAATTAAAAAAATTGAAGCATATGAGAAAAATGGTATATATATGGGGGAAAGATTGATTGTTACATTTGAAACTTCGGAATCTGTATTAAATACAAGCATGATAGAAAATAATGTGCAAAGATTCTTGATTCGGTAAAGTTTCTTAGATATATTTTATTAGTTGTAGTGATTGTCCTGCGGGACACTCGTCAAAAAATAAATTTATATTGATTTTACTGTTATATATTACCACAAAATGACCCAGAATTCAAGAATGGTATCCGTGAGAAAGCAGTTGTATAATCATCTGACTATGTACCATGGAGAGGCAATTGTATAATCATCTGACTATGTACCATGGAGAGGCAGTTGTATAATCATCTGACTATGTACCATGGGCATGTAGTATATACCGTGTGTTATGATAAAAATACTGTAGATATGTGGCATGAGATATGCACCATTGACGAAGTTTCGATTGGCTGATTCATATCCCATGGTCCATGTCTTCAGGCTAATCATATAATAGGAGGAGAAGTATACTATGGCGGAAAAAGACTGGATACAGATCATCAATGAGCAGAACATGATACAGAAGATCGTTTCAACAAATCAGTTTACAGAACGATTTGGGCTGACGCTGTCAGAGGATGAGGCACAGCTGCTCGTCACAGAGAGAAAAAACAGTCTTCGTGAACAGGGAAGAGTAGAATTTGGCGGGGGGATACTGGAGAAACTGATATTTCAGTTCTGTGATTCTCCATATATCAGGCAGGACAATTATGTCGAGACGATTGAAAGATTGCAGGATATTTTTTATCTGTATAAGAATGAATCTCTGGATGAACTGTCTGATGATGAATTGCTGGAATATATGCAGGCGGAATTTAATGGAGCCTGCGCCGGAGACCTGGACTTACTGGAGGACACTGCGCTGGAGGATTTTGCCCGGAGGATACGCGCGCAGACAGGAAAATATATTGGCCGAAGCCGGAGAGAGGATGATATATAATGCATCATGAAATTCAACATGAACCCCAGCATGAAGCACACTATGAAATGGAGGAGCTGATCCCGATAGTAGCCTATCTTACTGAAAAGTATACATCAGGAGAAAGTACATCCATTACTTATGAAAGAGCCAGCCAGTTTATGGAGGCAGTAATATATTGCATCAGAGAATATGAAGAATACGAGCACAGTGCCAATGATAATGATGAGAAATATGATAGAGAAAATTCGCTGGAAGAAACTGAAAACATTTCTGCATTTGATGCATATCGGACAGGCTACGACAGGGTGGTGTTGAAGGCGAAAAAGGCGCAGAAACAGTATAATCAGATGGTTATGTTATTTCGCGATTATGGAAATGAAAATTATAGTGATACGGTTTTGAAGGGGATACCGGCTTTTTTCAAGCTATATGATCCAAGATTTGCACCGCAGGAGAATATTATCACGATGGACTATCCCATATTATATCGTATGCGGAATGTATCGGGGATAGATGCAATAGAAAAATATATTGCATGCATCGATCTGGAGCAGCAATTTATGGGTGCGTTTCCAGAGGGATATGTCCGTCGGGTCTTAACCGGTTATCAGGAGAACTATCGAAAACAATTTTATAATCTGTGCAGTATCTTTCTGCGTCATATCCTGGGCAATATCCTGATCGGCAAGAAGCTTGGAAAGGATCCTGATAAGGCAGATTATGATATATTAAAAGGAATTGTAGATGGACAGACCAGGGATCAATTAAAAACTGTTCTGGATGCGGCAATCATTCAGATGGTATCGGAGAAATGGCATGGCAGCCAGGCTATGGCGAAATATCTGAGCCTGGACATAGATGACTTTGTCACAGAGCTTATGCTTGGCGCTGAAAATAATACATTGGAAAAAATAGTGGTGCTATAAAATATGTATATGCAGATCTGTTCCCGGTATATAGTATAAATTGTCTATTTCTTTTTATATCAAAATAGTGCATAATAAAACTGTTTGAACAAGTTTATATCCGCCATGTGGGTGGGAAGAAGATAACAGGAGTGTAGATCAATGAAGACAGCAAATGAACTGCGGACTTTGCTTCGCAGTATCGATCATAAGGGATATCCTAATTATAAACAGACAGCGGGTGCTTACAGTTTTGGCAAATTTAACCTCTGCATAGACCATGTGCAGGGAGATCCGTTTGCCTCTCCGTCAAGTCTGTGTGTGGAGGTCAGCCATGCGCAGGCACAGTTTCCGGAAGAATACTACATTGGCAGAAGGGAAGCAAGAATTGCTTTGCAGGATCATCTGACAAGGCTTATGTCATCCCAGTTTGAACAGTTTAATTTCCGGGCAAAGGGTTCGGGTAAGAGCGGGCTTATCTCGATCACGCGCTGTGGACAGGAGGTATTAGAGCGAAGTGCATGTCAGATAACTTCCGACAGGATAATAATGCGTTTTTATGTAGGATTTCCGGCATTTGGAAGAACGATCAATGCGGGAGAGCTGGAAAAAATACTATTTGAATTTCTGCCGAAGTGTGTGGAAAACAGCATGTATTATGTAAACTTAAATAAAAAGAAGGTTGAATCAGCAGTATTTCTTGCAGAAGACCAGCAGGCATTGAGAGAAATATTGCGCAGAGAGCACTTGGTGTCATTTGTGGCAAATGGATCCATTCTGCCGAGAAAAAGTGGAGTGTCAGATCTGCCAATGAAGGATAGCGTAGTCTTTCTGGCACCGGATTCTATGGAACGGACCTTTGTGTTGCCACATAAAGGTGAGATAACAGGGATGGCTGTTCCGGAGGGCATTACACTGATCGTAGGTGGCGGTTATCATGGTAAGTCAACACTTCTCTCGGCGATCCAGCAGGGTGTGTACAATCATGTAGAAGGGGATGGCAGAGAGTTCGTGATAACGGATGAGACGGCGGTAAAGCTCCGCGCCGAGGATGGACGTTCTATCCGCAATGTGGATATCTCCATGTTTATCAATGATCTGCCAAATAAAAAGGATACAACTTCTTTTACGACAGAAGATGCCAGCGGGAGCACTTCTCAGGCGGCTGGTGTTGTAGAGGGGATTGAAGCCGGAACCAGACTGTTTCTCATTGACGAGGATACATCTGCGACGAATTTTATGGTGCGGGATGAATTTATGCAGCAGGTGATCAGTCGTGAAAAAGAGCCAATCACACCATTTTTGGAGCGCGCCCGGGATCTGTATGAACAGTCGGGTATCTCAACGATATTAGTTGCAGGAAGTTCGGGAGCATTTTTCTATATCGCAGACTACATTCTGCAGATGGATTGCTATCATGCAGTTGACATAACATCAAAGGTCAGAGAGATGTGCAAACAGCATCAGGCGCCGAGAATCCAGGCACCGGGCTATATTGTCCCTGAATTCCGGCGTGTACTGCCGGCATATCGGGGTACCGGTCATGGACCCTGGGATGTAAACAACAGAGATGCAAATGAAGGCAACAGGAATAAAAGAAATCAAAATGACAGAAACAGAAATGCCGGAAACACAGAAAAACGTCATGAACATATGAAAGTAAAATCATTTGGACGTGAGTCGTTTTCACTGGATAAGGAGAGTGTCAATGTCCGTTATCTGGAACAGCTTGCAGACACGGAACAAACGACAGCGCTTGCCTATCTCATGCGTGATATTCTGGAAAAGCACCTCGACGGAAAGGCGACTGTGCAGGAGATCGCAGATACTGTTATGCAGAAGCTGGAGACGGAAGATTTTGCTCCATTTTGTGGTGCTTATATACCATGCGGACTGGCAAAACCCAGGGCACAGGAGCTGTATGCTTGTCTGAATCGTTATCGGGGGTAAATTGGAATGAATGATAATATAAGATTAAAACAATATCTGCAACATCATAAACTGCTTGCAGATGGTTCATTTGGGACATATTATGCAGGACGGTATCAGACGGAGGAGGCGCCGGAGCTTGCAAATATTTTGCATCCGGACAGAGTATCTGAGATTCACGGGGAATATATCAGAGCCGGTGCGAGACTGATCAGAACAAATACATTTGCATCTAATACGGCATATCTGAATTCAGATATGGATGTAGTGAGGCGCAATATCTGTGCGGCTGTAGAATTGGCTGAGCGTGCGGTGCGCGAAAATGCATCAAGCAGGGTGGAACGTGAGCACGCTGCAAATAGATCTGTATCGGAAGAGATATTTATAGCAGGCGATATCGGCCCGATTCCTGCAGATGGAGACAGGAAGGTTGATGGTGCAGAGGAGGAATATTACCAGATTGCGAGGATATTTATTGATTCCGGGATCCGTATCCTTCATTTTGAGACATTCTCGGAGCTGACACATATTCTGCCTGCGATACAGCGCATCTGCAGAGAAAATGATGTATTTGTCTCAGTATCGTTCTCTGTAAACCAGTTCGGGTACAGCAATGCAGGGCTGTCTGCCAGAAAATTACTTATGTTGGCAGCTAAGGAAGATGTCATAGATGCGGTAGGTTTAAATTGCGGCGTGGGTCCGGGGCATATGGAACAGATATTGTCTGCTGTGGCGCTTCCACAGGATAAATACATATTGGCACTGCCAAACGCAGGCTATCCGAAGCGCATTCGTAACAGAATAGAGTTTTCAGATAATTCATGTTATTTTTCTGATAAAGTCAGGGCGATAGCTGAGCTTGGGGTGGACATTCTGGGAGGATGCTGTGGAACCAGTCCCAAATTCACAGCCGGTCTGGCTGGATCCTTAGATCTGGATAGCCGTAAAAGGCCTGAGATCAGGCAGCAGGAGCAGGAGCAGCCGAAGAAGGTATTTCACAAAGGCTTCCTCTACCGGGAGGATGGATCCCTGAAGGATCGGAAGCTTATCGCTGTGGAGCTGGCTCCCCCATTTGATGCAGATGATAAGAAACTTCTCTCTGCGGCATATGAGCTTCAGAATGCAGGTGTGGATGTCCTTACTTTCCCGGATTCGCCGTCGGGGAGAACGCGGGTTGACTCTGTGCTGATGGCTGAGAAGGTCAGACGGGAGACAGGGATGAATGTCATGCCGCATATATGCTGCAGGGATAAAAATGCGATTGCCATGCGGTCTACGTTTCTTGGGGCACACATAAATGATATTCATGATCTGCTTATCATAACAGGAGACCCGATTCCGTCTATGGAGCGAAATGCAGTTAAGCCGGTATTTCAGTTTGATTCTGTCGGACTGATGAATATTGCAAAGGACATGAATGAGGAATTGTTTGCGGATAGTCCGATCTCTTTTGGCGGTGCTATCAACCAGGGACGGAGAAATCTGGAGGTTGAGATATCGAGGGTGAAGCGCAAGATGGAAGCCGGTGCAGAATTTTTCCTGACCCAGCCTGTTTTTTCGAGAGAGGATGCTGAAAGACTGTTCCATATCAGGGAAATGACGGGTGCCCGCATACTCTGTGGCATCATGCCCCTCATCAGCCGCAGAAATGCTTTGTTTATGAAAAATGAGATCTCGGGTGTAAACGTGACGGATGCTGTGATCACGAGATATCCTGAGAATGGAACAAGAGAAGAAGGGGAGACTGCGGGAGTCTTGCTGGCGCGGGAAATGATATCCTACACAGAGGATTTTGCAGACGGATATTATTTTACATTTCCGTTCAACCGCGTGTATCTGTTAAAGCAGATATGGGATGGTTGTGCAGATAAGTAGGAGAGAGAAAGATGGAGGATAAAAAAGGAATATCCGGCAGTACACTTAAACTGATCGCAATGATCTCTATGCTGATCGACCATACAGCGGCAAGCGTTTTGCTTCGTATTCTGGTCACTGATCCGGCAAATTTCGATGTCCTTGGCAAGATGCAGATGACCCCGATATGTATAATCTATATGATCATGCGAGGAATCGGCCGACTGGCCTTTCCAATCTATATATTCCTTCTGCTCGAAGGCTTTGAATATACCAGGAACAGATGGCGGTATCTGGGCCGGCTTGCGCTTTTTGCGCTTGTTTCGGAGATACCTTTTGATATGGCTTTTATGATGAGCAATGAAGAGATTCATGCGGGACATATTGTCGAATTTACGTATCAGAACGTTTTCTGGACTCTGGCATTGGGGCTGCTTACGATCACGATCATAGATAAAATAGGTACTTTGAATATCGAACCTGTCGGTCGTTTCTGGATACAGTTTATGGTAGCTGTATTTGGTATGGGACTGGCATATGTTCTGAAAACAGATTATGACGCAGTGGGTGTTCTGGCAATCGTTGTGGCTTATGTGCTTCGCAGGAACAGGACCCGTCAGATGGCGGGAATATGTGTATCCCTGGTGTTTGCCGGCTTGATGGAGGAGATCGCGCTGATAGATATTCTGCCGGTTGCCTATTATAATGGCAAACGTGGAATCAATCTGAAGTGGCTGTTTTATGCATTCTATCCGGTGCATCTGCTTATTCTGGCACTTATCTGTATTGCAATGGGAATCTAGATACATGATACAAAATAGATACACGAATTATGTATAATCAGATGAATTTTCAGAACAAATGACAAGGGGGCGGATGTGATGATTAACATATTAGTGGTTGACGATGAATATCCTATCGCCAATCTGATCAGAGAAACATTGGAAAATGCAGGCTACAGCTGTCATTGCGTGTATGATGGTGAGGGCGCTGCAAATGAGATAGAAAAAAATGTCTATGATCTTGTGCTGTTGGATGTCATGCTGCCTAAGATAAACGGATTCGAGCTGATTGAATATATACGCCAGTACAATGTCCCTGTTATTTTCCTTACGGCAAAGACAGATGTGCGTGACAGGGTAAAAGGGCTCAGACTTGGAGCGGAAGACTATATCATAAAACCATTTGATACGACAGAACTGGTGGCTCGTGTCGAAGTGGTCTTAAGGCGTTTTGAGAAATGTGTTGAAAAGATTCATGTACTGGATATGGAGATCGACACGGCATCCAGACGCGTGACCAAGAACGGGGTTCCTGTTGAGCTGACTTATAAGGAATTTGAGCTTCTGTTACTGTTGGTCAAGAATAAAAATATAGCACTTTACAGGGAGATCATCTATGAAAAAGTCTGGAATGATCCGTTTACGGATGATACCAGGACAGTCGATCTTCATATCAACAGGATCAGAAAAAAATTAGGGCTGGAAAAGCATATCCAGACAGTGTTCAAGGTAGGTTACCGGTTCGTGGAGGACGTTAGCTAGGCAATGAAGATCTCATTAAAAATCTTTGTATTTACATATTGTGTTATGATGTGTATCACCGTGATTGGCGGATTTGCGCTGGTCAATTATCTGTACAGATCAGATATGAATCAGGCGATGGCCACAGCGATGGACAGCAACGAAGTCCTGTATACCTACATCTCGACATTGGATGATATACCTGACAATGGATATGCGGAATATTCAATGACCGGTTTTGTACAGAAGATGGAAGGAATGCGCGGTGATGGCAAGAATGTATTTATTGGCGGACGCGAGGCGTGGAGAGAGAAGATCGTACTGGAGGGATACACGGATCTGCAGGATGCACAGGTCATTTCCAGCGTGATCGAAGAAGATGGAAGAAAACTGATCCAGGTCACCAGCAGATGCGACAACAAATATATAATCAATTACTATGACATTACAGGAATCATAGAGAAAAGAAATCAGAATTACCGTCTGTATCGTCAGATAATTATCATCGGTTCTATGGTGATAGCAATCGTCCTGTATATCTTTTCGTGGTATATCACACGCCCATTATCCCAGGTCACACATATAGCAGAACAGATATCGATGGGAGACTATTCTGTGCGGACAGATGCAGACTATAAGAAAATGAAATCTTACGAGGTCGCAAAGCTGGGGGAGACGTTGAATGTTCTGGCTGAGCATACAGAGAACCATATTGCGGAACTGGAAGACATGGCGAGAAAAAAAGAGGATTTTGTGGGGAACTTTACGCATGAGATAAAGACCCCTCTCACGTCTATCATTGGTTATGCGGATCTGCTCAGGACCTATGATCTGCAGCCTGAGAAAAGGCGTGAATACAGTAACTTCATATATAACGAGGGAAAACGTCTGGAACAGCTCTCTATCAACCTGCTCCAGATTATCGTCATGGGAAGAACAGAGTTTGCAATGTCAGAGCAGAGAACTGTTGCTTTTTTTGAGAGACTCAGGGAGGCAGTACATTTTTCCGGGGAAAAATATCATGTGAACATGGAAATAAAATATGAGGAAGCAATGATAAAGGCGGAATCGTCACTTCTTACGACTGCTGTTATCAATCTGGTAGATAATGCCTGCAAAGCATCAGAACAGGGACAGACGATAGAGATAACAGGGCAGATACAGGATGGTAAGTATATTATTGCTGTAGCAGATCACGGAAGAGGAATACCACAGAATGAGATAGATAAGATCATGGAGCCATTTTATATGGTCGATAAATCCAGGGCAAGAAGTCAGGGCGGTGCAGGTCTTGGACTTGCTCTGTGCAGACAGATCGCAGAGCTTCATGGAGGCTGTGTCCGGATCGAGAGCGTTCTTGGTGAAGGAACCAGAGCCAGTATTATGATACCGCTGCAGGGTAAAGATGCTTCGATGACAGGGGGTGAGCAGGATGAAACGATGGGAGCGTGATGGGGAGATGCAAACATCACATACCGATATTCGAGAACACTTAAAAAGCATATTGATCATCGTACTTCTTGTTATGGTTACACTTGCTGCTCTGGAGATACCACACGGATTCTATAATCATTCGGATGAACAGCTTTTGAATCAGGTGATTGAGAGTACATATTCGGTCAACGTGGTCAAGGAACCTATGGATCTGTCCCAGAAGATAGAGGCGCTCAAGGATGACGACAGTATTGTGGCAGAGAAGAAGGACAGGGCTACCTCCGAGGAGAAAAAACAATGGATTGAGCGGATGAGAGACGAAATCGATGTCCTGCTTGATTATGCATGGCATGATATGCTGGAGTTTATTCTGGCGGATGAAGATACAGAGAGTTATCTCAACTATATGGAGATATTACAGGTCAGCGATGATAAGATATACTCATATGATCTGGGTGTGTTTAATTTTTACAATAGCGAAAAATATTCCATGATGGAACCGGGTCTGATATTGTTTGACGTGGAAACAGGTAAGATCCTATATCTTGAGGTAATGATTGATTATCCGATGGCGGGTATTGGATATACGGATCCGATCTACAGTACGGATCTGTTCGTAGTTACGGAGGAAAATGGTGTATATGCCGGTTCATATGATGTGGATATACAGGAATCAGATACGGCGATAGCAGATGCGAATGAGGCTGAAAGGCAGGATAGAGAAGTTGCTCTGTCATATTATGCGGAGCTCAAGGCATACTACAATGTGGAGCTTGATTCAGAAGACTATCCGTTTGTCTCGGAATATGCAGTATGTGCCTGCCCGTTTACAATAGATGACATATCGGGTAAGACAATGACAACTATATATGATTATGCATATAAGTTTTATTCGAAGCTGTATTGAGTGTTATATTAAGTTGCATTGAGTGTCATACAAAGTATTTAAAATGAATAGAGTTATAGTGAGAAGCTATGAGCGGAAGGTATTGTGGATGTGTATGGAATTCACCAAATATCACAGTCTGGGCAATGATTATCTGGTCTACGACAGCAACCGCAACAAACCAATTCTCACTGCGGAGAAGATCCGGGCAGTATGCCACAGACAGTTTGGGCTGGGGGCAGATGGAATACTGCTCGGACCTTTTTTGTCACAGGATGGAATCCGGCTGAAGATATACAATTCGGATGGGAGTGAGGCTGAAAACAGTGGAAATGGTGTGCTTATATTCGCGAAATATATGAAGGATGCAGGATATATACAGAAAAAAGAATTTGATCTGCTTCTGGAAAAAGGAGTGGAAAACCGGGTAGAAGACGGGCAGCAAACAGGGGAAGGAAATCAATCTGTCCGACGTGTGAGGATACGGTACAACAATGAGCAGGGGACCTGCATGACCGTCAATATGGGGCAGCTGATGTTTACGCCTGAGGCAGTGGGGTGCTCCTATCATCCGAGAGAGGGGGAGGTAGCAAAATCCGAACTGGTGGATATCCCTATGCAATTCGGAGATTATACATATCGATGTACTTGTGTGTCTATTGGTAATCCACACTGTGTCCTGCCGTTTAAAACCGTGACAAAGGGCATCGTGTGTGATGTGGGTGAGAAGATAGAGAATTCATCCTATTTTACCAGAGGGATCAATACACAGATCGTACAGGTGACAGACAGGCACAATGTCAGGATCGAGATCTATGAGCGTGGCGCAGGATATACTCTGGCTTCGGGCAGCAGTGCATGCGCCGCTGTGGGCGCTATGCACAAGATGCGTTTTGTGGATTCCAAAGTGTGGGTCCATATGCCGGGTGGAAAGCTCCTTGTGTGTGTTGATGATGCCTGGAACGTGGATATGACGGGGAACGTTTCATCCATCGGAACGATGCGCCTTACAAATGAGTATATTCTTGAAAAAATGCTTGACAGATAAAATACATAGGAATATTATGATGATATCAAAATGATATCAAAAAATACGAGGGAGGAATTCATTATGAATGAAGAAAAGAAAAACAATGTAGAAGACGTTGAGGAAAAAGAGGTAACAAAGGCGAGAGGCGGTGCTGCTTTATTGGGTATCCTGCTTGGTTTTGTTGTATCTGTGGCAGGTATCATACTGGGAGCCATAATGTGTGGAGAAAACGGAGCATCAGCGCTTAGTATCATTATTCTGGTTGCATCGATCTTGTTGTTTTGCGTGATGTGCGTTCTTCCGGCAGGGCTTAAGGTGATCCATCCAAATGAGGCAGCAGTATATACTTTATTTGGTAAGTATTATGGTACGATCAAAAAGGCAGGATTTTATTATACAAATCCGTTTGTTGTATGTTACAATCCATCTGCACACAGTGCAGTGGATGAACTTGTCACATCATTCTCTGCAGCTGCCAACAGTGTAGCGGCATCGGAGACACCGGCACAGAGTTCGAACAATAAAAAGATATCTACGAAGACAATGACACTGGATAACAGAAAACAGAAAGTAAATGATGCGCTGGGTAATCCGATTATTATCGGCGCGGCAGTTATCTGGAAGGTCGTTAACCCGACAAAGGCAGTATTTAATGTGGAGAATTATAAGTCATTTTTGTCGATACAATGTGATGCTATTATCAGAAATAATGCAAGACTCTATCCGTATGATGTTATAGATGAAGATGATGACGATGGTGTTGAGGAGAAGACACTGAGAGGCAGCAGTCAGGAGATCGCCGATAATATGAAGATTGAGCTCCAGAAGCGTGTGCAGACAGCCGGAATTGAGATAGAAGAAGTTAGGATAACACACCTTGCATATTCCGATGAGATCGCTGCTGCAATGCTTCAGAGACAGCAGGCAACTGCAATTATCGCTGCAAGACAGAAGATCGTTGAGGGTGCTGTCGGTATGGTCAAAATGGCCATAGACCAGTTGGGTGAGGATGAGATCGTAGTGTTGGATGAAGAGAGAAAGGCAGCTATGGTCAGCAATCTGCTGGTAGTGCTCTGTGGTAATAAGGAGGCACAGCCGGTCGTAAATAGCGGAAGCATCTACTAGTTCAGCCGGGTATTTGCGTAACATATTTTTATAACATACGTTGCATATAATTGTTATTATGCGCGTGATATACTATCGCG
>JBJEJF010000053.1:0-8477 GCA_051877775.1 Wujia sp.
ATGTAAAAGACAGCTTATTCACCTTGCCATCGATATCTGTCCTGGTTCCCTCTACAGTTACCTTCTTGGAATTGTAAAATGCATCACGAATCTCCGAATGCAATTTTACAGTTTCATCTGTCACATCATAATTATTGACACCGCTCAATGTTATCTCAGGTGCATCACAGTCGATGATCACGTTCTGGCTCGTTGTAGCCGTATGTCCTACCCTGTCTGATGCCTCGAATTCTATTCTGTATTCACCTGTCTCTGTCAAATGTTCTAATACAGATGTCTCGTATGCTGTCGGCTTAACATCTATAGTTTTATATACTGACTCTCCTGCTCCATCTCCGGCCTTTCTGTATATCGTTACCGTTCCCGTTGCATCCTTCCAGAATGCCTCCTTGACAGAACAATTTACTGTAACAGGATCAGCCGATGCTCCGCTTGCCGGGATTCCCGATATACTGAGTTCAGGCGCTGTCCTATCGATTCTGAAGCTGACTGATCTGGTTGCACTCTGATTATTTGCCATATCAACAGCATAACAATTCACTGTGTAATCCGCTTCCTCCGTGAAGGTAAAGCTTCTTGCAGCTGACTTGAGATACGTAGAGTCTGTCGTTGCATGATCAGGTTTTGTCTGCACCACATTATAATAAAAATCATTTATATCTTCTGTAAGATCCGACACTGCAACTGATACGGTTGCATCTCCTGACACATCTACTACACCTCGACTCTCCGCATAAGCCAGACCATTTAAGGCAAGTGACAGGATCGGAGCAGACTTATCGATCACAAATTCAACTGTTTTATCAACAGAACGATTGCCGGCTTTATCCACGGCACTGATCGTCACGATATGTCTTCCCTCACCCGAGAATACTGCATCTCCCTTACGACCATCCCATGAGATCGTCACCGGTGAACCATTGTCAGTAATCGTTACGCTCTGAATGTTGTACTCCTTGTAAGTGAAATGCATACCAACATCTGATCTGTAATACATATCCGTTCCGTCTTTTCTTGGCATCTTGCCGCCCTCGGTTCCTGACATGATCTTGGCAGACACAACAGGAAGTGTATTATCTATCTCAAAAGTAAGCTTCTTTTTCGTTGCAATATTACCGGCTTTATCCTGCGCATATACAATCGCAACATATTGTCCATCCTGCGCATTGCCCTGCTTATCAGCCTTCAATGTATAACTGATACTGTCACTGATATCATCCCTGATACCCTCTGCACCATAAGTTTTTTCTATATTCTCAACGTTGCCATCCGGATACTGAATCTCCATCCAGATCCTGTCAAGTGTCAGGTTATCGCTCACCGTTGCCTTGATCGTCGGAGCTCCCGTCAACGGTGCCTGCATCTGGGATTTTCCACCGATTGAAAGTGCCTGTACGACAGGCGCAGTCTTATCAACATATACGGTAAATTTATTTTTTGAAGACATAGCATTGCCGGCTTCATCTATTGCATTAAATTCGATCATCGTTCCGGTAATACTGGTTGACTCCGGTATATTTATCTTACCTGAAACCTTAGATTTTCCTGCAACATTGATTTTGACAGGATCCCGTTTCAGCACTGAATAAGTTGCCTCGGCCAGTGCGGACTCTTCATTCTGGCTTCCTGACGCGATCTCATATTTCAAACTATAGCTATTCAGCCATTTTTGCGGTATCGTTTCAGTCAGTTTTACTCTCGGAACCGTATTATCGTATATGAGCTGTCCCAAAGGTTTTGTCTTGACCTTGCTTCCAGGTCCGACTGAAGCAACATATACTACCATATTCTCATATGACTCATTGACTTTCGGATTGTTCGGAAGTTCAAACATCATAACAGCAGTATATCTTTTCGTTACCTCATCCCGCTTATTTGTGCCTGACTTGATCTGTCCGTTAATATAATTTGTACCACTTGTCTTACTCTTTCTTATACCGATTACATCTTCATCGATCTTATATCCGGAGGATACTGTTACATACAGTGTGTATGCTTTATTGGTATTGATATTCCATGCTTTTGACCATACGATCTTATTGCCTGCAGCATCCAGCAGGTAAATATCTTCGAACTCAAAATCCATATTAGCTTCACACAAGATCGGTGATAAAGCATAGACTGTCTTATTACCTGCATTATCGTAAACCCTTATCCAGAGTGTAAGACGTCCGGCATCTGCGACATCATCCTTATTGATCTCACATGTATAGGTGTCCGCATCCTCCCCCTGCGCAATAACCGCATTGGTATATTCCGTCTTACATGCCTTATCTGTATAGCATTTTATCCTGCTCAGATTGATTCCGCTTCCGTCCTCATCCTTTGCAGTAAAGCTGTATCTGTATTTTGTAGGATCCGTCACATCAATCGAGACTGAACCATCTGTCTCTGAAATTTCCTTGGAATCAACATCCTTCCATGTTCCGGATGAATCATCCTGCAAGGTTACATCACCCACCTCCGGACTTATGTTATCATACAAAAATCCACCAAGTGTACTGAGCGGAGCCTTCGTTGTATCATATTTCTGCCCGTTCGTATCACTGATATACACGTGGATCGTATCGAGCAGGACGTTTCCCTCGCCGTCGGCATTTAATCCCGGATCATTATCCAATGGAAGTTCCACTACTTCTCTGTATGTAAACAAATATGTGTCAGCATCGCGAACAATACTACTCAGATCATCCGCTTTCCATAGCTCTTTCGTGGATCCATCCTGTTTACGGGTTGCTTTTATTGATTCAAAAGGGTATCCCGAACTGGCCTCAATGGACAGATAGTATTTTTTGTTTGTGTAATATCCTTCTGACAGATCAACCGGAACTTCTCCCTCCGGATCAGAAGTGATCACGCACTTATTCACAACCAGATCAGAATTCACACCAATCACTCTGCCAAAAGACTTATCCGCCTCATTTCCAGCCAGATCACTAACGCCCAGATTCACAAACACAAAGGTATCCGGCATAGTAATACTTCCGGTGTAATATTTGCCGGAAACACTGTCATAAACTGCAGGATATTCAGCATCCATCATAATCGTTACTTTGTCCTTGTCAACACCGACACCGCTTCCATCTGCCGTTTCAGGTACTGTCACGACAAATCTGTAAGTTTTATCTGCGTCTGCAAAATAGGATCCTGTGCCTGTATAATCTGTAACCGGCTGCCATCCGCTGCCGCTGTAATGCTGCAGTTCGAGCGTAATTCCGCTTAGTGATGGTTTGGTAACATCTCCTGTCTGATATATCTGCGCGGTCTTTGTAACATCACTCAGACACACAGGATCGACCCCACTGTCATCCACAAAGGTTACATATGCCACATATTTACGATTCGCTGCATTTGACGCTAACGATGAAGCTTTTACAAGTCCGGCAGTAGTTTTCCATGCCGCCACATCATCCGGCAGCAGCTCCTCATCCATATCCTCAGTAAATACACATCCATATCTCAGTTTATATGTATCTAACTGGTCATCAGCTGTAACTACCTTTATCGATGTCACTGTCTGATCAGCAGAGGATAATGCGATCGCGCCCTTGGCGTATTTGGACGAAACAACTGTTCCATCTCCGTTTTTCCATGCAATGTCCGGAAGCATAGAGCTGTCCGCTTTACAGATCTTATATGCAGCCACACAGCTGTATGAGAGTTTTGCAATGTCCTCCTCCGTAACCGCTCCCGATGCAGTGATCCCTGTTGGTTTTACATAGATACCCACAACATCTCCGTCGTTCAAGGTTCTGGTTTTTCCACTGGTAAGCGCATCTGCTGTCATTACGTTTTCTTCCAATGCCTCAGGCTCAGAGACAACAAGATAGCAGACATCCAATCCGGTATACGCAATATTTTCTTCCTTCCACACCAGTTCACTGTCTGCCTCTACTGCTGCCACCGGCATAAGCTCGATTTTATTCTGACCTGCAACATACCATGTGTCAGTCAGAGCAACATTGGCCTCCATATTATACCTTACAGTGTTACCTTCACTGTCACTTTCCGCAGTAACTGCATTACCGGCTGCCTGGGCAGATATCTCCATCGTAAAAGTTTGCCCCGGATTATCAGCCATTGCATCTCCCTTACCTCCCGCATACGAGAACAATGGTGTCATTAACAAAACTAATGTGAGACAAAGTGAGGTCAGTTTATATAATTTATTTTTTCTATTATGTATTCTTTCCATCTATATATGCTCCTCCTCTTATAATCTCTCATCGGAATGTGTAACAACAATATTGTAATAGACCTTAACTTTTCCGGACAATTCATCCGTTACACCACTGCTCAATACCGTTGTCATTTCCTCATCCTCTTCATCCTCAGATGACGTTAGTACATCTGTTGCCATATCTTCATATTCTGTCGAGGAAAGGACCTCTGTAGCACCATCGTCAATATCATCATCCGCCGCAAGAATCTCAGTCGCATCACTTTCTTCATCTGCGGCGAGGACTTCCGTTGCTGCATCATTGTCGAATTCTCCTCCGGCAAGTACATCCGTTGCTGCGTCATTCTCAAATCCTCTGTCAACCCGAACATCTGATGTATCATTTCTAACAGCAGAAAGGATCTCCGTAGATGCATCATCTTCACCTGTATTTTCTCCACCAAGAACCTCTGTTGCATCTATATCAGGATCGGTCTTTGCGTCCGCATATCTTCCTGCGCCCAGAACTTCCGTAACCTCCATGTCCATATCCACTTCCGGTCTGAGAAGATCTGTTGTATCATCATTATTTTCCTTCCTTTTTTCGGCAGAAACACCTTCTCTGACTTTGATCTTCCCTGAGTTCTGATTATAATATTTTGCCTGTTCTTTTTTATCAATACTTCTTCCTTCGCCATGTCCCGCTTTCAGACTGCGGATTCCTTTTTTCTCAGATCGTCCTGTTAACTCATCAAACACTCTGGGGATTTTCAGGATAACAAAGAGTGCGACCGCTGCTATAACAAGGAGAATAGCAAGGACAAGTCCGCCATAAAAACATATTTTGTATACGCTTTCCATCCTATCACTCTCCTATCTCATCGGTTTCTGCTTTATCCGGTTCTGTCTGGTCAGCTTCCTTGTTATACGCTCCATCTGCAAGCAGATCCATGGTTTCTTTTCGTTTTTTCCATGTTTTATTGCTCTCTATATCCTTTACACGGCTTCCCTCTTCATAGAGGTGAAGAAGGTCGTTCAGCTCCTTTGGCATCTCTGAAGCCCATTTTGTAGGATCCTGCTGCCGTTCTTCACAATAGGTGTATATAAAGTCGAGATGCTCTGCATAAACCTTATTGCTCATTACATTGTTGATCCCCAATGTACTCTCAGCACTTCTGAATGTCTGTACAGCTGCATCATAATTACCCATCGCTTCATAGCAGGAAGCCTTCTGCACCATCTTATTATAGTATGATGTGTTATAAAGGTTATCATAAGAGCTTCCTATTCCTATGTCTACATCTGCATCGATCTTGATATTCAATATATTAAGATACTCATCACAATAATTAATAACATCCGCATAATACTGAGACAGCGACACCTCATCACCCGCATTTTTTGCAAGATTCTCATATATGACGATCAAATTGTCATAATATGAATAGAAGTAATCATTTGAATCGATTTCTGTCCCTGTATATTCTTCGAGATCCGACACAGCCTGTGTCATAACCTTTTCTGCCTGTTCAGCAATACCATCCGTATTGATGTAGGTTGCATATATCTGTCCAATCATTTTATAATTGATAAATTTATTGACATTCTGATTGGTAAATTCATTTTGGTTATATGATGCGAAGTTATTAATCTGTTCCATGAGCTCATTCGTATTCACATTCGTACTGGACAAGATCAGAGAAACAGATCCATAATAGTCAGCCAACTCACCATAGTCCTCATCATCCGGATCTATCATATTAAAATATTTGGATGCCGTCTTATAGTCATCCAGCTCATCAAAATATGTAATAGCCAGCTTATACAGAACCTCCGCATTTTGATCCACATTATCATAACCCGATTTGATCCTGTTGGCCACAACATTCAGTCCTGTTTCCAGATCCAGCGCCGGATTTCCGTCCTCATCCACTTCATTAGAAGCATCTATATATACCTGTATGTATTTATCATACGCTTCTGCCTCAGAACCATCCAGCTCAAAAGCTTTTTTGTACTGTTCTGAAGCGCCGGAATAATCCCCTTCTACCCTGAGATCATTTCCTGTTTCAATGTATGTATTATAATTATCAAGCTTGATTTTCTGCAATCCGGAATATCCCACCAAAGATACGGCTCCCGCAGCCACAGCGAGAACAACGGTGGATGCAAACACAGCCATCTTCTTTTTATTCTTCTTGCGATACTCATCATCCAGTTCATTGAAATGCTCCAACGCATACATCAGTTCAGAACAGCTTTGATATCTGTCCTTCGGATCCGGCTGTGTACACTTCAAAAGAATCTTCTCCAGACCCGATGATAAAGCAGGATTCCACTCTCTGATCGGCCGCATCTCATATGGCGGCTCACACGGGTTTTTACCTGTGACAATATGGTAAAGTGTCGCTCCCAGATTATATATGTCGGTTCTCTCATCAGTATTGTAGATTCCCCGTCCCTTGGCATCACCGAACTGCTCCGGTGCAGCATACCCTCTGGTTCCAAGTGCTGTCGTATCAGCATTATTTTCCACGTCATATTCTTTTGCTGTACCAAAATCGATCAGCTTAACTCCGCCCTCCGGTTTGATCATGACATTGGAAGGTTTCATGTCACGATATATGACCGGCGGATTCATGTTATGCAGATAATCCAGCGCACTGGCAAGCTGGAGTCCCCATTCAATAACCAACTCCTGTGGCTGGGCTCCCTCTTTTTTCAGCCTGTCGCTGATAGTCTCACCCTCTATGAAGTCCATAACAACATAGATTACGCCTTCCTGATTGATGATATCAACAATACGAGGAAGAACCGGATGATCTACGTTCTTTAGAATATTAGCTTCGCGTTCCAGTCCCTTCAATAATACCTTGGTAGACTTTGAGCCATCATTTTTTATCTCCTTGACCGCCCACTGTTTATTTAACCTCTTATCTCTGGCCAGATATACGATGGACATTCCGCCTCTGCCGACTTCTTTCCATATCTCGTATTTTCCATCTAATACGGTACCTTCCCTAGTCATTGTATACCCTTTCCTTCCACATTAACTATCTCGTTCTAATCGTTGCCACACTTATATTATCTGTCTCTCTTCTGTTCTTGACAAGCTCCGTAAGATAAATGCATCCATACTTCATCTTTTCTTCATCAGTTGCAGCTTCCGGTCCAAGTTTTTCCACCATTTCATCAGTGGATATCTGGTGTCTGAACCCATCCGAACAAAGCAGAAATACATTATCTTTTTCTACAATACCCTTTACAAACTCCGGTTCAACTACAGGTGATGCCCCAACACATTGCAAGAGTACACTTCTTCTCGGATCAGTCTTTGCCTGCTCCTCGGTCATTCTTCCTGCCGCTATCTCTCTGGCTATAAATGTCTGATCGTGTGTGAGCATCTTCGCATCAGATGACAATACATATACTCTGCTGTCTCCTACATGCACGATATAGTACTGTTCCCCGACGATCAGAAGTGCAGACACAGTCGTACCCAGCTGGAGATTATTTCGTTCTCCATATTCTGCAAGACGACGGTTCTGGGTCTGTATAATATTATTCCATTGTTCAATCAGTCTGCCTTCCTCAAATATGCCTGCCTCTACATCATCAACTAATGTATTGTCAAACCAGTCACAAAAAGCAAGTATAACTTCTTTGCTGGCAAGTTCTCCCTTGGCAAGACCGCCCATGCCATCACAAACAATTCCAAAAGCAACTTTTCCCGCCTTTGTTTCCACGATCTTGATTGCCAGCGAATCCTGATTTGTTTTTTTGGTTATTCCAACATCAGTATGATATGCCGCTATGTACTCCATTCTATTCTCCCTTTCTCAAAAGGAATGTAAACTCCTCATCACCCAGCTGGATTATAGTTTTATTTTTAAGCAAAACTTCTCTGCCCGGCTGAAGTTCAACCCCATCAACATATGTATGATTAGTAGAATTATTATCTTTTATATAGTTTACTCCGTCCTTCTGGATAATGACGCAATGCACTCTGCTGATTGCTGTGTTATCCTCTATCGCATAATCGGCTTTCGTCTTGGATTTACCGATGGCGAATCCTGATTTTGTTATATTAATTATCTCTCCTGTTTTCTTTCTTACCAAATGTGGCACAGGCTTCGTTCCCAGCTGTCCTACAAGATTCGGCATCACAGGTTCATCTGAACTCTTTGGCGCCTGACCAGGCTCCTGATTCTTCTTTTCTTCATCAAGAGGCTTCGCTGAATTGGCCATGATAGGACCATTCACCGGTCTGTTCATCTGTGGTCCCGCCGGTGGTACCGGCTGTCCCATCTGTGGGTTC
>JBJEJF010000054.1:0-11435 GCA_051877775.1 Wujia sp.
TATATCTCGGCTCATTTAATTCTGAAAGTGCTGTGATAAGACATGGCATCTTAGCTTTGAGCATATGATAACCATCGTCATACTGACGCTTAACGATCACACTGTCACCATCGATCTTGATCTCCTGTGCATATGAGATAACAGGAAGTCCAAGATGCTCTGCGATCTGAGGTCCAACCTGTGCAGTATCACCATCGATAGCCTGACGACCTGTAATGATCAGATCATAATCAAGTTTTCTAAGTGCACCTGCAATTGTAGTTGATGTTGCCCAGGTATCAGCACCACCAAGTACTCTATCTGTAACAAGGACACCCTTGTCAGCTCCCATTGCGATTGCTTCCTGAAGAACATCTGCAGCCTTAGGAAGTCCCATTGTAAGAACTGTTACTTCTGCACCATACTGATCCTTCAATCTTAATGCAGCCTCAAGACCTGCCTTGTCATCCGGATTCATGATTGTGAGCATTGCTGCTCTATTTAATGTACCATCCGGGTTAAACTGTACGCCACCCTTTGTATCAGGTACCTGCTTTATACAAACTACAATTTTCACCTTAAGTACCTCCTTATTTCAAGATGTTAGCAGAGATGACCATACGCTGTACCTCAGAAGTACCCTCGTAGATCTCTGTAATCTTCGCATCACGCATCATACGCTCTACATCATATTCCTTGATGTAACCGTAACCACCATGTAACTGAACAGCCTTGGTTGTAACTTCCATTGCAACCTCAGCAGCACACAGCTTAGCCATAGCTGCTTCTACTGAATAAGAAGTCTTATGATCGATCTGATACTGTGCTTTCTTCATAGCAGCCTTATATACAAGCATCTTAGCGGCTTCAACCTTTGTAGCCATATCAGCAAGCTGGAACTGTGTATTCTGGAACTGTCCAATGCTTCTGCCGAACTGCTTTCTTTCTTTTACATAATTGATGGTTGTCTCAAGAGCACCCTCTGCGATACCAAGTGCCTGTGCAGCGATACCGATACGTCCGCCATCCAGAGTATGCATTGCGATACCAAATCCTTTGCCCTTCTGACCAAGAAGATTCTCCTTTGGAATACGGCAGTCAGTAAAGATAAGCTCATATGTTGATGATCCACAGATACCCATCTTATTTTCCTTTGTACCAAATGTGAATCCAGGAGTTCCCTTCTCAACGATAAATGCTGAGATCTCCTTCATCTTCTTGCCACGCTTCTCAACAACACCTGTAACAGCGATAACAATATATACATCTGCTTCCTTACCATTTGTAATAAAGCACTTAGAACCATTCAGTACCCACTCATCTCCGTCAAGAACAGCCTTTGTCTGCTGACCCTGAGCATCTGTACCAGCGCCCGGCTCAGTAAGACCAAATGCGCCAAGCTTTCTTCCTGATGCAAGATCCGGAATATATTTCTGCTTCTGCTCTTCCGTACCATATGTCTGAATAGGATCTATACACAGAGATGTATGTGCTGAAACAATAACACCTGTTGTACCACAAACCTTGGAAAGCTCCTCTACACATAATACATAAGTAAGAGGATCACAACCCTGTCCGCCGTACTCCTTTGGTACAGGAATTCCTAAGAATCCGTACTTTGCCATCTTCTCAACTGTCTCTCTCGGAAATCTGTGCTGCTCGTCAATTTCCTGTGCAAGAGGCTTTACTTCATTCTGCGCAAACTCTCTGAACAGGTTCTGCGCCATTTCATACTTCTTGTCTAAAGTGAAATCCATTCTTTCTATCCTCCATAATAGATTATTATGTTTTCAACATACATCGTATGTTTAAATATTATTTTGCATCAACCGGTGTCTTTGTGCGGTCAGCATTGTATACATAAAATCCCTTTCCGCTCTTTACACCAAGGTTTCCACCACGAACCATCTTGCGAAGCAATGGGCATGCACGATACTTGCTGTCGCCAGTTTCCTTATAAAGGACATCCATAATTGCAAGGCAGATATCCAAACCGATAAAATCACCTAACTCAAGTGGTCCCATTGGATGGTTTGCACCAAGCTTCATAGCAGCGTCAATACCTGCTATATCGGAAACACCTTCCATCTTGATAAATGCTGCTTCGTTGATCATAGGAATCAGAATACGGTTAACAACAAAACCTGCCGCCTCATTTACCTGTACCGGAGTCTTACCGATCTCCTCTGATATCTTGATGATCTTCTCAACTGTCTCATCTGGTGTATTCACACCTGCAATAACCTCAACAAGCTTCATTCTGTCAGCCGGATTGAAGAAATGCATACCGATCATAGGACGTGTAAGTCCGTTTCCGATCTCTGTAATTGAAAGTGAAGATGTGTTTGAAGCGAAGATGCACTCTGGCTTTGCGATCTTATCAAGCTCTGCAAATGTTGTCTTCTTAACTCCCATATCCTCAAATGCAGCCTCTACGATAAGATCACAGTCTGCACAGAGATCTTCTTTCAGACCAGGAGTAATACTTGCAAGGATCGCATCTACCTTCTCCTGTGTCATCTTTCCTTTTTCGACAAGTCTTGCATAACCTTTCGCAATTTTATCCTTTCCGCCTTCAGCCCATTCCTGTTTGATATCGCAAAGTGCAACTTCATATCCGTCAACCTGTGCGAATGCCTTTGCAATACCCTGACCCATGGTACCTGCACCAATAACGCCAACCTTCATCTTTATGTCCTCCTTAAATTAATATTTCATTACTTGTTCTTAAACGGAACAACCTTTAATTTCTTTTCCTTATCCTTCTCTAAGAAATTACCCATGCCTGCCTTCTGATCCTCTGTCTCAAAGCAGTCACCGAAAAGCTTCTCCTCAATAACGATTGCCTGATCCATATCGACCTGAAGACCATCATTGATTGCTTTCTTACAATTTCTTACAGCGATAGGAGCATTTGCAGCAATACCTGCTGCCATCTTCTTAGCTGCCGGAAGCAGCTCTTCAAGCGGATACACAGCATTGACAAGACCGATTCTCAACGCTTCATCTGCCTTGATATTTCTTGCTGTATAAATCATCTGCTTAGCCATACCTGCACCTACAAGACGTGCAAGTCTCTGTGTTCCACCAAAACCAGGAGTGATACCAAGCCCTACTTCAGGCTGACCAAACACTGCATTATCAGAACAGATTCTGATATCACAGCTCATGGATATCTCACATCCGCCACCTAATGCGAAACCATTTACTGCAGCGATAACAGGAATCGGGAATGTCTCGATCTTTCTGAAGACATCATTTCCCTTCTTACCAAATGCCTCGCCCTCTGCTTTAGTCAGTGTTGACATCTCAGCGATATCAGCACCGGCAACAAACGACTTCTCTCCTGCACCTGTCAGAACAACCGCTCTTGTAGCCTCAAGATCAATCGCATCAAATGTAGCCTCAAGTTCCTCAAGAACCTGACTGTTTAAAGCATTTAAAGCCTTAGGTCTGTTAATTGTAACAACACCTACATATCCTTCCTGCTCATATGTTATAAATTCCATTGTAATCTCCTTTAATCCTCAATCTTAACGATAGTTGAGCAGCCCATACCACCACCGATACACAATGTAGCAAGACCGTTCTTAGCACCCTTAGCCTGCATCTCATGAAGCAGTGTAACAAGAATACGGCAACCTGATGCTCCAACAGGATGTCCAAGAGCAATAGCACCACCATTTGGATTAAGCTGTTTCTCTACATCAATGCCAAGATCCTTACCTACTGCAACAGACTGTGCAGCAAATGCCTCATTTGCCTCGATGATATCGAAATCTTCGATCTTCATACCAGTCTTAGCAAGTACTTTCTTAGTAGATGCAACAGGTCCGATACCCATGATAGATGGATCTACACCGCCAAGTGCACCTGCAACCCATGTAGCCATAGGCTTAACACCAAGCTCCTTAGCCTTCTCCTCAGACATAACAACGATAGCTGCTGCACCATCATTGATACCTGAAGCATTACCAGCTGTAACGAATCCATTTGGATTGATTGTACGAAGTCTTGCAAGACCTTCCATGGTTGTACCAGGACGTGGTCCCTCATCCTTCTTGAATTCAATAGTTTCTTTCTTCTTCTTGATCATTACAGGTACGATCTCATTATCAAAAGCGCCTGCTTCCTGTGCAGCACAAGCCTTCTGCTGGCTTGCTACAGCAAACTCATCAAGTTCTTCTCTTGTAAGTCCCCACTGCTCACAGATATTGTCAGCTGTCTTGATCATGTGATAATCATTAAATGCATCCCAAAGTGCATCATGAACCATGGTATCAACAAGTTTTCCATCATTCATTCTATATCCATAACGTCCCTGCATTACAGCATATGGTGCCATAGACATGTTTTCCATACCACCTGCAACAACGATATCAGCCTCACCAGCCATAATCATCTGTGCAGCCATGTTAACACAGTTAAGACCTGAACCACACACAACGTTGATTGTTACAGCAGGTACCTCGATAGGAAGTCCAGCTTTAATAGATGCCTGACGTGCAACGTTCTGTCCAAGGCCAGCCTGAATTACGCAACCCATATAAACCTGATCAACAGCTGCCGGATCTACACCTGCTCTGGAGAGTGCTTCCTTGATAACGATTGCTCCGAGCTCCGGTGCCGGTGTTGTACTGAGTGCGCCACCCATTGTACCGATTGCTGTACGACATGCGCCTGCTAAAACTACTTTTTTTGCCATGATATTAAATTCCTCCATTTCATATATGAGTATTATGATTGCACCAGCGAATGAAAAACATATACGCCGTGAGTGAAATGAACCTTCACCCAATATGTCAAGAGTATGTATGTCTCGACACGCTTAGGCTAATGATATCATATTTTTAAATCTTTCGCAACAATATAACTCTCTACTTTTTCTTCTTTTTGTGAACATTTCGTATTGTTTTCTTATTATCTTTTTGTGTTCTGCTCTCTTTGTATGATGAATGGGAAGCATTTGTTTTTTTCGGACGTATCAGACAATGCCTGTCATAACCGATCAGATCCGTCCGATGTGCCTTAGTCAGTGCCTCATAAACCAGATCATAGTTGGCCGGATTTCTATATTGGATCAACGCTCTCTGCATCGCCTTTTCATGCGGCGATGTCGGAACATAGACCCTTTCCATCGTACGGGGATCCACACCGGTATAATACATACAGGTGGATATCGTCGACGGTGTCGGGTAGAAATCCTGCACCTGTTCAGGCATATACCCCAGATCCCTCAAATATTCTGCAAGTTTTACCGCATCCTTTAACGTGGATCCCGGATGGGATGACATCAGATAGGGAACCATATACTGCTTCATACCCAAACGTTCATTAATCTTTTTATATCTGTCACAAAATGACTGAAAGACCGCATTCTCAGGTTTTCCCATTAATCTTAATACATTATCCGACACATGCTCAGGTGCAACCTTAAGCTGCCCACTGACATGATACTTACACATTTCATAAAAAAATGTGTCATCCGGATCTTCCATCAGATAATCAAACCGGATTCCCGACCGGATAAACACCTTTTTTACCCCCGGCAAAGCCCGGAGTTCCCGCAATAATTCCAGATAATCCGAGTGATCCACATTAAGATTATCACATGGTTTCGGAAAAAGGCACTGTCTCTGCCGGCATACTCCATACTTCTTCTGTTTTTCACATGCCTTCACACGAAAGTTCGCAGTTGGCCCTCCTACATCATGAATATATCCTTTAAAATCAGGATCTTTTATCATCTGCTTTGCTTCTTCTATAATAGAAGCATGACTTCTTGTCTGCAGCACCCTTCCCTGATGAAATGTCAGAGCGCAAAAACTACACCCGCCAAAACATCCCCTGTTGCTGACCAGAGAGAATTTGACCTCAGCGATCGCCGGTACGCCCCCCGCCTTCTCATAGCTTGGATGATATGTTCTTGTATAACTCAGAGAATATATCCGATCCATCTCCTGCTCTGTAAGAGGTGCAGACGGCGGATTCTGAACGACATACATATGATCATTATATTGCTCCACCAGTATTCCGGCCGTAACATGATCCGTATTATCATATTGAAGCTTAAAGCTTTTTGCATAATTCATCCGATCTGCAAGCATTTCATCATAAGATGGGAGTTTTATATACTCCTGCAGATGATCAAGATTCCGGCATCTGTATGCCGTGCCATCCACATAGGTTATATCATGCACATCAATGCCGCTGTCCAATGCCTCTGCTATTTCAACGACAGCATGCTCTCCCATACCATAGATCAATATATCAGCCTGTGAATCTATCAAAACAGAGTGTTTCAGCTTATCAGACCAGTAGTCATAGTGTGCAAGTCTGCGGAGACTTGCTTCGATCCCTCCTATTATAATAGGAACATCCTTATACGTTCGCCGAATCAGATTACAATACACGACAGTCGCATAGTCCGGTCTCTTTCCCATCTCACCGCCTGGCGTATATGCATCCGTTTTTCTTCGTTTTCTGGAAACCGTATAATGATTCACCATGGAATCCATATTACCGGCACATACCAGGAATCCCAGCCTCGGTCTGCCATATATCGCGATACTTTTATCATCCTTCCAATCCGGCTGTGATATTATCGCTACCTTATATCCATACAGTTCCAACACCCTGCTTATGATTGCATGACCAAAGGACGGATGATCCACATAAGCATCCCCTATCACATAAACAAAATCAGGCTGTTGCCATCCTTTTTCCCTCAGCTCTTCTGCATTGAGTGGAAGAAATCTGTTATCATATCTGTAATCAAATGTCTTCATCAGTTTCACCTGTATTATTCTGATTGTGCCAGCGCCGGATCCCTGATATATGACCTGGCTGTTCCCGCACCAGTCGCAACAACAAGTTCTGGATTCTCTGTCATTACAGCCTTCACGCCTGTTTTCTCTTCAATAAGCTGTGCCATACCAAATATCTTGCTCCCGCCTCCGGTCAGAATAATCCCGTGTTCCGCAATATCTGCAATTAACTCCGGCGGAGCTGACTCCAAAGAATTCCTGATTGCTTCTATGATCTGATCTGACACCTCACTGACCGCTTCGATCATCTCTGAAGATCTGACAGCAATCTTTGTCGGCAGACCACGAACAAGTTCCTTTCCCTTGGCATACCCTATTGCATCCTTTTCTCTCGGATAAACTGATCCAATGTCAAGCTTCAGCTGTTCAGCGGATGCATCACCAAGAAGAATATTATGACGTTTTCTCATATAACGGATGATTGCTGCATCAAAATCATCGCCAGCGATCTTGATCGACTTACTGTCGTTGATACCACCCTTCGATATCACCGCTATATCCGTTGTCCCGCCACCTATATCTACTATCATATAGCCATAAGGTGTGTCGATATTTATATTGGTTCCAATTGCCGCTGCAAAAGGCTCCTCCAGAATATAGACCTTCTTTGCACCTGTCCTGTAGACCGCATCCTCAACAGCCCGTTTTTCCACCTCTGTAACGCCGCTTGGTACACAGACACAAATGCTCGGCCTGCCCCATATCTTACGTTTTTCCATGGCATTTCTGACATAAGCTTTTAACATCCTCTCTGTCAAAGTATAATCAGAAATAACGCCATGTTTTATGGGTTTTACAACCTCAATATCCTCCGGCGTTTTACCCATCATTTTTTTTGCTTTGCTGCCCACAGCTATAATCCTCTTACCGCGAACCTCATATGCAACCACCGATGGCTGATTGACCACAATACCCTTATCTTTAATATAGATAACCGTGTTACAGGTTCCGAGATCTATTCCAATATCAATATTTACCACGTTGATTCCCCTTATCTGTTTGTCTGTCTTATTTTTAGACAAAAATAGTGCTGATACTACATTACATTTGATTATAAGCATCAGCACTGTTTTTTTCAATATTTATTTGAAATCTTCGCCTAGCAAATATTTCTTGCCAGATTTACCCTTTGCCTTCTCGCGTTCCTCGCATTTAATCATCGCATCATCGATTGCTTTCAGTAATCTGTCAACATTACCGGACTCCATAGCCATAAGAAGGCTTCTGAGTGCTCCATCAACTGAATCATCAGCCTTGAATCCTCTCTGTGTGATATAACCCTTAGCAATCGCAATCATATCTGCATTGCCAAGACCACTGATATTGATTCTGTGTGTAAACTGCTCTGACGCAGCTCCCACACTATCAAACAGTCTATTAATAGAACCTTCTTCACCTGTCAGTATAACAATGACATCATTACTATCAACCAGAGTCATCAATTCATTCATACGATCTATGCTGATAAGGCCTGCATTTTCAACAACCATACAGCCGCCCTTAAGTTTAACCATGGCATCAGCAAGCTTAACCTTATTCAACGCCTGAGCCTTGATCTTAGCAATTGTCTTTGCCTTACAGATTCCCATATCAAAGAAGCTTCTTGCAAAATCCTCTCCGACGATGGTAAGACCAAATCCATGCTCACCTGACAGGACAACATTTCTGGATTTATCTTTATTCTGTGCAATATCATTAAATGTTGCAATTAGGTCAGCTGCAATTGACTCAACTGCTGTATACTTCTCCAGATAATAAGCTGCAAGTGGTAATTTACCATCCTCAGCCGGCTTGGTGAGGTCAATCTTAATTGAATCAGCTTCTTCGGCAGCTTTGAGAGCAGCCTCCTCAGCAGCCTTTGCCTCTTCAAGTATCCGCCGTGCTTCTTCTGCTTTCTTCTTGGCTTCTTCCTCAGCCTTTCTTGCTTCCTCAGCAGCTTTCTTGCGCGCCTCTTCTTCAGCTGCACTCTTAAGTGCCTCCTCAGCTTTCTTCTTGGCCTCTTCCTCAGCTTTCTTCTTAGCTTCTGCTTCAGCTTTCTTCTTAGCCTCTTCCTCGGCTTTCTTCTTAGCAGCTTCCTCAGCAGCTTTCTTCTTAGCTTCTTCCTCAGTCTTTTTAGCTTCTTCGGCAGCCTTCTTCTTAGCTTCCTCGGCACGCTTTAATGCCTCTTCCTCAGCCTTTCTGGCCTCCTCAAGAATACGCATTGCCTCTTCAGCTTTCTTGCGAGCCTCTTCAGCAGCCTTCTTTGCTTCCTCCTCAGCCTTCTTACGAGCCTCTTCCTCGGCTTTCTTCCTGGCTTCTTCCTCGGCCTTCTTCTTAGCTTCTTCCTCGGCTCTCTTCTTAGCCTCTTCCTCAGCCTTCTTCTTAGCCTCTTCCTCAGCCTTCTTCTTAGCTTCTTCCTCAGCCTTCTTCTTGGCTTCTTCCTCAGCTTTCTTCTTGGCTTCTTCCTCGGCACGTTTTCTATTTTCTTCTGCCTGTTTAGCAGCTTCCTCCTCAGCCTTTCTGGCCTCTTCTAAGATTCTGGCAGCTTCCTCAGCTTTCTTCTTGGCTGCCTCAGCCTTCTTCAAAGCCTCTTCCTTAGCTTTTGCCCTGGCTTCTTCCTCAGCTTTTCTTCTGGCTTCCTCAGCAGCTTTCTTACGTTCTTCAGCAGAAACTCTTCTCTTTTCCTCTTCAGCGAGTCTCCTTGCTTCGTCCTCCTCAGCTCTCTTCTTAGCCGCTTCTGCAGCTCTGCGTTTCGCTTCAGCCTCAGCAATTCTTCTTTCCTGCTCATTTGCACGTCTCTCAGCTTCTTCTAATCTCTTTCTGCGTGCTTCCTCTCTCTTTAATGCTGCTTCTGCCTCTGCAGCCTTCTTTTTAGCCTCTTCCTCGGCTCTCTTCTTAGCCTCCTCAGACATAGCCCTCTTGCGGGTTTCCTCTCTGTCAGCCTTTTTCTTGGCTTCTGCTTCTGCCCTCTTCTTTTCTTCTTCCTCAGCCTTGTTTGATGTGCTCTTACTATTATCATCAAAGCCGGCAAATCTGGAGATCTCAGCACCAAGCGAATCATCATCATCGTCATCAATATCATACATACTCTTTACATCATTTGTCGGAGTTGTACGATTAGGAACGATACTTATGATATCATCTTTATCTTCGGATTTTGCAGATGAAGCTTCACTCTGCTGCCACTGTACGCCATCAGAGATAACAACGGTCTTTCCGTCATTGGCAAATGATACCGAATCCTCTACTGCTGCATCATCCTCTATAATTCTTACACTATCATTACCGCCCTCAAGTTTGGTAGGACGAAGACTGGCTTTTTCATCCTGCGGCTTTGTATATGCCTGCTTGGCATCGGGCTTTTTAGCACCTTCCACTTTGATATTGAACTTCTTGTCCTCAGGTTTCTTGTCTTCAGGCTTCTTATCCTCAGACTTTTTATCTTCTGATTTGCCTTGAATATTAATATTAAGTCCAAGACCTGCCCCCGCTGAACCTTTTGATCCTGACAGACCTGCTCCAAGTCCTCCCGCTGGTTTTGCATTCAAACCACCTTCTCCTACAGGACCATTGAGAGATTTACCGGATTTATCAGCCTGAATACCAACGCTTAATCCCAAACCTTCCTTTGCTTCCTGCTTCTCAGGCTTCTTCGGTTCTTCTTTTGTAACCACTTTTTCAGTTTTCTTTGTTTCGTCTTTTGGAGCTTGTTTTTCTGGCTCTTTCGCCTCTTCTTTTACAGGTGGCTCCGTATTCTCCGGTTCAAGCTCGATTCCCATCTCCGCAGCATGCTTACGTCGCTTTTTCTCCTCGATCCTTGCAATGTCTTCCGCAGACAGAGTCTTATGCTTTGGCTTTGCATCGTCCGAAGCGGATGAAGTCTGCTTATTGCCTGCTAGAGCCATAGCCTCCTGCTCCTTCTTCAACTTGGCAGCCTTGGCAGCCTTCTCCTTTTCAACCTGTGCTCTAACGGCAGCAATCAACGCTTCTCTTTGATCTATCGCCACTAGTTTTGCCTCCTTTCAGTAACACCCTCTTGTCAAGAATTATCTATAATCTTTCAACTTCTTCAAGATATTTTTCTTAACAGAATCTATCTTCAAAGATGCTTTTAATTCATCTCGTGAAGGTCCATCATAAAATGTCTCGTCTATACCGACATGTGTTTCCGCACTAACCGATACACTATCCAGATCTATGCCAAGAGATGCAAGTAACGCTTCAGCTTCCCTCTGCATCTGCTCTTCCCGAAGAAGATTTTCCTGTATCTTGTCATTTGCTTCATTCATAATCTCATTGAAATTATTTTTTATTTCACTCGGCTTACTATGATAATCAGGGAACAGTGAAGAACGAAATACCGGATAATCCAGTTTTTTCTTCTTTGGAACAAACTTAAACGGATTCTCAGAACCCAGCTCAGTTTCTTCCTCAACTACATCCTCTACAGTATATTCTTCATGTTCTTCTAATGTTTCTTCAACAATGTCATCTGTGACAATATTATCATCTTCCCCGGCAAAATCATCCACATTTTCATCGGTCAGTTCCTCTGCCAATGCTTCTTCAATCTCTTCAACTGATTCCTCTGTAATCTCCTCGATCGGTTCTTCTGCAGATTCTTCAACTGATTCTGATTCCAGATCCGGC
>JBJEJF010000054.1:11535-34817 GCA_051877775.1 Wujia sp.
TCCGGTTCCCCTGTCACATCTTCATATGACGATTCAACCGACTCCTCCGCCGGCTTCTCCGGCAGTGATTCTTCGATCTCTTCAACCGATTCCTCTGCAACCTCCTCGATCGGTTCTTCTGCAGATTCTTCAGCTGATTCTGATTCCAGATCCGGCTCCGGTTCCCCTGTCACATCTTCATATGACGATTCAACCGACTCCTCCGCCGGCTCCTCTGGCAGTTCTTCAATTTCTTCCATCGAGCCTTCCACAGGTTCCTCAACCTGCTTTCCAAATGTATCCGGTTTCGTTTCTTCTTCCGTCTCAAAAATCTTCATCTCACCAAACTCAGGATCATCATTGGACGAAAAGTCGTCTATCTCATATTCTTCTTCATCATTTTCCTCAACCAGGGAAGCCTCTTCAAATAACACATGCTTCTTTGGTCTGACTTCCACATGATCTCCCTTTACAGCGATGCTGTCAAAAGGATTACTGTAATCAATATCATCCGACAGGTCCTCGACTGTCTCAGATTCAGCGGTGAAATCATTATTATCAAAATCTACCGAAACAATGGAATTATTTGTATGATTTTGTCCTTTTATATGTATCTCCCGCATATCTGGTTCCTCTTGTACATGTTCTGATTCATCATCAGTTACATCATCTACATTTTCCCCGTCATCTGATGCCGTCTCTGAACTGTCACTCTCCTCTGCCGGTTCCATAACATCTTTATCTTCTTCTCCAAAAAATATAGCACGCGCCTCCTGATATGCCTGTTCTTCCGCAAGTCTTTCTTCCTGTGCAGAGAGCTCCTGTGCCTCATTTGAAGATTTTTCATCTTCAACTACAGCTTCTTCTTTATCATTTTTATCGCCAGACACCTCTTTTTCATCTGCGACAGATGGTTCGGTATCATTTGTCACCGAAGCAGCCGGTTCTTCGATCTCCGGTTGTTCAGTTTTCTTTATCTTATTAAATAATGTTTTCAGGAATCCCTTTTTTTCTTCTTTAACGTCTTCCCCGGTATCCTCCCGGTTCTCATCAGCCGGATCATCATCCGCATTTCCCTGAACATCCACCTCTGTTGGTTTTTCATCCGATGGAGCGGTTTCCACTGTCGAGGCCGCCTCATCTGTTTCTGCTGCTCCTGTTTTTTCTGCACGTTCCTGTTCTTTTAGGAACTTTTTTAATTTTCTTTTTGCACCGGGTTCCACTTCCTCATGATCATCCACCATGATCATGATTTCTGCTTCCTTCGGATGAATACGCAGCTCATCATTCTCCAGCAGCGACCTCTCTATCTCTCTCTGCTGTTCCTGCTCGGGATCATCATCTGGTACCTCTACATCACTGAAAACACAAAACAAATCAGACGGATCTATCTCAGAATTCAAAACCTTTTTTACATAATCCGTTTTCTCGGTATTCCTATAAGTTGCCTCATATACCTGTGCCAGTGCCTCTGCTTCTTTTTTTCTGCCCTGAAGCACATACAGCAGAATTGTTTCGTAAGTCCAGTCATAATCCATATTATGAGAATATGTAGGAGCTATATAGATTTCTATGGAATCCAGAGATTCTCCCATAGCCTTATTGTATATATACATCAGCTGTTTCGTCTCAATCACAGATTCATCAGCATCAAACATATAAATATCATAATAAGTCTTTGCGAGATCTCTGTATCCCATTCTAAGATACAACAAAACGATCCAGAAGATCACTCTTTTTGCTTCAGGTGCAAGCCTATGTGCCATCAAAAGTACAGTTCTTGCATCTGCATAACGTTTATTATATATATAGACCTCTCCGCATAAACGTAAGAATTGCGGATTCAGAGATCTGGACAAATCCTGACTATCAATAATATCAAGTGCGAGACTATACTCTCTGGCATTCGCCAACTCTTTTATTTTATTTACACTGGCCATGCTAAGCCCTGAGCCCATACCGATTCACCTCTACAAAATCATTATTCTAAGTTTAGCACACAGCCCGGTCTTTTACAATAATTAATGTCCTTCAAACACCTTTTCAACCTTCTCAATAACTGTATCCTTCATGTTACCTCTGGTCTTCTCATACTGAAGACCAGACTCCATGATCTCAAGGAGCTCCATTCTGTACTGGCTGTCAATATCCTTAATGTATTCCATAAGTACATCTTTAATCTCAATGACATATTCCTTGGTCTGCATCTTGGCAATCATCTCATCAGGACTGAACTTGGACGTGCTCTTCATATCCTCCTGCTTACGTCCACATACCATACATGTATCAGCCCCTGCTTCATTGACATAACCACAGTTACATGTCCAGATCATACCATCTGTTCTATATTTTTCAACTGCATCAATACCTCTCTTCTCCTTAAGCGCAGCAAGTCTATGTAACGGCATGGATACATTGATCGGCAGATCATTACATGCATATACGCCTCTGCTGGTCACATATTTTGATATCGTTACCTTGGCATCCTTTATCAGAAGGATATCCTTGGCAGGAAGCTTACAATCAATCGGCGCTGCTGTAATAAGAGATACATTTCCCTTCTCAAACACAAAGTCAAGATTCTTCAGAAGGAGCTTTTCTTCATATAGATTCGTCAGCTCAACATCTGCTCTGACGGCCTTGATATCATCCATATTATAGTTGAAAAACCATGTAGATATCTTAACGTCCTTGTTTGTTCCATTTAAAACAACCTTAACAGGTCTCGGAACAAGTCTGTTATAATAATTGCTGACATACAATTCTTTCGTTATCGTATGTTCTTCCTCTTCTACCTTTTTCAGTTTTACTGCCGTTCCTGATGCAATCGTACCAACAGAATAATTTGCAAACTGTGTATAATTCAGTTCCAGACCGATGATTGCATCTGCGCCCCTTCTGTCTGCCATCTTCTTTAACTTTTCCAAAGCGAGTTCGTTTGCCTGTTCCAGTTTACCGGTCAGCTTCTCACTCTCAGCATCTGACATTTCTGTCACTCCGGCTGCAAGTCCCTTGAAAAAGTTGGAGCCTAATGCTGTCTGCGCATTAACAAATCCAAGATAATCTACAATTTCATACCCCTCAAAATTATAGCCTGATGTCAACATGATATCTCCCATGATCCTATTCCCTCCAATAATAATATTTCGCATAAAACATAAGGAAATTATACCATAATAATTCCAGCATTTAAAGTGTTTTTGTATATTTTATTGTGATTTACCGATTTTTTTTGTGCATTTTTTTGCAAATACTACAATTTCTTTGGATTCATATTCTCATATTTATAGAAATAAAACTCCAGGTCAAAATAAGTATGTTCATCGCTGTCCCCAACGATCTTCCAATTATCCATCTTGTCCAGATTCGGGAAAAAGGTATCCGCCTCATAATTATAATTTATCTTGGTAACATGTGCATATCTGCAATAAGGAAGAAGCATTTCATATATCGTTCCTCCCCCTATTACATATATATCCTTATCCTCATACTCTCTTAATTTTGCAAACAATTCTTCTTCAGAATGTACAACGATTCCACCCTTGGGATTAAAATTATGATTTCTCGACAAAATAATATTATCCCTGCCTGCCAGAGGAAGTCCATTCGGAAATCCCGCCAGAGTCTTTCTTCCAAGCACAACAACATTGCCCATTGTAATCTGGCGAAAGAACTTATGATCCTCCGGAATCGATACAAGAAGGTCTCCTTTGTTGCCTATCGCCCAATTATTATCTACTGCAACTATCAAATCCATCTGCCATTCCTCCTAAACCGCGATCGGTATATTCTTCACCTGTGGGCCTGCCTGATAGTCTTCTATCGTAAAATCATCCACAGTAAAATCATAAAAATCTTTTATATCCGGGTTCATAGTGAATTTAGGTGCCGGATAAACAGGTCTTTCAATCAACTCTTTTACGATCGGTATATGCCTGTCATATATATGAGCATCTGCAATTACATGCACAAGTTCTCCCGGTTTAAATCCGGTCACCTGCGCCATCATATACACCAGTACCGCATATTGTACGACATTCCAGTTATTTGCCGCAAGCACATCCTGGGAACGCTGATTCAAAATAGCATTCAGCCTGTCTCCTGTCACATTAAAGGTCACACTGTATGCGCAAGGATAGAGATTCATCTCATGAAGATCCTGGTGCACATAAATATTCGTCATGATCCGCCTGCTATATGGATTATTTTTCAAATCATATATAACACGATCGACCTGATCCATCATGCCTTCTTTATATTGATGTTTGACACCAAGCTGATATCCGTATGCCTTACCGATGGAGCCATCTTCATCTGCCCATGCATCCCATATATGGCTGTTCAGGTCATTCACATTATTAGACTTCTTCTGCCATATCCAGAGAAGCTCATCTATTGCTGATTTGATATATGTCTTTCTCAAAGTGATCGCAGGGAATTCCTCGGACAGATCATATCGATTCACAACACCAAACCTTTTTATTGTGTACGCATAGCTTCCGTCCTCCCATTTTGGGCGAACCTTCTCTCCCTCTGTACTATAGCCGTTGTCAATAATGTCCCTGCACATCGTTATAAATAATTCATCTGCCTTACTCATTCTTTTCTCCTTTTTATTCAATTTGAATAATGTATTGATTTTTTTTAAACATATGATACTATCTTATTAATCGGAGGTGATCCAATCCATGAGTCAAAATAATTTTGGGCCTCGTCTTAAAAGAATCCGCCGTTATCGCCGGCTCACTCAGAATGATATATCCCAACTGCTTCACATTTCCAGACAGGCCTACAGCAATTATGAACAGGGAAGATGTCTTCCGCCACCGGACACGCTGGCCAGTCTATCCATCATTCTGGATTCAAATCTCTTCCTGTTTTTCATCCAACAGGCATTGCATGATTATTCCATTTCTTCAAATGTTCAAGATATCCCGGAAGACGAAAAAAACATTCTATTGGAACTATATGGCAGTCTGCCAATCGAATCACGTACTATTTTTCTGGAACAAATAATCAAAGTGAGGTTCTTATGAAACAACAATCATTTTCTTCTATCCTGAAAGAATACCGAATAGCTTCAGGACTGAATCAGTCCGAGATTGCAGAGCATCTGTATCTGGCTCCTTCAACTTACAAACATTACGAATCCGGAGACCGGATACCATCCATTGAGACCATGATCAGAATATCCGTATTATTTCAGGTCCATCCCGACGAGCTTCTGTATTCACTGATTCCCAAAGATGTAAGAGAAAACCATCCGGATTATGTGGAAAAGCTGTGTGAAAAAAAATGCTTCTTCACGTCCTCAGAGCTCCAGCTCATTGCCTGTTACAACAGACTCGAAGACAATGAGAAAGAAATAATAACAAAGCTCATGCGTTCACTTGCAAAAAGCGGTAATCCGCTATGCAGATGCATCAACATGAGCTCCAAGTAATCCTGTACCCTCCATACTCTTTCTGTTTTTTTCATATGGATTGCTTTCTGTATATTTGATCTGTGTGTTTGTGACACCACCCGCAACATAAGTTCTGCCACATTCCGGACAAACGCCCATCTTCAACGTAACATTTGCCCGAACCAACTGTGCTCCCGGTTTACTTCCTTTTGCAATCGCATTTGAGACATGTTCCCTCTCATGAGCGCTGACCTTCGAATAGGATTCCTCCGGTCTGATGTTACCCGGTGTCTTAAATGAAACATTTGCCTCATTGGAGCCATCGACATATTTCCGGTTTTTACACGTCTGACATTCTACCGGTTTTACACGTGCAGAGCTGTCTACAGTATTATCAGCATTTACGGCTGTTACTCTGGCCACATTGCTGATAGGGATCGTGTAGTTGTTACTCATACCACCTATATTCATCGTATCGCTCCCTTCTGAAATGTACGGAAACTGATTCATCGCAGGATTAATGCTTATCCAAATATCAAATACCATATACCATATCACCAGTATACTCCTTTTTGACTGATCCGTCAAAAGTATACTGGTAAAATGGCAAAACTTTCATAATAATTATATAACTATATCTCACTGATATCCACAAGAGAAAGATTATTTCTGTCTGAGGATTCAAGACTTGTCAGCAATGCATGTGCCGTATCCAGGCTCGTCAGACAGGTTACTCCTGTTTCAATCGCATTTCTTCGAATGATAAATCCGTCCTTGCTATGTTCAATACCCTGAGACGGTGTATCGATAACAAGATCGATCTCATGACTCAAAATAAGATCCAGAAGATTCGGTGAAGGCTCCTCCACCTTGTTGATCGGTTTTGCAGGGACACCATTTTCATTCAGAACTCTGCATGTGCTTCTGGTTGAATATATCTCATATCCAAGTGCCGTAAATCTTCTTCCTATCTCAACAGCATCTAATTTATCTGCATCTCTGACCGTAAGAATCATCTTCTTGTATTTCGGAAGATTTACACCCGAACCAAGGAATGCTTTATACAAAGCTTCGTTGTAATCTTTGGAGATACCAAGACACTCACCTGTAGACTTCATTTCAGGTCCAAGGCTTATCTCGGCTCCACGGATCTTCTCAAAGGAGAATACCGGCATCTTGATGGCAAAATAATCAGAATCCGGCTGAAGCCCCGGCTTATATCCAAGATCACGGATCTTCTCTCCAACAATAACCTTGGATGCAAGATCAACGATCGGAATACCTGTGACTTTGCTGATATAAGGAACCGTACGGCTTGAACGTGGATTTACCTCTATGACATATACTTCATCCTGGTAAACAATAAACTGTATGTTGATCAGACCGATAACATGCAGACTATTGGCCAGTTTTCTGGTATAATCCTCCAATACTCTCTTGATCTTTGGTGTAACGGTCTGTGCAGGATATACGGATATACTGTCTCCCGAATGGATTCCGGCACGCTCCACATGCTCCATGATACCCGGAATCAATATGTCCTCACCATCACAAACTGCATCAACCTCTATCTCTTTACCCATCAGATACTTATCTACAAGAACCGGATGTTCCTGAACATGTCTGTTGATAACATCCATGAATTCCATGATATCCTTATCAGAAATGGCGATCTGCATTCCCTGTCCGCCCAGGACATATGAAGGTCTTACAAGAACCGGATAGCCCAGTTCGTTAGCAGCCTCGAGTGCTTCCTCTCTGGTAAATACTGTCTTACCTGCAGGTCTCGGGATACAACATTTCTCAAGAATCTCATCAAATAACTCCCTGTCCTCAGCCGCATCAACATTTTCAGCACTTGTTCCGAGGATCTTTACACCCATCTTAAGCAGAGCTTCTGTCAGCTTGATTGCTGTCTGACCACCAAACTGCACAACTGCTCCGTCCGGTTTTTCTATATTAACAATAGCCTCAACATCTTCTGCCGTAAGCGGTTCAAAGTACAGTTTGTCTGCAATATCAAAGTCTGTACTTACCGTCTCAGGATTATTATTTACGATAATAGTCTCATAGCCACGTTCTTTCAATGTCCATGTACTGTGTACAGAACAATAATCGAACTCAATACCCTGTCCGATTCTGATCGGGCCTGAACCAAGTACCATGATCTTCTTTCTGCTGTTATCCTCAACGACCTCGGAATCACCATCAAAGCATGAATAATAATAAGGTGTCTCAGCTTCAAACTCAGCAGCACATGTATCAACCATCTTATATGCTGCGTGAATTCCATAACTGTATCTGAGATCTTTGATCTCTTCCTCCGTCTTACCGGTGATCTGTGCGATAACCTTGTCAGGGAACTCCAGTCTCTTCGCCTCAAAGAGGATATCTCTGGTAAGCTCCGGCGCTTCGCGCAATATCTTCTCCTCTTCTACAATATTGTTAATCTTATCGATAAACCAGATATCGACCTTGGTTATACTGTGTATCTCACCGGCAGATATACCACGACGAAGCGCCTCGGCGATAACGAAGATACGTCTGTCATCTACTCTGTGAAGCATCTCATGTATCTCTTCCGTGGCAAGTTCACTGTAATTCTCATAAATCAGGCTGTCAACATGCTGTTCCAGAGAACGAAGTGCTTTCATCAACGCTCCCTCAAAGTTCGTACAGATACTCATGACCTCGCCTGTTGCCTTCATCTGTGTAGTCAGAGAACGGCTTGCCTGAATAAACTTATCAAACGGAAGTCTCGGCATCTTAACAACAACATAGTCGAGAGCCGGTTCAAAACTGGCATATGTCTTGCCAGTGATTGCATTCTTAATCTCATCCAGATTGTATCCAAGGGCTATCTTAGCTGCAACCTTAGCGATCGGGTAACCGGTTGCCTTAGACGCAAGCGCCGAAGAACGGCTTACTCTCGGATTAACCTCAATAACACAGTATTCAAATGTAGTCGGATGCAATGCAAACTGTACATTACATCCACCCTTGATATCCAGCTCAGATATAATATTGAGAGCAGAGCTTCTGAGCATCTGATGCTCCTTATCTGCCAGTGTCTGAGATGGTGCAACAACGATAGAATCACCTGTGTGAACACCAACAGGATCAAGGTTCTCCATATTACATACAGTGATGCAGGTTCCGTTTGCATCTCGCATTACTTCATATTCGATCTCCTTCCAGCCGGCGATACAACGCTCAACCAGAACCTGTCCAACACGTGACAGTCTGAGACCATTCATAAGAATCTCAACGAATTCTTCCTCATTGTGTGCGATACCGCCACCGCTTCCTCCAAGGGTATATGCGGGACGAAGCACGATCGGATAGCCGATCTTCTCAACAAAAGCAAGACCATCCTTAATATTGGTAACAACTTCAGATGGAGCACATGGCTCACCGATCTTCTCCATGGTCTTCTTGAACTCAAGACGATCCTCCGCTTTCTTGATTGTCTTGGAAGAAGTACCGATCAATCTCACATTATGTTCGCGAAGAAATCCTGATTCTTCCAGCTCCATCGCGATATTCAGAGCTGCCTGACCACCCAGTGTAGGGAGCACACTATCCGGTTTCTCTTTCTTGATAACGGCCTTTACCACATCCGGTGTAAGCGGCTCAACGTAAACCTTATCTGCAATGTTTTTATCTGTCATGATCGTCGCAGGATTGGAGTTGATCAAAACAACACAGATTCCCTCTTCTTTCAGGGAACGGCATGCCTGTGTTCCGGCATAGTCAAATTCTGCTGCCTGTCCTATTACGATAGGTCCCGAACCAATTACGACAACTTTTTTAATATTAGGATTCTTAGGCATTATTTTGACACCTCCATCATATTTATAAACTCATCAAACAGATACCCTGTATCAAGCGGTCCCGCACATGCTTCCGGATGAAACTGTACTGTCTGAACATTTTTCCCGAGATAATGAACACCTTCCACAGTTCCGTCGTTTACATTAATAAAGCTTACCTCTGCGATATCCCTGTCAAGGCTGTCCTCACAGACAACATAACCATGATTCTGTGTTGAGATATAAACCTTACCTGTCTTCATATCCTTAACCGGATGATTTGCACCTCTGTGTCCGTATTTCATCTTCTTCGTATCTGCACCATTGGCAAGTGCCAGAAGCTGATGTCCCAGACAGATTGCAAATATCGGTATATTCGTTGCAAACAGCTTTTTGATCTCTTCGATCGTCTTAACATTTTCCTTAGGATCTCCAGGACCATTGGTGAGCATAATGCCATCCGGCTTGTCAGCCAGGATCTCTTCTGCCGGAGTCTCAGCAGGATATACAGTCACCTGACAACCTCTCTTCTGAAGAGATTTCACGATATTCTTCTTGACACCAAGATCAACGACTGCAACCTTATATCCATCACCAGGATAGAATAATTTTTCCTTACAGGTTACATCAAGGACTACGTGTCCCATCTCCCATTCCTTGATCCTCCTGATGCATTCTTCCTTATCATAGTTTGCATCGGTCGTGATCATGCCCTTCATGGTACCCTTCTCACGCAATATCTTGGTCAAGGCTCTGGTATCGATCCTCTCTATACCTGTTATGTTATTATCTACAAGGAACTTCTCTATACTTTCTTCACTTCTGAAATTGCTTGGTCTTTTGGCTATTTCTCTTACAATAAAACCTGACTGCCATGGACGTTCTGCCTCCATGTCATCAAAACATATGCCGTAATTGCCGATAAGCGGATATGTCATCACTACCGACTGCCCCGCATATGACGGATCTGTCAGCACCTCCAGATATCCGGTCATGGAGGTATTAAAAACTATCTCACTTATTATTTCCTCTGCTGATCCAATGCTTCTTCCCTCAAAAACATTGCCATCTTCAAGTATAAGAAATGCTTTCATCGTCCCTGTCCTTTCATATTGTTCCACCGCAAGCCGTACGGTTGCGCGGTTGCTTATATAGTATTTTTACTCAAAAAAAAAGAGTAAAACGGTAACCAAAGATCCTTCTGAATGTCTCAGCCAAGAGTATACCGTAGCTCTTTTTCTTCTCAAATTTCTAAAAGTTTACCACAATTTCCGACTTAAAACAACCCCTTTCGGATGATTTACTTTCTTATTTCAGGGGAATTTATTTTATCTCTGTCCGCTCTCCTTTTTTCAGCTTCCGCCCTGCTGTAGATACAGCCACAATAATCCTGTCTGTATAGATTATAATCCTTCGACAGCTGGATCGATCTCGCATATCCGTTCTTCTTCTTGAAATCACTGTACAGATACCCAATATGATGCTCCTCTGCCAGTTTACTGCCGATCTCATTCAGCCATGCGGCATTTTTATGCGGACTGATGGATAATGTGGTCGTAAACAGATCAAAATCATTCTTTTTCGCATACAGAGCAGCCTTAGTCATCCGCATAGAATAGCATTCATAACATCTTTTTCCGCGCTCAGGTTCCTCCTCAAGCCCCCTCGCCATCTCAAAAAACAGTTCAGGCTCATACTCCCCTTCCTCAACGATCACATTCTGAGCAAAAGGCGCCTCCCTGACAAAACGTTTTAGCTCCGCGATACGTTTCTGATACTCATTTTCTTCCGTGATATTCGGATTATAGAAATATGCTGTTATATCATATTCCTCTGACAATAGTTCAAGCACATGAGAACTACACGGCGCACAGCACACATGAAGCAGCAATTTTTGTTTATTTTGTACAGTTGAATTCATCATTTCATACATCTCCGTCATATTTACCAATAATCATATGTCAAACACTGAATAAAAAAAAATAAAATAGTCATTTTTTACAGTTGACTTTGGCAAAAATATACAATATACTATTTTTAGATAAATAAGTATAATAAATAATTATAGTGGTTTGATGTTACATAATCAAGCAATTATTGTAATGCCAGATGGGAGGTAATTATAATGACAGTGGATCAGGCTGTAAAAAAATTCAAATTAGAGCCACTTAACGTATATACTGCAAAAGCGAAAGCAAAAGAGTTGAACGTAGAAGAGGTTCTTTATATGAATGTCCAGAAGAACAAATACGCATATATCGTGAAGGATGGTCCTCGTGGCTATATGCTCTATCAGGATGAAAAAAGCTTGTACACCAAGATGTATAAGGGTCTTAAGATGACTCCTCTGGAACCATAATTCCACAGATTATTTTATGTATATAAACCAGACTTAAATCATCTTTTAAGTCTGGTTTGCCTTTACAGGTACTCTATCTTTTCTTCAAAGATATATTTTCTAATTAGATTATCCAGATACACACACAACAGACTTAATACAGACCAGAGTGCAGAATATGGAAGGCAGATCTGCCCCATCACATTATATTTCTGATCAGAATAATCCCATACCTGCATATCAAATATAACATTCACAACGATTCCCGTCAGGAATTCCATAGATGTGATAATCAGTGTACCGGCCACCATGATCGCCGGAATATACCAGATTGGTCTTCTGCTGTGCTGCAGGATTATTCTGCCTGCATAACCCACTAAAACAAAACACAATCCGCCACATATCAACATCGAATAATGAGAATACCCGCGAAATGCGATCTCCATATAAAAATACAGAATTCCACCTGTAAACCATAAAATAAGATTTTTATACAAACCTGTCATATTCTGATACCCGTCTCTTAAATATACAAATATTCTCCGCGAAAGTAAAAAAAATATACATTTACAACGCAAAAATAATCCGTCTGTCCGGCGGTTCATATAAATACATCTAAATCTATATCTCAACTATAAGGAGGAAAAATGAAAAGAAAGACAAAAAACAAATCAATGTACAACCCAAGGCATCAAAACAAAGCCGGGATCAAAGTCAAAGTCAAAACAGGCATACTGTTGCTCATCGGGATTCTGACATTAATACTAATGCCCACAAACGGATACGCACACGATACGTTTGAAGATATGGATGAGGTCTCATCTAATCAGGATATTCCTGCTGATAACTTCTCCGTCACGCCAACCGGAACATACATCACGGATATCCTGACCGGAACAGGAAGTTATTTTTCGGAGATTCACAATCTGCTCTCCTACTGTGGTTCAGGCGAAAATAATATGGCTGCATACTGTATTGAACCATCCAAAACCGCTCCATCAATTTCTACATCCTACAGTGAAGTAGGACTCTCAGATACAACCTCCTCTTCTCTCTCAGAGAAATCAGGGGCTGCGGCAATGTGTATGTACGGATACGGAGGCGAATCAAGCATCAACAATTACATCACTGACAGACCGGATCCTGATCCTAATATGGGAGGCAGTTACGGAACTTATGTTATAGACGGAACCGCCTATACAGGTCTGTTAATTAATGGTGTATTCTTCCCCATGACATCCACAGAAGCACAGGCTGTCACAGCGGCTGCAATTCATAAACTAAACGGATCCGGTATCAGCTCGGTCACCGGGAGTCTCCTTAATCACGGAGCTAACAATGCTTCCGTCTCATCAGCCTTTGAACATCTGTATAACCTCGGATACTATGCCCAGATCAACACAACAGCAAATGGCTGGGAACACACAAATACGCTTCTTCACGATTACACGCAACCGGAGAGGACACTTGTCATACAGATTCAAAAAAATACCGGAGAATGGGTCAATATGCCTGATACTGATCAAATATCATTTGACTGGAGTCCTTATATCCGAGGAAGCAAAATTAATCTTCGTATCAAGTATTCTGCCATCAAATGTGAATCCAAGCTGATTCATTTTGAGCAAATGTCAGATTCAGGAGATAATATACTCTGCAAACACGACAGCATCACGCAATTTGCTGATGCACCGGATAAGAACGATTACTATGATTATATCCGGATATCAGAGGGAACAAAAAACTCGATTCAGGCCACTGTCACTTACGGTGCCCTGAAAAGCGAAAGTATCCAGACATTGGTGCTCGGTGTTATAGATCCCTCCGTCGGAGGTTTCCCTGCCTGCGAAGGAACAGCATTTACCCAGACAGTCAGGATCAGCTTTAATGCGAAAGATCTCCTGGACGGACAAACGCTGGATCTGGATATCACAATTCCCGAGGCGGCCGGTCATACACCATACTACGGCGATGGAGATGGCACAGACGGAAGCTATGCAGCCGGACGTTTCTTTTCCTCATACGGATATCAGGATATCATGGTTGCCTCTCCCAATATGAACATCTCCAGATATTCGACATCTGTTTTTATACACAATATACAAGGCAGCATAGAATTGACAAAAGCATCTTCTGCCCCACAGATCACCAAAGACAATAGCTGTTACTCTCTGAAAGGAGCCGTATATGGCATATATACCTCCCAAAAGAATGCATCCGAAGGTACGGATCCGATTACAGAGATAACAACAGACAAAAGCGGATATGCCCGCACATCTTCTCTCCCGCTTGGTACATACTATATCCGTGAGATCAAAGCACCAAAAGGATACCGGTTGGACAGCAAGATCTACACTGCAACTATAGACTCGGCAACCATGGTACACGTGGATGTCACCGATGAGCCATGCAGCGACAACACAGAGATTATATTGTACAAAAGATCAGACAAGGGAATTCCTCTTGAAGGTGCTGAGTTCGAGGTAAAATACTTTGATACCACATCTGAGATAAAAGAATGTCTTCCCGTGAGGATCTGGTATTTTTGCAGTGACGAAAACGGTCATGTTATACTGGACGAATCCCATAAAACAACCGGTGATGATCTATATACAGATAACGATGGTCACCCGGTTCTGCCGATTGGGACGATCACAGTCCGTGAAACAAAAGCCCCGGATGGTTATATAGCAGATGAAACAAGCCGGACGATTCGTATCAAAGATAATCAGAACCCAAAAAGCTCCTACGCCACTGAAAACGCACGAATATATGAAAACAGAATGATCAAACAGGCATTTCAGTTAACAAAATATGGAGAATCATCCGATAATGCCAAAAATCCACTTGCCAATGCCGGCTTCAAAGCCTGTCTCCTCAGTGATCTTATCAGAGACGAAGTTGGTAATTATATATGGGACGATACCAAAACGATTATTCTGACCTATGATGGAAAATCAGAAATGTATACTGACGAAAACGGCTATGTGTGCAGTATTCCTCTTCCATATGGAACATACGTTGTCAGGGAAACTACCGTCCCCGAAAACTATCTGCCAATAAAAGACTTTTTTGTAGATATCACAGAAGCCTCCGATACACCACAGACTATGCTTTACTTTACAGATCCCAGTTTCAAAGCCTATCTCAAAATACTTAAACAGGATGTCACAACGCAGGAACCTATCATTAACAATCCAGCCTCATTCCGGATCTGGTCCTACGACACAGAAAACTATGTCGAATTCTCGTGGACAGATCATGACGGACATCACAGGACAGATACTCTGCAGACAGATGAAACCGGAGAACTTACCACCCCTTCTCCTCTCTATCCGGGCAGATACAGGATTGATGAATCCCAGTCACCCAAAGGATATTATTCTATATCCTGCACAGGACACGACTTTGAGATCAGCAATCAGATCGTATACAATATATATCAGGATGATCACGGCAACGACACAGATATGGGAATCTTCACATTCACGATCAATAATACACCGCTTTATGGACAGATCGAGTTATACAAAACCGGAGAACAATTAACAGACACAGACTCTGAAACCTCTCCACCCGAACTCATTCCACTGGGTGATGTGTCCTTTGACATCATTGCTGCAGAAAATATCTACAGCATGGATGGTCATAAACAACTGCTCTATAAAAAAGGATCTGTCATAGAAACCCTGACAACGGATTCCGATGGTCATGCCGTATCATCATCTACACTTCCTCTGGGAAAATATAAACTTCACGAGTATGTTCCGGAAGGCTATATGCCCATAGATGATATAGTCATCGATCTGTCCGCCGACTGTACGCCTGTGGAACAAAGTATTGACGGTCACATCACCAAAACCATTCTTCAGACGATCAATATACAGAATCATCCTATCATTCCGGAATCAAATCCTCCTGAAGAAGAAACACCGCTACCTGAACCGGACATTCTAACAGGCGATAATACGCCTGTTACACCTGATACCCCGCTAACCGGAGACAACAAACCTTATGGTCCAATCATTTTGCTGGCATTTCTCACAATATTATCTATTATATCAATTATATTAATCATCAATCATAAGAAATAAGATCCCAAAAAAGGGAACATATCCGATCATCAGATATGTTCCCTTATATTTTTAAAACTCAGCTTTGGATTTTAATGTCTTCTTAACATGTTGAACAGATTTTTTGTTCAATTCCAGGATCACCGCCGTTGTCACGTCATTGCGCGAGATTAAAAATGCATACCAGGCATCTTCATGTGCCTTATCTCCCGAAGTAAAATCTCGGATTGCAAGCTTGTCATTTACCTGCATTTCATTCTGAAACTTCTCTGAAGTATAAGGAACAACTCTGAGGACATCCCCTTCATCAAAGGAATACACATCCTTGCGGGATGAACGGTTTACGATTCTGGCGATATCACAATCACCATTTGTAAAAGCATATTCATACTCATAATTACGAAGATTCACAGCAAGAGCGATCAAAAATGCACCCACAACGATCAAAGTAATTCCCAGTGTTCCACTCACACAAAACAGAAAAAATACTCCCACGGCAGTCACTGCAATCGCGCCCGCCATCATTAGATTGTATTTCATAGCAGGCTTTGCTTTCAATATCTGTTCTGTATAATTATCCATACTGTCGCTCCTTCACTTTATGCCTCTGACAATGATGCATCAATTGCTTTGGCAGCTTTCTTACCTGCTCCCATAGCCAGAATAACCGTTGCTGCACCTGTAACTACATCGCCGCCTGCATAAACATTCTTACGGGTACTCTCATTCGTCTCTTCGTTGACGATGATACCGCCCCACTTCTGTGTCTCAAGACCTTCTGTTGTCTGACGAATCAAAGGATTCGGTGACTGTCCGATCGCAATGACAACCGTCTCAACATCTATAACATAATTAGAACCTTCAATCGGCTCAGGTCTTCTACGTCCTGAAGCATCCGGCTCACCAAGCTTCTGTTCTACGACCTCAATACCCTTGACCCATCCGTCTTCACCGATGATCTTCACAGGGTTATTTAACAGCTTGAAGATAACGCCCTCTTCCTTTGCATGTTCTACCTCCTCGGCACGCGCAGGAACCTCCTCTGCACCACGTCTGTATACGATATATACTTCCTCAGCACCAAGTCTCTTCGCAGTTCTTGCAGCATCCATAGCTACATTACCGGCACCAACTACAGCAACACGCTTACCAACTTTAACCGGAGTAGGTGCTTCATCCTTCTTGTAAGCCTTCATCAGATTAACTCTGGTCAGAAACTCATTTGCAGAATAAACGCCCAGAAGATTCTCCCCCGGAATCCTAAGGAAATTAGGAAGTCCTGCACCTGTTCCCAGAAATACCGCCTCAAAGCCTCTCTCAAAAAGATCATCTACAGTCAGTGAACGTCCGATCACTACATTTGTCTCTATCTTGACACCAAGATCAGTGATATTTTCAAGTTCCTTGGCAACAAGAGACTTTGGAAGTCTGAACTCAGGGATACCATAGCTAAGTACACCGCCCGCCTTATGTAAAGCCTCAAATATGGTTACATCATAACCCTTCTTGGCAAGCTCTCCGGCACAGGTAATACCTGCAGGGCCTGAACCAACTACGGCGACCTTCTTACCATTCTTCTCGATCTTAAGCTCTGTTCTGGTACCGTTTTTCATGTGATAATCAGCAACAAATCTCTCAAGACGGCCGATAGATACAGACTCACCCTTGATACCTCTGACACATTTACCCTCACACTGATTCTCCTGTGGGCAGACACGTCCACAGATTGCAGGAAGTGCATTCTCGCTTGTAATGATCTCGTAAGCCTTTTCAAAATTACCTGCTGCGACCTGCTCAATAAATCCAGGAATCGGTACGTTAACCGGGCATCCGGTCATACAAGGCTTATTTTTACAGTTGATACATCTTGTTGCTTCTTCCATGGCCATTTCAGCAGTATAGCCGGTTGCAACCTCATCAAAATTTTTATTTCTTATATCAGGCTCCTGCTGAGGCATTGGAACCTTTGTTGGACTCATATTTGGCATTTGTCTCTATCTCCTATCTATTACTCCGCTAATCTCATCATACACTCATGTTCTTCCTGCTTGTAGAACGACTGACGCTGCATACATTCATCAAAATCAACCAGGAAACCGTCAAAATCCGGACCATCTACGCATGCGAACTTGGTCTCTCCACCAACTGTCACACGACAGCCTCCGCACATTCCCGTACCATCTATCATAATAGGGTTCAAAGAAACTGCTGTCGGGATATTATACTGCTTGGTAAGCTGTACAACAAACTTCATCATAATAAGCGGTCCAATCGCAATCACATGATCAAACTGCTCGCCCGCATCAATAAGCTCCTGAAGCTTATTGGTAACCAGACCCTTATCACCAAGCGTACCGTCATCTGTCATAATATAAACATTCTTACAGAACTCTGCAAACTTCTCTGCCAGTATGACAAATTCAGCAGAACGTCCACCGATGATAACGTCAACCTCCACACCCTGCTCTGCCAGCTTCTTCAACTGCGGATACAGAGGTGCAGCACCGACACCACCGGCAACACCGATAACCTTATTCCATTTCTCAAATGGCGCAGGCTTACCCAGTGGTCCTACAAAATCCTGGAAATAGTCGCCCTCTTCCAGCTTGGACATGATCTTGGTAGAATAGCCTACTACCTGAAAAATAATAGTAACTGAATTTCTTTCCCTGTCATAATCAGCGATCGTAAGTGGAATTCTCTCTCCATCCTCACCTGCTCTGACAATAACAAACTGACCTGCCTCGCATCGGGCTGATACATATGGTGCTTCTACTTCCATCATAATGACCGCCTGATTCAGGACTTCTTTCTTCAAAATCTTGTACATGAGATTGTCCCCCATTCAAATTAATTACCATTATCACGCACACTCTGCACAATACTTACCGTGCACGCGTTATCCGCTTCATTATATCATATTTACCTAATAAATCAAACTATTTCATCAAAAAAGCTTTTATTTTTCATTTTTGATACAATATAATTACTATTTTTCTCATTATGTTGCAGATCCCGTGCCATAATTCCATATCCCTGTTCTATCTCCGGCATGATGCTGATTACACCGCCTTCACATAATTCACGCAGCATACCATCATATTCCTTCGAAATTGTAATACAGCACTTCTCACAGCCATGCCTAATTGCATAACGCAGAATCTCCACCACTGCATTTTCCAGCAGATCCGCGTCCTGCGCTGCCAGTAATTCAAAACGTTCTATATACATCGTCGTATGATATATATCATACGAAAATACAAGAAACGGCTCATTCGCTGTCAAAATACATACACCACCATGCTGGCATCTATGTTCCGCCAGCATATCAAGCAGATACGCCTCTGACCGCTCAGCATAAAAGGTATACTTTACTCCCAGCCCCCGGTTAATTCTGTCAGCCAGTCTTTGCAGCTGAGCAGGTGTGAGGTCTGCAAGCTCATATGCCCTGATATCATCCCCGGTCAGAGCATCCTCCTCTTCTGCATATTTTCCGCTAAGACAGATTATTTGCCGATCCAATTGAAACCGCAGAATCTCTGTCTCATATATCATTTCAAAGCCAAAAGGCAGATAATATGCCTGACGCTTCGGCATAAGAAACGTAAACGGACATCCCTGTGCCCTCATATCCTCCATAACATATTCCAGCATGCAGCGCATGATTCCACACCTTCTGACATCTTCACGCACAGCGACTCCCACAATATAATAACAATCTGCCATACGGTCATCCATTCGAACATGATATGGATTCAAATGAATCATACCCACTAACCGCTCATTTATATATGCCAGAAGGATCTTGTTTGAAGAACAGACACGCCTAAAATAATCATCTGCAAACTCTGCCGGATCGGCAAACACCGCATCCCAGAATTCCCTTATCGCCCAAAGCTGTCTTCCATCATTGTCACAAGCCGGATCATAATATCCAAGCTTCAAAGGACCGGATTCCTTACCATACCGCATTTTACACATTCTCCCCATCCGAATCTACTGCCTGACGCATTGCACAGCCCTGGCAGCCGGCACAATCAGGCATCGGATATCCTGCTTCTACATCAGTACTCACTCTGTAGTCAAAATTATTAACTGTCTCCAAAAGACAGACTGCCTGCGCACTGATACCTTCACCTGCACCTGTAAATCCCAGCTTTTCCTCAGTAGTTGCCTTGATATTCACCTGGGACAGATCTATGCCGAGTCTCCTTGCAATATTCTCACGCATATTCTCGATATATGGTGCAAGTTTAGGCTGCTGTGCCACAATGGTCGCGTCAATATTGCCTACAAGCATATTCTCTGCATCAATCATATCACGCACCCGCTCCAGTAATACCATACTATCAGCGCCTGCATATGCCGCATCAGAATCCGGAAAATGTCTTCCAATATCCCCGAGTGCTGCCGCCCCAAGCAGCGCATCCATTATCGCATGGACAAGGACATCTGCATCCGAATGTCCCAGCAGTCCCCTCTCATACGGAATCTCAACACCTCCAAGTATCAGTTTTCTTCCCTCTGTCAGCCGGTGCACATCGTATCCCATTCCAACTCTCATATCAGCCTGCTCCTTCTCATAATATACTGTTTTAAAATGTATCATATATTCTTTATCGTTGCAAATTAATGATAATATTTCCACTTCTATTTGGCAAGAAGCTTTAAACAGAATAATTAAATGAAAATTTCAGGTTTACGGATCATATCTTTCATTGTAAAATAGTATTGATAAAATAATAAAATACATAAGGAGGATTAATTTATGGCACGTTCTACAGGCGGTGGCAGTCGCGGCGGCGGCAGCCATGGCGGTGGCGGTCGTTCCATGGGTGGCGGCAGCCGAAGCGGAAGCCGTTCCTTCTCAGGCAGCGGCCGTTCCGGTATTGGCAGCAGCGGCGGCCACAGAAATATCGGCGGTGGCGGCAGTTTTGGCGGACCAAACAGAGGGCCACGTCCAAATGGCCCACATCCTGGAGGCCCTGGCTTCGGAGGCCCAGGTTACGGAGGTCCCGGGTATCCACCACCTCCACCACCAAGACCATATTATGGCAGACGATACGGTCGTTCCAGCGGATGCGGCTGCAGCGGTTTACTTTCCATGATCATAATATTTATGATCGTCGGAATCATTTTCTCAGCAATGAGTATGAACGGATTCGGTTCCAACAAGAAGTTAAACCGTGACAAATTCAATGGTGCCGTGGATAGCAGCCACGGATATTACATTGATAACAGTGAAGGCAATGAGCCATTTATCGATGGTTCCAATGATTCCACTCTGAATTCCGGTTTCAAGGAATTCTACAGCAAGACAGGTGTTTTCCCATTCCTTTATGTGATTGAACATACACCTGATCCTTCCGAGTACAATGGATATGCTACCTACCAGGATAAACTGTATGAGGATCTGTTCGATGCGGAAGGTAATCTTCTCATTCTCTACATAGCGTCTGAGGATGACTACTACTTTGCTGCCGGCTATGACACCGGTGAGATCATTGATGAAGAATCACTGAATGTCATCTGTGATAAGGTCAACAGCTATTGGAGTTCCGGAGATCTGGCTGTTGCATTCGGTAAGGGCTTGCGTGATGCCAGCAAAAATATCATGGCCAAAAGCAATGCACGTGTAATCATGATTGCGCTGATCATCGGTGTAGTGGTTGTAATCATTGTGAAGATCCTGTACAAATGGTGGCAGGCCAGAACTGCTCAGAAAAACAAAGAGCAGGAAGACCTCGAGCGCACACTCAATACACCTTTGGAGACATTTGGAAGCACACCGATGGATGATCTGAAGAAAAAATATGACGATACAGATAATTCATAAGCTTACATAATCCATAAGCTTACAGGGGATGTCACGACATCCCCTGATTTTTATTTTAATAGAATATATATTTTAATAAAAAAAAACTGAAACCTTGAATATCAAAGTCTCAGAAATAAATTAAAATAGCGGGAGGGGGATTTGAACCCTCGACACTACGGGTATGAACCGTATGCTCTAGCCAACTGAGCTATCCCGCCATAAAAATGGGACCTATAGGGCTCGAACCTATGACCCTCTGCTTGTAAGGCAGATGCTCTCCCAGCTGAGCTAAGATCCCATATCATGTGCTGTGTTGTTCAGCACTTTTGTAAGTATAATGGTAATGGAGAAAAATGTCAAGCATTTTTTTATTTTTTTATTTCATTTTTTACTACTGCTTTATCTCAGATGATTTTTCTGAAACTATTATTTCTCCTCATCTACATCTATATGCATCCAAGCGACTTCAAAATAAATATCCAGAATGTCAACGTCACAGAGGACAACAGGGTCGTCAAGACAATGACATTGGAAGTCAGAATATCATCGTTATCCATATTTCTAGCCATAACATAACAACTCACCGTCGTTGGAGATGCCAGCATAATCAAAATGGCAACCATCTCACTGGATGCAAACCCAAGCTTGTACGCGATTGGAAGAAAAACCATAGGCAGACCGATCAGCTTGATAAAAGAGGCTCCCAATGCAGGCTTCAATCTTGCCATAGCCTGTTTGGTATCAAATCCGGCACCAACAGCAAGCAACGCAACCGGTGTTGCCGTCTGGGCAATATAATTAAGCGTCCGCGCCGGAATCACAGGAATCTTCAATCTCACAAATGAAGCAATCAACCCAAGCAGGATTCCAATAATGATCGGGTTTTTGGCAATGTTGATACACGCACTCTTAATTCTTCCATAATCCATCTGCTCCTGATTCCTTGCATTAAAGACAAGAATAATAACAGATAAAATATTGAAAAATGGTACAGCAGCCACGATCATAAGCGGAGTCATGCCAATATCCCCACAGATATTCTCCACAAAGGCAACGCCCAGTACTGCTGCACTGCCTCTCGCTCCCGCCTGTGCAAAAGCGCCCACCATGGATTTATCTTTCAAAGTAACAGCAGCAATCAGCCATACCCCAAAAAACATAACAATCGTTACGATCAGACAGAATAAAAAGAACTTCACATTCATCTCTTCCCTGACATCTGAATCCGCAATGTCGCGAAATAACATGACCGGAAGCGCAACTACAAAAACGTATTTATTGGCCACCCTGACAAACTCATCTGTCAAAAAATTAATTCGTCTTAAAATATATCCAAGCAGAATAATCAAAAAAATCGGTATTGTGACATTTACACTGAAAATAAAATTATCCATATCTCATCCTCACATATATATCAGGCTGACTGTAAGTTCTGCAGACTTAGCACAGTTTATATCATACAGAGTTGCATATCTTACAGACTTGCATATCTTACAGAGTTATATATTTTACAAAGTTATATATCTTACAAAGTTATATATCATATCAGATTATATAGCACAATACCAACAAAATCCAGAAAATCCGTACTAAAAAATGGGCAATAAAGGATATCAAAAAAAAAAGAAAAAAATGGTTGACATTGAACAGACCATATTATATAATGGGTCTTGCGTTAAGCGATAGGGAAACAAAATACCCCATCGGGGTGTGGCTCAGCTTGGCTAGAGCGCCTGATTTGGGATCAGGAGGTCGCAGGTTCGAATCCTGTCACCCCGACTAGGTAATATTTAATACGCATATATATGCGGGTGTAGTTCAATGGTAGAACACTAGCCTTCCAAGCTAGATACGTGGG
>JBJEJF010000055.1:0-88198 GCA_051877775.1 Wujia sp.
CCTGTTGCTTTCATTTCAAAAAATTCCTCCTGTTTTCTACATGGTTTCCATAATTATGTTGTATGGGTAGTATGTGGAATACAAAAAGAATTATACACATTGAATTTTTTCTTTTTGGCGCATATCATATAGAGACTGCAATAAATTTAAGGAAGAAAACCATGGTTGAAAACTATATTACATTATCTTTAGAAACGCACTTGTTTTTCTCAAGGATCATGAAAGAGCATGCTCTGTTTTTGGAAGCAGGTTTCCCATGCAAAAATAAAGAGTGGATACAAAGGGCCGACCATTTCCGTCAACAGTTTGAGGAGCTGCTGGCTGATGTTGTAAAAATAAGCAACGGAAGAGTCAATGCACCAATTCTGAGATCTGATGAGCTTGTTACTGAATTTACCATAGATGCCGAAAGACAGACAGAATGTCTGAGCGGCATACCGATCAATTCAGACATAACAAAGCTTCAGGATAATCTTCGCCCCGGTGCCTGCCGTGACGGCAACAGAGAGCTCTTCTCCGCGGTCCATCGCATAAACGAACGTTCCATATGCCTGCTGAACGGGCTGATCGACTTCAAAGAAAATATATTAAAAGAGGTCAATACCGGACGGCTCTTCACCGCTAACTATCCATTGTTGATCAAGCATATCCTCCGCGAAGCCCGTCTGTACCGTTCCACTATCGACAATCTTATGCACAGCAGGCAGGTTTCATACAAAAATCTATGGGGAACCGAAGAATTCTGGAATCAGATCATGATGGAGCATGCCATGTTTATCCGCGGTCTGCTTGATCCTTCCGAGGAAGAATTAATCATGACCGCAAATGATTTTGCGATCGACTATCAAAAGCTGCTTGACATGGCCAAAAAACAGGACTGCATCGCGTCGCATGCACTATCTGAGGAATCATTGGAAGAGACTCTGAAATACCGCGAATTTAAGACAGCCGGCACGAAAGGTATCTTAAGCTGCGATATAGCGTCCATAATCCTTCCTCTCCTTGCAGATCATGTTCTGCGGGAAGCAAACCATTACATCCGAATATTAAAATGTGCGAACATGCGGGAGGGATAACAGATGGAATTATGTCATTATGAATGTCCGAGCAAGACACGGTATTATGATATAGAAGCCATACAAATACCTATCGTTTACAATAAATATGGTGACCATGACCCGGATGGTCTCCTGTACGTTTTAAAAAAAGATGCCGCACGTATCAAAGAGGGGGCCTTGCGCAATTTTAAACAGGAAATTCCTCAGCCATATGAAGAAGTCATGCCACTGGTTATCCGTGCAAATGTCGGGGATACGATTATTATCTCCTTCTCACATTCCTTAGACCGGGCATTATCCATGCATGTTCAGGGTCTTGATTATGACGTCCAGACGTCCGACGGGGCGGACGTCGGATTTAATATGAATTCAACGACTAAAAACAAAATAACATATACCTGGTATGCTACACAGGAGGGTGTCTATCTTTTTCATGACATGGCGGATTCTACAGGAAACGAGGATGGTACAAATATTCACGGATTATTTGGTGCCATCATCATCGAAGCACCGGAATCCAAATGGCTGGACCCCCAGACAGGCGAAGAATTGGAGAGCGGATTATTTGCCGATATCTACAATCCTGCTGCCCCGTCCTTCCGCGAATATGCTGTATTTTTTCATGACGAACTGGAGATAAAAAACAGGGACGGTGATCAGCCTGTTGACCCACACACCGGCCTTCCTTCATCGACAACAGCCATAAGTTATCGCGCTGAGCCGATGCGCAACAGACCACCTCTCACCCATGACCATTCTGACACCGGAGAGGACATATCCATGAGTTCCTGGGTATACGGAGATCCGGCGCCTCCGATTCTTCGGGCATATGTTGGTGACCCGGCAAAAATACGTCTTATACACGGCGGTGTAAAAGAGACCCACGTCTTTCATCTGCATAACCATCAATGGAGACTGATTGGAGAAAATCAAAATTCAACAATCATTGATTCCATCACCATAAGTCCGCAGGAATGCTACACGCTCGACATTCTTCATGGTGCCGGAAGTCAAAACGGAACATTTGGTGATGTAATATTCCACTGTCATCTCTACCCACATTTCCACGAAGGAATGTGGACATTATGGAGAATTCATGACCGGCTCGAAGACGGAACCGGCAGACTCCCTGACGGAACACCTGTCCCGCCGCTTTGCCCACTTGCCGACAGAAAAGCACCTCCAAAAAAAGATAAACTGCATCCGGGATATCCGAATTTCATAAATGGTACCGTCGGAGATATGCCATTGCAGCCGCCTTTGGGTATACTAAATGCTGAGGGAGCCAGCATCATTGAACCAACCATCCAGGAAAAAGCAAATTTTGCAAGAGGCTACGAGCCAGGCGCGCTATACACCGATACATGTCCCTGCCATACCGATTCTTCCTGCCCTTGTGCAAATAAAAATGTAAAAGTATTTGAGATTGCACTTGTCCAGGCGAAAGTGATCTATAACCGATATGGCTGGCACGACCCGCAAGGCAGGTTTTTTGTACTAAAATCAGAATTAGAACGCCATGGTGGTCTGGATGCGTATATCAAAAAAGTTGAGGAACAAAAAATACGCGTGGAACCCCTCGTCATTCGTGCAAATGACGGAGACTGTGTCGAAATCCGGCTTACCAATCTTCTGCCTGAATATATTGAAGAAAGCCCGTTTCAAATGCGAACCAAAACCGATATCGCAGGATTCCATATCCATCTCGTAAAATTTGATACAATCGTCGCCGATGGTGCTGCAAACGGCTGGAATAATATCGCAGGTGCACGCAAATACGAAACCCTGATCGAACGATTTTTTGCAAATACCGAGCTGAATACCGTATTTTTCCATGACCATCTTTTTGCAAATTCACATCAGCAGCACGGTGTATTCGGAGCACTGATTGTGGAGGAAGCCGGAGCGACATTTCACAATATAAGAACAGGAAAAGAACTTGTATTTGGCGCAAATGCAGTTATTAAGCGAAAAGACGGAACATCCTTCCGGGAATATGCGATGTTTGTTCACGACTTTGCTCTGTTGTTTGATAAGGAAGGCAAGGCACTGAATCCGCCTGCAGTTCCCGGTTCCCATGACGATCCGGGGGTGATGGGTATCAATTATCGGTGTGAGCCTATGCGTGAGCGATTAAAACCGCATAATGATCCCGCATATATTTTCAGTTCACTGATTCACGGTGACCCTGCAACACCGATCCTGGAGACATATCCGGGTGACGAAATGATCATACGCCTGTTGGATGGCGCACATGAAGAGCAGCACTCGTTCAATCTGACCGGACTGTCCTGGAAAAAGGAGATTACCAATATTGCCTCCCCCGATATCGCATCACAAACGATCGGAATATCGGAAGCCTTTAACATCCGAATCACAAAGCAATACCGTGCCGGCGATTACCTGTATTACTTCGGAGGCATCGATGATGTCTGGCTTGGACTGTGGGGCATCATCCGCGCGTACAGACATCCGACCAAACGGCTAAAGCCTATTTGCAAGGTACAGGACAGCATCATCCCGCTTCCTCCATGCCCTTCCAAAAATTCCGTAATCAGGCGGTATGAAATAGCAGCAATACAGTGTGATATTCCGTATAACGATCACGGAGATCATGACCCTGACGGTCTGATATTTGTCCCCCTCGAGGACGCAGAACACTGTGCAAAGGCGGGTTATAAACCAAAACCCCTTATTCTGCGGGCAAATGCAGGAGACTGGATAGAAATCACTCTTCACAATATGTTTGACAAAAATAAGCCTGTAAAGTATTTTGATTATCCTCGTGTTCCGCTCGACCTGGCGCACAAGCCATCAATGCGTGTATCTTTGAATCCGCAGTTTTTGAGTTATGATCCTGTGTGCGATTCGGGAATTAATATCGGATATAATAACCACGAACAAACTGTAGGTGTTGGTGAAAGCAAAAAATATCTGTGGTATGCTGATAAAGAATATGGTGCCTGTACCATACAATCCTTTGGTGATATGAGGAACCACAGATATCACGGTCTGTTTGGTGCTATTATTATCGAACCGGCAGGTGCAAAATGGTTTAAGAATTTTTCTCTTTGCCGGACCATCTATGACGAAGAGGCAGTCATCACTGCCCCGGGTATAGAAACCTTCCGTGAGTGTGTCGTTTTTATTCAAAATGGAATTCGTATGCTGGATAAGAATAATGTTTTGGTCCAGACGGCGGTTGGGGACGAAGGCGAGGCAGTCGATGCGGAGGATACCGGAGAAAAAGGCTATAATTACCGCTCGGAGCGCTTTGCAAACAGACTTAGAAAGAATTCCAATATATCGAAGATATTTAATAGCCGTATACACAAAGATCCCGCTACACCGGTCTTTAAAGCATATCCCGACGAACGTGTCATATTCCGAACGATTATGCCTGCTGATAAGCCGAGAAATGTCGGGTTCTGTATTCACGGACACACGTGGAAGAAATATCCTGACGATCCACGATCCGGAACCATTGCAGTTCAGGGCGGAATCAGCATTGGCAACACATTCAATCTGGAATTGGAAAACGGAACATCCGCCCCCGGTGATTACCTCTACCGCTCCGGAAGCTTAAAATGGGATGTCGAATCCGGAATGTGGGGTATTTTCCGCATACTCAAGCAAGGTATACGGTGCAAATGCCGTAATATATACCAAAAGGCCCACAAGTGCGTATGCAAATCCAGGCACTCCTGACTATATAATATACATTTTAGAAACAACTCAGTGCTATGTTATACAACATGGAAGACATTATCCCCATATCGACCATATACAAAATAACAATGGAGTTGAACTTATTATGAAAAAAATACAAAAACACGATTTTATTAAAGCAATAATTCCGGCTACCTGTATGATATCTTTATGCCTCACAGGATGCGGATCCGGTGACAAGGATACCATCAGGGAGCTTACGACCGAAGCCATTACAACAGAGAGCACAACAGCGGATGCATCTCAGGATACCACAGAACAGAATACAACAGAACAGGAACCCACCGGGGACGACACCTCTGACCAGTCCACGTCAGAAACAACAGAAGCCGCGACAGACACATCACAACCGGCAGCCGAATCTTCTGACCTGAGTTCATACAGTTCTATTCTCCAGCAATACCGCACTGCGTTGCAGGAAGATTGGGATTTTGACACACTGATGAACAACGGCTTAAATTATCTGTGTGCATACCATAAGGGTACCGGATTAGATGATATCGGATATTCTCTCTATGACATAGACAGCAACGGTACACCGGAGCTTCTGATCGGAGAACTCGGCCAGACAAACCGAGGCGGCGATGTATATGATATATATACGCTATCAGACGGAAACCCGAGTCTCGTAGCACAGAGCGGGGAGCGTGATATGTTTACAGTGTGTGAAGGCGGCAAGATAAGTGAAGTCGGTTCAGGCGGTGCTGCCCATACCTATTTTCAGTATTATGACTACAAAGACGGCAATTGTGTTCTTATCGAAGCAGTTGTGATCGATGGCGAGCTGGATCCTGAGAATCCATATTTTTACACCACCACCGATGCTTTCGATACCTCCACTTATACACCGATCACAGAGAGTGAAGGGGATGATATCGCGAAAAAATATTCTGCCACACAGATCACCTTTACACCTTTCCGTGAATATCAGTAATAACGAACAGACAATAAGATAATGAACGGGCTGCATTTCAGATGCAGCCCGTTTTTCGTAAAAATATAATCAAAAAATACTCTTCAGTCTTTACCTTAATAATATATTATTTTTCTTTTTTTCTCCTGTTTATGTAATCCTGCAGAAAGCGGGCTGTTTCATCCAGTCCAAGCTTACTGATATTGACGCAGACATCATAAGAATCTGCAGCTCCCCATTTTGTCTCAGAATAATTATTATGATATTCCTTTCTGCGATTATCATGACGACGTATCTTTGCAATTGCCTTTGTACGACTCAGGTTGTATTTATCCATGACATGTGCGATACAATCTTCTTTATCACCGGTTATAAAAATACTGATCAGCCCTTCTCTCCCCCGAAGTACTGTCTCTGCACAACGCCCTACTATCACAAAAGATTCACCGCTGTCCGCTTTCTTTCGGATAAAATCAAACTGAAGCTCTGAGATCAGGTCTTCTCTTGAATATGCAAATTTTCCTACCTTTTTTGATGTAAAAGGATTTCTCGGTTTCTCATCAAACTTTTGAAGCTCCTCAACATTAACCTCCTTTTCCGCTGCAAGCTCATCAAGGATATTCCTGTCATACAGCTTCAGTCCCATCTCTTTGGCTATTATCTCAGCCACCTGATGGCCTCTTGTACCATATTTACGTCCAATAGAAATTATAATCTGATTCGACATACCACCATCTCCTTCCAAGTAATAAAAATCATGCACTGTAGTATATATATTATACATGATTTTTGCGGACATGCCTATTGTTTTCTTACTAAAATATGTTATAAAACTGTGAAATAATTGAATTCTAAGAACTAAGATATAATATAGATTTTTATGACACACGCCCATCCCTTTCATATATCTTATGTATTATGAAAGAGACGGGCGTTACTTTTAAAATTCCGATACACGTGTATTGTGGAATCAGCGCTATTCCATAATCCCGAATTTTTCTTTCAGTGCATCTAAGATAACATTGACACAACCGTCGATACCAAGTCTTGCACTGTTTAATGTCATATCGTAGTTTACAGGATTGGTCCAATAATTGCCATCTGTATAAAATTTGTAATATGCCGCTCTGTGCTTGTCTGTCTCAGAAATCTTTTTGTTGGCTTCCTTCTCGGAGATATCCATCCGTTCCATGATTCTTTTTACACAGAACGCCCTCGGTGCCTCAATATATACACTCAGTACATTATCCCTGTCCCGCAGAAGATAATCTGCACATTTTCCTACAATGACACAGGACTCACTGTCTGCCAGACGTCTGATGATCGTCGCCTGAATATCATATAACTGGCTGTCTGAGACAAATGATTTAGACTCAGCCCTCGGTGACAGGCTCTTCGGAAGCTGCCTGATCTTATTTTTGAGATAACTTCCATTCAGCCGCTCATCCATATCAAAAAGATCTTTTTCGTCACGCTCTGTGACATAGGATGCCATTGTAAGAATACGGTGTTCGTAACATTCGATACCAAGCTTCTCCGCCACCTTTGATGCGATCTGCTTTCCTCCTGTTCCAAATCCTCTTGCAATTGTAATCGTTATTTTCTTATCCATTTTTATCACCCTTTTCCCCTGAAATCCCAGCATTGTTTCATTGTAATCTGTTACAGAGCTTTCAGCATGCTACATTATGTTAACCAAGGATTCTGGCATCGATTGCACAGAGAGAGTCCTCATACAAAAATACAGGATTCAGATCCGCTTCTTTCAGATCCGGGTACTTAAAAGGCAGTTTGGAGAATTCTGCCAGTGCATCCGCCAGTTTATCCATATCAACTGATTGCTGGCCTCTCACACCGGCCAGGATAGGATATGTCTTAAGCTCCCTGATCATCTCCATAGCCGTCTCCCTGGTAACAGGTGCAATACGAAGCGAAATATCCTTTAACACCTCTGTGTATATTCCGCCCATACCAAATGCTACAACAGGACCAAATTGCGGATCCCTCGTAAGTCCGAAGATGACCTCCCTGCCGCCCTTAAGCATAGGTACCATCAGCGCACCCTTAAAATCCTTGCCCTCGCCGATCGCCGCAAGCTTATCAAATGCCGCACCTGCCTCATCGGCTGTCTTAATCGGAAGAATAACGCCGCCACAATCTGACTTATGTATAATCTGAGGTGATACGATCTTCATGACGAGAGGGAATCCAACCGCTTCTGCCTTCTCTATCGCCTCCTCTTTGGTCGTGACAAACGCATGAGAAGGAACCGGAATACTATTCTTTTCCAGCAGTTCCATCGCCTCCGGCTCCAACAGCCTGTCCTTATCTTCCGTAAACAGATCACCGCATTTTTCTACATCATAGAAACAGGATCCAGTCACATCATTCAACCTGTTCTTCTCATAATAAGATGCCATTTTGGCAAATACCGCCATCGCATTTTCTCCGAGTTCATAACACGGAACATTATTTTCTCTCAGATACTTAATACTGTCATCAATATCCGTTCCAACCTGCATCATGGCAGCAATCGGTTTTCCGCATTCCATACCTGCTTTCACAATGCCCTCCGCACAAGGCATCGATTTCAGATATGGTGTGCCGACATAGATGACCAGTGCCGCATCCATTTCCCTGAGTGCCGCTTTGATCGCGAGCTCATACTGTTCGCCTGTTCCTTCCACGGTAAGGTCGATCGGATTCTTCATCCCGGCAAAGGAAGGCAGAAATGATGCCAGTTCTTCCTTTAATGTATCGCTGGAGACAGGGATATCAAGGCCTACCTCCTCAGCTTTATCAGTACTCATAACACCAGGGCCGCCGGAGTTGGTGATGACTGCAACCTTTCTTCCCTTCATGTCAGGCATGAGCGAAAATCCTTTACATATCTCAAACATTTCCTTTAATGTATTGGCACGAATGGCGCCGCACTGTCTGATTGCAGCATCAAACACATTATCTGCGCCTGCCATGGAACCTGTATGTGACATCGCTGCCCGCTGACCAAAACTGCTTCTGCCCGACTTAACAATGACAACAGGTTTTGCTGATGCAACCTCACGAATGGTATCCATGAATTCCCGTCCATCTTTGACAGATTCCACATAGATCGCAACAACCTTTGTATCCGGATCATCCTTCAGATATTTCAGAAGATCTATGGCAGTCAGATCGGCACCGTTTCCATAGCTTAAAAACTTGGCAATACCGACACCATCAGCTGCCGAGAGTGCCATAAATGAACCGCCGATGGCACCACTCTGGGAAACCATGGAAATGTTTCCCTTCGGCGGCATTGTCTCAAGTGTTGCCACAAGATTAGAATGTGTATTTACAAGACCTGCACAGTTCGGACCGACACAGCGTATTCCGTATTTTCTGGCGATCTCCATCACTTCCTTTTCTCCCTCGGCATTGCCTGCCTCAGAGAAGCCTGAGCTGATTATGACAGCGGCCTTTACACCCTTCTGTCCACATTCCTCCATAACACCTGCCACCGTCTTCGCCGGTGCTGCAATAACAGCAAGATCTACAGACGCATCCACATCCGCGATCGTAGTGTATCCGGGTACGTTTAAATCCTCGACACCAAGACCTTTTGGATTAATCGCATATACCTCATTAAGTCCGCCTTCCACAATTCTGTGAACCAGCACATTTGCGAGCTTACCCGGTGCTGCTGAACCATACACCGCAACTCCCTTCGGTGAAAACATTGCTTCCAAATTATCTGCCATAACACTGACCTTCTTCCTTTTGATAATATATAAATCTTACTCTACAACTGTTATCTTTCCGTTGCCTGCATCTACCCTGACTCTTGTTCCCTCAGGAACCTCATCATAAAATGCTGCCTCCGCACGGTCTACCACCACCATCTCGGTTGCTATAGCACTGGCTACCAGTGTTGTATCAGGATTCTTGATGATCATCGCCTTTGGTTCCTTGCCTGTCATCTTGAGCTGATACATTCCATCAGCCTGAACAACAGAGCTTCCTTTTCCGTTCGGAAATACCAGTACCTTTCCTGCGATACACTTTCCATACAGACAATGCTGCTTCTCGATCACGATCCCCGTCTTAGGATCAACCAGATAAAAGCAGAAGTCATCCTTGGAGAAAAGTACTTCTCCCTCTGCCTGACCGTCTGATATTCTATGACATGAATACTCTTTTTTCATACCCGTCTAATCTCCTTTCACATATCCCTGTAAAATAAAAGCTATTCGCGAATTACCTTTGCAGCATTCCTTTCATGTAATTGTTATTATGTGAAACATGCTGTATATGCTCTTGATTTATTTATATCTCTTTTTGAAGAGACGCAGTTTTGTCGGAAATTCATTATTTTTCTACTGCCGCCAATGTGCATGCGTAAGTGTGTCTGAGTGTCATCTGTGCATAGAGAGGGGATTCCAGGAACGCTCGCGCTCCATTGGAAACGCAGGGGTACTAAGGGTGTGCCTTATGGCACGCCCTAAGGACCCGCGTTTCCAAAAGTCCTTACATCCGCCTCTCTATGCGCAGATGACGCGAGTTCGCTGTAGCATGCACATGTTCTGGTGGCAGTAGGAAAATAATAGAATTTCCCCAAAACTGCAAAAGTCATTCAAAAAAGATATAAATAAATCAAAAGCTAAGAGAACAGTTCCTCACATAATAACAATTACATGAAGGGAATGCTGCAACAGTAACTTCGCAATAACTATTATTTTTTGTATGATGTTATCTCTCCACGGAGCGCCGCTTCTACAGCCTGCTCTAATGGAACGATAACGAATTCCATATTTCTTCGCTTCGTGTAGTATGCGCACTTCGGTGAATCCGTTACGCCCTTCTTGCCGTAAAGGAACTTCCAGCAAGGCTGATCCATACATGTATCGGATACGATGTAACCGCCAGCCTGACGAATGATATCGTAATATCCCATCTTCTTTGCCAGATCAAGGCTAAGCCCTGACGTCATGATGAAGAGCGGTACTGCAAGCTTTTTACCCTTGACGATATCTGATACCGTGGTTATCTGATCGATCGTAAAATGCGGACATCCAAAGAGTGCGAAATCGATTTTTCCGTAACCGTCGGTCAGATCTTTCTGCATTTTGAGAAGATCGTCATTGGTGATCGTTACCTCCTCCGTGATCTCATCACCGCCAAATGCGGCCTCCACTGTCGGTGCTTCCGGTGTGAATCCTACGATATGGTACATGGCCACATTTCCTCCGGTATTCAACTGTGCACCCAGATTCATCAGAGCTTCCTTACTTGGATGCTTGTCCAGACCCTCAAATACAGGTATCTTAAATCCTGTCTTCTGCGGTGCAAAATATCCAAGCATCTGGTAGTCAAAATCATTTTCCATATCAGCTTCCACATGAACAAGGATCTGTCCCTTACGGTTCTCATCCAGCAGATATCCATAATACGGAACCACACCTGTGACGGCTGCACACAGAGCGCTGATCGCCGCTTCACGGTTGGTTCTGGCACCGTACACTGAATTCATATAAGGTGTACAGCTGGACTCCGAGTAAGCACATACCTCGCCAAACATCGGTACATTTTTTTCCAGATAAGGTGTGCAGTTATATGTCATGATAGCCCCCAGTCTGGTATAGGCATCATGGGTACGCTTCACGATCTCCTCATCCTCTTTTTCTATCTTAGTGATGCAGGACAGCTGTTCAAAGTTAAATGACGGATTGACAGTCGGTCGAACCTTACACGTTGCACCTCCATTGGCCAGTTTCTCGGCAAACCAGAGATCTGCCTCCTGATTGCTTAATGCAACGTGGGTTCTCGTGACAGGAACCATATACGGCGCATCAAATGCTTCCCCCAGCGCCACCTGAACCTTCATGGCCGTCTGGACACCGGGACCAAATTCTCCGTCGAACATTGCCTGTTCTTCCTTAGTCAGTATCATATATCCAACCTCCTTATTTTCGTTGTCTTAGTCTGTTATCCTCTTTTATCATTTCCTGTATCTCTATCATATCTTTTCACTGTCTAAAAAATGTCAAATCGGATTCTCCTCTTTCGACGCTGCTTTCGACTTATAGATATTCCACAATATGACAGACACTACAATGACCGCCGAGCCGATCAATGCGAACTTCTCCGGCCGCTCGCCATAAAATATCATAACCCATACCGGATTGAGCAACGGCTCTGTCATGGACATCAGTACAGCATCCAACGGACTGCAGTGGGATGCTGTTTTTCCGTAGATTCCCTCTCCAAGTCCTCTCTGGACGATTCCCATGCCCAGAGCAGCGATAATGGAGTTTCTCTCCATAGTAAGCGGTGCGATTCCAAACATAAATGGCGCAGCAAGCACGACAAGCTGGATCTGGGACATGATAATGATCGATGATGAATCCTCTCCAGAAGCGCCTGTCAGCGTATAATAACAGGCAAACAGCAGACCACCAAGCACAGCGATCAGATTGCCTACCATATTGCCCGGCGAATAATCGTCCATAAAAAACAGAACCATACCTATCATAGATGCGATCACAACCGCAATATCCTCTTTACCCGGCTTCTTTTTGTACAGTACATAACATAGAATAACCACATACAGCGGGGACGCGTACTGAAGCATGATCGCGTTGGCCGCCGTTGTAAGCCTTGCTGAAAAAACATATGTAAATGCGAGAGCAGTAGGAAAAAGCGCATATAAGAACACTCTTTTATTAATTTTAAGTTTTTTTGGCGGCGTAAACATTAGCAAAACCGGCAGAGACAACAAAGCCCGATATCCCAGAAGGGTTATCGGGTTATCCTTTGATATTTTGACCATCAGGCCACCGATGGACCAGAAGAAACCTGCAATGAATATAAAAGCCATTGCAGTTCCCCTGGACATTGTTTTCTTTGCCATAGTCATGCACCTCCCTTATTCAAAGCTGTGCATCATCCCGGGTCGTCATGTTAAATCAGCTTCATGCTCTCCTCACGAATCAACTCAGTTGCATGCATTTTGTAGTCCATAAATTCCTTACTCATACGGACCTTATAGTCCCTCGGTCTTTCAATGTCGATATCTATGATCTCCTTGACACTACCCGGTCGGGCTGACATAACAACAACACGGTCTGCAAGCAAAATAGCCTCATCTATATCATGGGTAACCATAATAACCATCTTCGGAGATTTCTGCCATACATCCAGCAGAAGCTCCTGCATCACGCCTCTGGTCTGGGTATCTAACGCACCAAACGGCTCATCTAACAGGAGCACATCCGGATCGTTGGCAAGTGCCCTTGCGATGGCAACTCTCTGCTTCATACCACCTGACAGAGACTTCGGATACAGATTCTCGAATCCTTTCAATCCAACAAGTTCCACATACTGCATTGCGATCTCTTCCCGTTCCTTCTTCGGAACCTTTTTCTGTTTCAGACCATACTGGATATTCTCCGAGATCGTCATCCACGGAAACAATGTATAAGACTGAAACACCATTCCACGATCTGCACCCGGTCCCTTGATCTCATTCTGCTTGAACATGACTGCGCCGTCCGTAGCTGTCTCCAATCCACCGATGATCCTGAGCAGCGTTGATTTACCACATCCCGATGTGCCAAGCAGGGATACAAATTCCTTGGATCTCACATGAAGATTGATATCCTTTAACGCCTCAACTGACCTTGTTTTTGTCTCAAATATTTTATTGACATGATCTACCACAAGACCATTATATTTTTTTGAATTTTCTGTCTGTTCCATAAATGTCACCTCCGGCCGTTAATCCCACGGGAATAAAATTTTTCTTAAGCCCTTTAATATCAGGTCGAAAATCAGGCCTATCACTCCGATACAGAGTATTCCGACAAAGATCTTGGACGTGTTCAGCATTCTCTGGGACTGAATGATACGATACCCGATACCCTCGCTGGCACCAACCATCTCGGCAACAATTATGTAGGTCCACGCCCATCCAAGAACGATTCTCAGATTATCCAGGATCTGAGGTGCACTCTTCGGAAGAATGATCTTCCATGCAACACCTGCCTTACTGGTTCCAAGGGTATAAGATACCTCTATCAGATCTTTACTGACACTTTTCATGGCAGTTGCTATCATAAGAACCAGCTGTGGAAAGCTTCCAAGTATGATAACTGCCAGTTTCTCTTTTTCATCAATACCGATCCAGAGAATGAACAGCGGAATAAATGCAGATGCCGGCAGATAACGTACAAACGAAAACAAAGGCTCAATAAATGCCGAAACCGGTGCATAGATTCCAATGATGATTCCCAGCGGAACTGCAAATACGGCAGCAATCAGGAAACCGCCCATAACACGAACTACTGTATATTTAATGTCATTTAAGAAACCAGCTTCCGTAAAAAGGTTTATGCCCTCTCTGATGGTTTTATCCGGTGACGGAAGAAACATTGGATCGACTGCGCCTGATTTTGTAGCGAAGTACCATGCAAGCAGCACCATTACAAACATACAGATTCCCAGGATAGCAGTAGCAGGCTTACTGATCGTTTCCTGCGGGCTAAATGCCTTTGACAGTTTTTGTCCTACGGTTTGTTTTTTTGCCATTTTACACACTTCCTTACTATATGGAGCTGCCTTTTAGATGGCAGCTCCATTTTTATTGTGAAAAAATTCTTAAAGCACACTACTCGATGCCAACAAAGCTTCCGTCAAGAACATCCTCGATGACCGGAGCTTCTGCTTCCGTATAGAAACCATTCTCGATCCATATCTCATTTGCAAGTGTCGCGATATCATAGATGTTATTCTCGATATCAGTATCAAAATAATCTATATTCATCTGTTTATCATAATAGGTAACACCCTTGAGTGACTCTTCGAATTCTTCCGGTGTCTGTCCCATTCCTTTGGCCATGATCGCTATGGCATCCTCATAATCTGTTTCAATATATGCAAGTGCGTCATACCAGCCGAGTACAAGTGCTCTTACAGTCCCCGGATAAGCCTCTATAAACTCCTTCTTCATACCGATAGAATCAACAATGATACCCGGAGTCTCAGAAGAATCCTTTAAGACCTTTCCAAAATCTGTACTCTTGGCATTTGTAAGCCAAGGCTCCCAGGTAACAGCCGCATCAACATTTCCTGCAACGAATGCAGAACCGGCATCACCGGATCCCATAGACTGTACATCAAGATCGTTCAGTGTCATTCCCTCTTCTCTGAGCAGATACTGGAACCAGAAGAAAGATGCACCACCGGTCGTATCAAGGGCGACCTTCTTACCCTTCAGATCTGCGATAGAACCAATATCCTGGACAGCTACGACACCATCGCCGCCATCTGATGTATCAAGTGCAAGAACCTGTACGATATCGATACCTGCAGCATCTGTCATGATATGTGTATCAACCGTACTTGACATTCCGTGTATCTGATCGGCCAACAGCGCTGAACGTCTGTCGGCAGCACTCTCTATAACCTGCACCTGTATATCTGCTCCATATTTCTCGAAGAATCCTTTTTCCTCTGCGATAAACAATGGGGCATATCCAACCCATGTAGACTGTCCGATATATACGGTTCCGTCATAAAAGGCCAGATCAGTTGTATCTGTTGCAGATGCGTCCTCCCCGGCAGGAGCCGCCTCTGTCGCTTCACTTGCCGCCTCTGTCGCTTCTGCAGTTGTCTCTGTTTTCTCCTCTGATGTACTTCCACATGCTGTAAGTCCAAGCAGCATGGATGCCACTGCAATGGCACTGATCACTTTCTTAAATCTTTTCATAAGCTTTGCCTCCTTTTCTCTAGGATTTTCACAAGCTCCCCCGTAAAATGTGAGCCTCCTGTCTCATACAACTAGTAAACAAAAAGCAGTTGAAACTATCGAAAAGAACGTTCCCCACTTTCTTTTCTTAATTCCCCCTGCTTTATATACGGCATTATAGACTCCTTACGTTTAAAAAACGTCAAAAATCTTAACCCAAACTGTTACATTTTAAATCTGGCCCTGGCAAGACTGCATATCGTCTCAACGGTGACCTCTTCTCCAAATGCCGAACTATCGATCAAAAGATGACGGTATTTGGTTTTGTTATAATCAGAACCGCAATTGTATTTGTAAAAATCCATCCGGGCCTTATCTACGCCCTTTATGTATTTTTTTGCTTCTTTTTCAGAAAGATGCAGCGTATCTATACAGTTCTTAAGACGCTCCTCATATGGAGCATAGATATATATACTTAAAACGTCTTTTACATCCTTCAGGAGATAATCAACGCATCTTCCTACAAAGACACATTTATCATTGGTTGCAAGCTCCAGAATAACGCTCTTCTCCATCTTATACAGGCGCTCCTGCGCTGCTGCATCTCCAAATCCAAGAGGATGCATCATTTTGTCATAAGCAGTAAGCTGTTTTCCCTCATAATCAAGAAGCTGGTCAACATTCATACCCATATTTCTTGCTGCGATGTCGATAATATCCCTGTCGTAATATTTCATATTGAGACGGCTGGCAACCTCTTTAGCAATCGGTCTTCCAAGGCTGCCAAACTGCCTCGTCACAGTAATAATCTCTCTCATGATCCTGCCCTCTTATTTGTCGATAAACTCACTTGTGACAAAATCCTTTACATCAAAAGCCTTGCTGATCAAACCTCTTTCTACCCAGAGATTCATGGCACGTTCCTCCAATGCGTAGATCGAAGCTTCTGCATTTTCATCAAAAAATGCTTTCATCGTGTCAGCATCATACCATGATACACCCTCGATCTGTGCCTCAAAATCAGCAAGCTCAATGCCAAGCGCCTCAGCCATGATCTTGTTACCCTCTGCCTGATTGCCATCATTGTACCAGTCGAGTGCTTCATGTTCTGCCTTAATGATGTCTTTTACAGCCTGTGGATGTGCATCTGAGAATGCATCTGTCACAAACAGAGAATCTACGATCGTATTCGGATAATCTGCGGAGCTGCAGAGAATATGTCCGCCTTCTCTCTCCCCGGCATTGGAAAGCCATGGTTCCCAGGTAACAGCAGCATCGACTTCGCCCTGTACAAATGCCGTACCTGCTGAATCTGCATCCATATCGTTGATCACAAGATCATCCTCGGATACCCCTGCACTCTCAAGTACAGTCAACAGGAAGAAATAAGATGTCGTAGCCTTGGCAACCGCAACAGTCTTACCCTTCAGATCCTCCACAGACTGAATATCCTCTGAGACGATGATTCCATCGCCGCCATATGACTGATCATAAGACATCACACATTTTTCCTTGATCCCGCTTGCATAGTTGATAACATCCTGATCGGATGCGCGGGCAACAGCGTCTACCTGTTCTGAACCGAGCAGTGATGCATAGGTAGACTCATCATCGATGATCTTAATCGTGACATTTAATCCATACTGGTCAAAATATCCTTTCTCCTTGGCCAGGAAGAACATGCCGTTTCCTACCCATGTCGCACATGCGATCGTAAAATTCACAGTTTCCTCATCCTTTTTCTTGCTGCCGCATGCACACAGACTGAGTGCAAGTACAAGAGTAAGCAGCAAACTTCCTAATCTCTTCCATTTTTTTCTCATAATAATTACCTGCCTTTCTATTAATGATTTATATTATTTCCCATTAGCAGCATCGCTTGCCATCTGGTATAACATACCCATGATCTTCTGTTTCATCTTAATAAACTGTTCCTCCATCAGCATATCGTGATTTCTCGGTCCATCATAACGGACCGGTATCGCTTCCATGATGGTTCCCGGTCTTCTGCTCATGACATAGATCGTATCTGCCAGAATAATAGCCTCATCAATATCATGTGTTATAAAGAGTACGGTCATCCCGGTCTTCCTGCTGACGCTGGCGGTAAGCTCCTGCATGATAACTCTCGTCTGTGCATCCAATGCTGCAAACGGTTCATCCATAAGGAGCATAGACGGCTCATTGGCAAGTGTCCTCGCTATGGCACATCTTTGCTTCATACCGCCGGAGAGTTCCTTGGGCAATGCATTTTCAAAGCCCGTAAGATTTACCACGTCTATGTACTTTTTGGCGATCTTCTGTCGCTCCTCCTTCGGTATCTTTTTATTTTTTAATCCGAATTCTACATTTTTTTGAACGCTGAGCCATGGAAACAGGCTATATCCCTGAAATACGAAGCCTCTGTCCACACCCGGCCCTTTTACCTCGTTTCCATCTACCATTACAGAACCATCCGTGGCAAAATCCAGACCTCCTATAATATTTAACAGCGTGGACTTTCCACATCCACTCGGCCCGACAATGACTGCGAACTCATTTTCCCTGATTGAAAGATTGATGTCCTGCAATGCCTGGGTGGGATCCTTTTTTTTGCTTCCCGGATATACTTTATTCAGATTTTTTACAACAAGTTTTTCCATCCTTACTCACCTAACCTTTCATACCATGGAACCACGATCCTGGTTAAAATCCGCATCAAAAAGTCTGTTGCGAGACCAATAATACCTATCATGATCAATCCGCCAAATACCTGATCGGTCGCCACATATCTCTGTGCCCTGAGGATCATATAACCGATACCATTGTCTGCCGAAATCATTTCTGCAACGATCAGGTAGGTCCATGCCCAGCCGATCGTCATGCGGAACGCATCCATGATACCCGGAAGTGATGCCGGAAGCAGTATCTTATAATAAATGCCTAATTTGGAGGTCCCCAGTGTTCTTCCTGCATTCAGGAGATTTCGGTCAACACCGGCCACCGTATCCTCTATCATGAGAACGAGCTGGAAAAATGTTCCTAAAAATATGATTGTGTACTTCTGACTTTCACCGATTCCGCAATAAATAATCGTAAGTGGAACCAGCGCTGTTACAGGAAGATAACGGAAGAATTCCATGATCGGCTGTATCGCTGCCTGAAATCTCGCTGAGCTTGCACATATAACACCGATAGGCAATGCCAGTACAGCCGCAATCGCCCAGCCCACCATAACTCTCTCAATACTGATCCAGCAGTCGATCCACAAGCTTCCATCCTGCGCCTTGCCAACTATGGACTCGATCACAGAACTGGGTGTCGGCAGATACATCTGCTTCAGATATCCCGAATAAGTAAGTCCACACCACACAGCGATCACCACGATAAAACAACCTATAGAATAGCCTCTGTATTTTCCTTTCTTCATATGTATTGTCCTCCTTCCGCGCTTCAAACTGTACGTTCTTTTGCGTATGATTATCGCATTTATACGTCAAAAAAATGTCAAACACTTAAGCATGTAATAAAAAAAGAAAACTGCCTGTTTCGAATAATTTTTTAAATTCAAAACAGACAGTTTCTTCATTTTTCATTTGTTTGATTCAATAGAATACTGCCGGTGCTGATCGGCATAATTCAATGCTCCGACACGATTCAACGTTTTCAACGCTTTAAATTTTTGCCCAGAACCTGTTATTTTTGATATATGACTTCTCCATTTAGAATCGTCATCTCCACAGTTGCCTTTTTCACAGTTTCCATAGATGCTTCAAAAATATTTGTATCCAGCACTATCATATCTGCATATTTTCCGGACTCCAGAGATCCAAGCTCATCTTCCATTCCTACACTTCTGGCACTTCCCATAGTGTAACAATAAACAGCCTGTTCTAAGGACAATTTTTCTTCCGGACGGTAACCGTTTTCAGGCTGTCCATCATTCGCCTTTCTCTCCACTGCCCGGTACAATTGATCCATAGGATTCATGGAGCTTGCGGTGTAATCACTTCCGAATGAAACATTGGCTCCTGCATCCAAAAACGATTTCATGGTCCATAATTTTTTCTTTGTCTCTTCATCATAGACCTGCAGATACGGATTATCCTTCCAACGTTTGGTCGGTGCCAGGAAATCCGGAGTCAGATTCAATGAGATTCCAAGCTCTGCCGGCCGTTTTACATCCTGCGGATCTGTTGTATCACAATGCTCAATGCTGAATCTGTAATCATATTTGACCCCTTCATCTGCTGCCTGTTCGTAACTGTCCAAAGCGTGTCGGACAGCCGCATCACCGCAGCAGTGTGTATGCAGCGCGATTCCATGCTGATATGCCAGCTTCAGATATCTTACCAGAGTCTCCTTCGTCTCATAAGGGCGGCCTGTAATCTCTGTATCTTTATACGGCTTTAACATATACGCCGTGTATCCTGATCCCGTTCCATCCAGAAATGTTTTTAATGAATTTAACCGAAACATATCCGAATGCATCATTTCTTTTCCTGCCTCGATCGATTCCGCTGTGGCAGTTGCCGCATTAAAGGATGCGAATACACGGACATTCAGCCTGCCCTCATCCTCCAGCTCTTTGACAATACGGAACATATCACTGTCTGCACCATAAAAATCCATATCGTTGACTGCAGTAACTCCATACTTCGTCCATACATCAAACATGGCCAGAATATTATCCACAGTATCCGGAATCTTCATGTTCATCAGAATATCCATTGTAACCTCATCATGAACCAATCCGGTAGGCTCTCCATTATCATCCACATTGATCATATCCGGATTTCCTTTGCTGAACTGGCAGATTGTATCCTTGCTAAGCCCATACTTTTTCATGAATGCACTGTTCATCCATATCATATGAGAATCCATATCCGAAGCATAAAATGGCAGATCCGGCAAAGCATCATCAATATCTTCCCTGGTTGGTAATGTTCCGCCCCAGTTGGCAGCATACCACTTTTCTCCTATGATCAGATCTGCATCGGGATGCTGCTGCACAAATTCCATCGTCATTGCCACACATTCCTCTATCGACTCTGCATTTGACATATCTACCTTCGGGACATATGCATTCATATGCGTATGTCCCTCGATAAATCCGGGCATCAGCAGCTTGTCTCCCAAATCCGTTACTTCTGTGTCTGATTCCATATATGCTTTCAACTCGTCCATCGATCCGACAGCAAGTATCTTTCCTCCCGAGACTGCAACTCCACCGGAAACCATACCATCTGTCACCGTATATACATGAGTACTCAGATATATTTTTTCTGCCGTCATTTTTATTCCTCCTTCTGAACCCCGTTCAATATCGAGATTACAGCCACTTAATTACTGATTAATCTTTACATCCTTAACCCTGTATGTAAAAAGCCAGAATGGAGAGAATTCATAAGAATATCCCTTGCTTAAAATATAATTGTTGTTCTCATAATAAAAGTTCAGATATGGAATATCTTCATTTACAATATCAGATATTTCAAGCAGGGCATCTGATCTTTCCTTCACATCTGAGGATGCAGTCTGTTCATCAAACAGCGCATCAACATCCGGATTGGAATATTCTGCCGCATTTGTCCCGCCTTCACCGCAGTTATAACCATTTAACAGACACAGCATAGTTGCAGAAGGATCAGGGAAATCAGAATACCATTCAAACTCAAACATATTGTAATCTCTGAAGCCGTTCTCATCTGTTGTCATACCATAGGACTGCGCATAATAATCCGAAGCCTGCGCCTCTACAACTGTTACGTTGATTCCAATTTCCGCCAGATATGCCTGAACCATCTGCGCAATCGAAGATTCTCCTTCCAGACATACATAAGTGATATCATATCCATCCGGATATGCTGATTTTGCCAGATATTCTTTTGCTTTATCTACATCATAACTATAGTCTCCGGATATTTTATCTGCAAAGGATGACCAGCTGTCTTCATCCAACATATAAAGTGCATCGTCGAAGCACAAGGTTGATGCTGTCTTTCCATTTTCTCCGATCAGAGCTTCCTTAATTGCATCTGTATCGACAGCATATGCAACCGCCTTTCGGAAGTTTACATCATCAAACGGAGCCTTCTGCGTATTCATGGCCGCATATTTTACATTTGTACCGGTAACAGAATATACATCTACAGCGTTCTGGTCATACTGTGATAACTCCTGAGACGGAATTTTGGCGATCAGATTGACCTGCCCGGAATTGGCTGCCAGAATTCTTGAGCTTGAGTCTGTGATGATCTTAAAGACAACCTTATCAAACGGTACAGCTTCCTCTTTATTCCAATAATATTCATTTTTGCTTAAAACGATTTCACTGCCTGCAGTCCATGCATCCAGCTTGTATGCACTTGTACCAAGTACACCGCCCTCTGTCGTTCCATATTTTTCACCCTGCTCCTCCACATAGGCCTTGCATACGATCTGACCGGCACTGGTGGATGGTACATACTGCCATGCAGAATCAGGCTGTGAGAGCGTAACTGTCAACTCCCAGTCACCTGTCTGTTCAATTGATTCTACAGATGCATACATCCAGTTTGTATCTGCGGCATATTCAGGCTTCCAATAACGCTCCAACGAATAGATAACATCATCCATCGTCATCGGTGTCCCATCCGAAAAACATACATCATCCCGAATCTCATATACATAAGTCAAATCATCTACCTGCTCCCATGATTTTGCCAGCATTGGCTGAAGATTACCATCAGAATCAACATCCAGCAATGCATCATACAGATTGTTGACGCAGAGCATGGTATCCTGTGCATAATTGTGAATTGGATCCAGTGAGCTCGGCTCCAACGCAAGTCCCACTGTAAATGTGCTGCTGTCAGCGCTTCCGGAATCTGTTGAAATTGACTCCGTTATCTCTGTCGTACCCGTATTGCTGCAGCCACTTACGCCAATCACACATGATAGCACTAATAAAAATGCACACAATTTTTTCTTCATAATTATCTCTCCTTTTCTATATTATCTTTTGCATTTATATACTCGGAACAGGATTATGACAGGCTATAAAATGTCCATTTCCATAATCCTTAAATTCCGGAGTCTGCACATCACAAACGCCCTTTTTTGCATATGGACAGCGCTCATAGAATCTGCACCCTTCCTTTACATCCACTGCACTTGGAATTTCTCCATGGAGCGTCTTTCTCTCCTTGTTCTCTAATGGATGTTTCTTCGGATTGGCAGCCAGAAGCATTTCTGTATAAGGATGACCATAATGGTTATATAACTCCTCAACCGGAGCCATTTCGACTATTTTTCCAAGATAAACAACAGCTGCCCTGTCACATAAATGATGTACGATATCCAGATCATGCGATATAAATGCCATCGTCATATCATACTTATCACACATATCGATCAGCAGATTGATGATCTGCGCCTGTACAGATACATCCAGCGCAGAAACCGGTTCGTCTGCCAGAATAAATTGCGGATCTACCATCAGTGCCCTGGCGATCGCCAGTCTCTGCATCTGTCCACCGGACAGCTCTCTCGGTCTTCGTTCCAGCGCATCCCACGGAAGTGCCACCGAGCTTAACAGGTCCGAGAGTCTTGTTGTCATCTCATTTTTTTTAATTCCATAAACCTTTGCCTGCTCCTCAAAACTATGTTTGAGAGAAACTGCAGGATTGAAGGATGAAATCGGATTCTGAAAGATCATCTGCATCTCCTGACGCAGCTTTTTCATTTCATTCTTCGTACAATTGACAATATTTTTTCCGTCAAAACAGATCTCTCCACTGTCAATGCGTAGCAGTTGAAGAAGGCAGCGCCCAATCGTCGACTTTCCGGATCCGCTCTCTCCTACGATGCCAAAGATCTCACCTTTTTTGATTTGAAAACTGACATCATCCACAGCATGGAGAAAATGTTTTTTTCCATCTCCGTTATCCACCGGAAAATACTTTTTTATATGTTGTGCCTCAAATAATATTTTATCTTCCATCCGCTAACCCTCCATTTCTTTCCAATGGAAGCATGCAGTCACATGTTCTGCTCCGCAATTATCCATGGATGGACATTCTTCAAAGCATTTATCTGTAGCAAATCTGCAGCGGTCAGCATACGCACAGCCCTTTGGCGGATCATAGAGAAGTGGCGGATGCCCCTCAATATACGGCAGATAATTCTTTCCTGCAGCCTTGCTCGGCATGCAATTCAGAAGATCCCGTGTATACGGATGCTTCGGATGATCAAAAATATCCACAACATTTCCCGTCTCCACAACTTTTCCTGCATACATAACAGACACTTTGTCGCATATCTCTGCAACAACACCAAGATTATGCGTAACCAGAATCACCGACATCTTCGTATCCTGCTGTACCTGCTTGATCAGCTGCAATATCTGTGCCTGTATCGTTACATCCAATGCAGTAGTGGGTTCATCGGCAATCAAAAGCTTAGGATCACTGGCAATCGCCATAGCAATCATCACACGCTGAATCAATCCTCCGCTCATTTCAAACGGATATTGCTTGTACCGCTGTTCTGCCGGTGTAATCCCTACTTTTTCGAATATATCACATACCTTTTTCTTTGCTTCTTCTTTACTGATCTTCTGTTTTTTTCGAAGCATCTCGGCAATCTGTTCTCCCGATCTCATAATCATATCCAGAGATGTCATGGGATCCTGAAAGATCATCGAGACATCCTTCCCCCGATAATCTCTCAACTGCCTTTTATTAAAAGCAAAAATATCCTTGCCATCAAATTTAATTTTCCCTACATACTCCGTTTTTTCCTCATCATGAAGACGCATAACAGACTTGATCGTGACACTTTTTCCACAGCCGCTTTCCCCGACGATACCATGGATCTCATTCTCTCTTACCTTCAGATCCACACCACGTACAGCATGAATAATTCCTCTGGCTGTCATAATATTTACCTGAAGATCTTCAATAGCCAGCAGTTCATTCGCCATGAGCGGTCACCTCCATATCCTTTACAGTCTTCTTTCTGTTCATTTTCTCCATTTGTTTACGATATCTCCGGAAGGACGGAAGCTTTCTCTGATCTACGTCCAGGTACATCTGAATCTGATCACTTATCGTATTGAGCGCAACCACGATCAAAACAATCGCTATACTAGGTGCAAAAGACAACCACGGAAGTGTCGTGATAAACGGAAAACCATCCTTCAACATTGTACCCCAGTCAGATTGTGGCGGCTGTACGCCGAGTCCCATAAAACTAAGCGCCGCCAGATCCAGAATTGCATATCCGATATCCAATGTCAGCTCTGCCAGATATGTAGATATACAGTTCGGCAGGATCTGTGAGAATATAATTCTCGTATCCGAATACCCCAGAGATCTGGCAGCCTCCACATAGACCTTGGTCTTCTCAGTCATGACACATGAACGGGCCAGCCTTGCCAGAAGCGGCATATAAACGATTCCAAGTGCAATGACTGCACTGCTGCTCCCACTTCCGAATACAGCTACAAATAATAAAGCCAGCAGCAGGGAAGGAAATGCAAGAAGCACATCCAAAATACGCATAATGACATTATCCAGCTTCCCACCATAATACCCGCACAACATACCGGTCGGGATTCCAAGTATTGCAGAGATCACAACTGCTATAAGTGCATTCGTAACCGTTTTTCTACCGCCATATAGCAGCCGGCTGAATGCATCATGTCCTACATTATCGGTTCCCAGCAAATGTACGAGCGACGGAGCCTGCCGGACATCTGCTGCATTTATTGCCTCCGGTGAATAAGGACTGATCAAAGGTGCAAAAATATTCATCAAAATGAAAATAATCAATATGATTGCAGATAAAATAAATGGAATTGTAAAAAGGGTTCCTGTACTTTTCTTTTTTTTCATACACATCATCCTCATCTCTTATTTCAATTTAATTCTTGGATCTATCGCGACATACAGAACATCAACAATCAGATTTAATATTGCAAATATCACGGTTAATACAAGGATGAGCGCCTGAATGATCGGATAATTACTATTTTGAATTGCTGTAATTAATGCACTTCCAAGTCCCGGCAGTGAAAAAACCTCTTCCACCAGCACGGCATTTGCGATACACCCTCCAAACAACAACGTTGACACTGTGAGAACCGGTATCACTGCATTATGAAATGCATGTTTAAATACCACATTTCCGGCTCCCATGCCCTTAGCATTGGTCGTTGTGATATATCCCTGTTTCATCTGTTCTATCATATTGCTGCGAACAATGCGCCCAATAAGGGCAATCATGCTAAATGACAATGCCAATGCAGGGAAAAACAAACGTTCAAAATATTCTGCTGTATTATGATAAGTACCGGAAAAAGAATAGGACGGATTCACTTTTACTACGATCAACAGCAGCAAAATACTGCTGACAAATCCGGGCGTGGATGTTAAAAATAACATAATGGTCGATATCGTAGAATCGATCCATGTATTTTTCTTAATTGCACTTAAAATACCTGCCGGAAGCGCAATTACAACAGCCATCACAAAACTCATCAGAACAAGTCCCAGGGTTATCGGCATTCGCTCCACCAAAATAGTACTCACACTTTGTTTTTTCTGATAATCAATACCAAAGTCTCCCTGTACAGCACCTTTAAGCCATATACCATACTGTTCCAGCAATGGTTTGTCCAGGTTAAACTGCACCCGCAGTTCCTGCCTCTGGGATTCACTTGATTTTCTCGATCCGGTCAAAACTGTAATAGGATCAACACCTGCAAGTCTTATCAACATAAAAACAAAAAAAGAAACGACCAGCAAAGTAAATACCATAATAATCAGACGCTTCGCAATATACTTTACATGTCTCATGTACATCCTCCTTACCTGTGCTACAAGGCGATATTTCCACGTTCTCCGGTACGAATACGAACTGCATCTTCCACGTCAGTTATGAAAATCTTACCGTCTCCATAATTGCCGGTATGTACTCTCTCAACGATCTCAGCAATCAGTTTTTCACATATCTCATTTGCTACAACAGTTTCAATCTTTAATTTGGGAAGGAGATTGGCATTATATTGTGTGCCGCGATATTTCTTCAAGATCCCTTTCTGATTACCATAGCCCATAATATTCATAATATTAAGACCATGTACTCCATTCTCATCAAGCAGATTCTTCAATTCTTCCAATTTTTCAGGCCGAATGATAATTTCAAGTTTTTTCATATCAACATCTCCTCTTTTATAAAATACTGCATAATCATTTGTTACGCTCAATCTATCATTCTGTCGTTTAAAAAGCGTTTAAAACAATCCACGTTCCAGCTTCCCGAAAGCAAAAAAGAAAACCGCCTGCTTCGGATAATTTTTTTAACTCAAAGCAGGCAGTTTTTTTATTTTTATTTGTTTTATCTAACAGAATTATGTCGAAATTAATCAGCAGAGTTTCAATATCCCGACATCATTCAACGTTTTCGATGGATTATAACTTTGCCTTGAACCTGTCATATCTGAGATCTGACAGATCACAGACCGGATCTTCATCGCATGCAAGCTGCGAGAGAGCAAGACCGGCTGCCGGTCCGATTCCAAAGCCATGACCTGTAAATCCGCAGGCAAGAATAAGTCCCGGAACCTCCTCAACCTTGCTGATGATCGGAACAAGATCGATGCAGTCATCAATAAATCCAGCCCATGTACGCACAATTTTGACATCTGACAGACATGGGAAATATCCCATAATTCCTCTGCATATCATCGGTGCCGTAAAGCTTGAATTGATATTCATGCCATTATCCCTGTTAGTCATATCAAGCCCCGACGATCCTCCAAATACAAAAGAACCATGTGTTGTCTGATGCCCATAGAAATCAGCAGTTGCAGTGCCAAGCATCTGGTAGAACATCGGAGGTTCAGCTTCCGTGACAAGAGTCTCCAGCTTCTCCACATAGAGTGGGGCATCAAGTCCTACACTCTGAATAATTTTTCTGCTCGCATATCCTGCCGCCACGATGACCTTATCTGCCGTGTATGTTCCGTCAGATGTGATGACCTCCCTGATCACACCTCTCACCTTGCGCAATCCCAGAACCTCAACGCCTGTTATAAATCTTACGCCAAGCTTTCTTGCAGCCCTGTAATATGCGAGTGTAGTTACCAGCGGATTTGCATGGCCATCCGTTGGGCACCAGCTGGCTCCAACCACCTCATCCGACAGATATGGATTGATTTTTCTTGCCTCTTCTCCGGTTACCATCCGCACATCCACACCAACTGCTTTTGCATTATCTGCCAGCCTCTCCAAAGTTGCCAGATGTGCCTCGGTCTTCCCAAGCCTCAGATTACCTTCCTGATAATATTCCACATCTACACCGAGCTCCTCTGACAGTGTCGGCCAGATATTTTTTACACCGTACATCATGAGCGGCAGTTCCCTCGGATCACGTCCAGACTGGCGCACACCGCCACCATTTCTCGATGAACCGCCATTACCTATATGATCACTTTTTTCCAACACTGTTACCCTGACACCTTTTTTTGCAAGATAATAAGCGGTTGAATTGCCAATAATTCCACTTCCAATGATTATAACCTCTGTCTTTTCACCCATATCAGCAATCCTCCTTTTCATTTCCCAGGACCTTCATCTCAATTGGACGCATCGGAGACCGTGAAGTTGCCGGCTCAAGCTCTGCCGGTGAAACGCCAAGTTCCCTTGCAAGGATGCCCTTGACAAGCTTGCCGCAGGTCTGTCCCTGACACAATCCCATACCGGTCCTCAGATATCTTCGGATCTCAGTTATTGTAAACATCCCATCATGAATGGCACGTCTGATCTCTCCCTTGGTGATCTCCTCACAGCGGCAGATGATCATATCATCATCCGGAGCCTCAACATATGGTCCCAGATCTCTTGATCTGTCATTTGGCTTATTCATGTTTCTCTCCTCCTTCCGGCTTAAAAAACCTTGCACGCATTGCAAGCCCGGCAGGTACCTTCATCGTGAGAAGATTGGTTTTATCAAATACAGCTGCACTTCTCACTTCTATGACCTCTGCCTCTCCGATCTTATTACCTGAACGATCCAGCGCCGCACCTCTGTCCCCTTTCTTCGGAAGTGGCAGAAACTCATACGGCATCATTACAGTGGCAAAACCAGGCTCGTAATCCTCATTTACAAGAAAGATAGCCTGACCGGAACAGGATGCAACACACATTCCGCATCCAATACACTGATGATCGGTATCGATTGCCGGCAGTGCTGTAATATTCTCTCCGATTCTTATACAATGCTTTGGACAGGCATCCTGACATGGATTACATGGTATATTCTGTGTACATTCGATCACAGGATGCAGTCCTTTCTGCTTTACCACACCCGGGAATCGGTCTATCTCATCCTCGGCCACATACCCATGTGTCAGAAGGTTCTCTGATACCGGTATCCCCTCGTCTGTGAATTCCACTTTTTTACCGCGGTTCTTTGGAGCAAACATTCCCTGACGCAGGCTGTCAAGATCCTGTTCACATTTTTCTATGGCTGACTGCATTTCATCTGTCTCTGTGTATCCCAGATAGTTCGCTGCAGCCACACCTGATATACGTCCCTCGATCATAGCTGAAGATGCCTCCTCGATACCGGCGACATCACCCGCAACATATATTCCTTCGATACTTGTCATCCCATATGCATCTACGACCGGCACCTGTCCGCCCTTCTTAGGATCATCCTCCATCCTGCAGCCTGCCATCTTGAGGAGCTGGGACATCGGAGACAGACCAACTGCCAGACAGATCGTATCGACATCAAAATGCTTCTCCGACCCCGGAACAATGTTCCAGTGGTCATCTACAGCCCCTATGGTGACACCCGTCACACAATCCGTACCTTCTGCTTCAATGATCGTGTGTCCCAGATAGAAAGGGACTCCACATCTCGCCACCTTGGCAGCATGTACGCCATATCCTCCGATTCGCGGTGCAGCATCTACGAGTGCCACGACCTCACAGCCCGCCTGCATCAGCTGATAGCTCACTACCAGACCAACGTTTCCGCTTCCAAGCATCAGTATCTTCTGTCCCGGCTGAACGCCATGCAGATTCATCATCGTCTGTGCTGCACCTGCACCGATAACGCCCGGCAGTGTCCAGCCCTTGAAGGTGACCATGTTTTCAGATGCACCTGTTGCGATGATAATGGCATCCGCTTTATAGTGATAAAGAGCATCTCCGATCCTCACTGTAATTTCCTTATCCAGAAAAAGGCCTTCTACTGTTGCATTCAGTACAACTTTGACGCCGGCTTCCTCGGCTTCCTTCAGAAGCTCCTCTCCAATCTTGAAACCTCTGACCTTCGCCTTGTGTTCCTTGGAGCCAAAGAATTTATGGATCTGTTTAAACAGCTGTCCACCCGGTCTTGCATTCTCATCAAATACCACGACCTCTATGCCGCGCTTTGCCGCCTCTATAGCAGCAGATAAACCGGAAGGTCCTGCACCAACTACAATCAATTCATATCTTTTCATGATAATGCACCTCCCTTATCCTGACCGGCATCAAACGGAACAACACCATCCTGTGTCTGTACCTTCATACCTGCCGCAAGCGGTGTAATACAGGTTCTGACATTGGGAACGCCGTCCACAACCATAACACAGTCTGTACATCGCCCGATGGCACAGAATATTCCTCTCGGTTTGTGTTCTTTTCTGGTATATCTGTGAATCATAATACCGTTCGCCTTCAGTGCCGCAGCAATCGGCTCTCCCTCATAGCCCTGCAATTCTTTACCATCCAGGGTAAAGCTCACAAGCTTGCCGTGCTCCTTTGCACCGAGGATTGGATGTTCTTCAATTCTCATATGTATCGCTCCTTTATACTATATTCTATATCATGTGTGGTTCTTTCCAGAGAGTAAGTTTCGTTCCAAGACCCTTTTCCATTGCTGTCTGATACAGATCATATCCCCAGGCCACATCCTCCACAGGCATTCCACCCGTTGTGAAAAGAACAATATCATCCGGATCATTTCTTGCCGGTATCTCTCCATTTATAATATCTCCAAGCTCTATAATCCTGTCCGGATCAAGCGTACCGTCATGGATCATATCCTCGTAATAGCACGCCATCTCATCAATCGCCTTATACAGCGGATACCCGAATTCATCCTTCCATGATTCATACATAAGCCAGTTATCCACCACATGACGCACCCGGTTTTCCTGTAAAAACGAATCATCAAAATGTATACTTGCAGGGAGATTAAAAAACGCTCCCGGTTTTATCCACTCTGCCCTGATATACGGATCCTGCGCCGCACCGGAGGTTGCTATCGTGATCACATCAGCATCCCGCACTGCCTCCTCATGCGTCTCAACGATCTCCACCCTGCGGATCTGCGGATAACGCTCCCTCAGATACTGTTCCATATTCTCCGATGTCACCCGCCTCCTTCCGCAGATCTTCAATGTATCTATCGATGGACATGCCGATAACATCGCTGCTGCCGAACTCTTATTTACAACACCCGGTCCTATGATACCCAGGACCTTTGCATTTTTTCCTGCCAGATATTTTGCAGCCACCCCCGGTACCGCTCCGGTCCGCATAGAGCTCAAAATATTAGCCGACATCAATGCGACTGGTGCGCCCGTATCCTTATCATTCAGCATAAGTGTCAGTATGGAACGCGGCAGACCTTTTTCACAGTTCTCCTTGTTGGAGCCATACCATTTGTTACCCACAATGTCGAATCTTCCACCGAGGTATGCCGGCATCGCCATATATCTGCGGTCCGGACCATTCTTCGGCATATTCGGGAACGGAGGATCATCCGGAAAATCAACCATAATACCATGGGAATTCGAATTTTTGCTGCCCATTCTGTAATCTCCTTTACCGAGCAGAGAAAACATATCCTCCATTGAAGCAATGCATCTGTCCATGTCTGTGACACCGGCTTCAAGCATATCCTCCTCACTTAAGAATAAAAAATCGATCTGTGTATTCATAATCACGCCTCCTCAATCTGTTTCATTGTTTCCTTCAGGTGCTTTGTAAGTTTTTCATTTTCACCATAATCGACCTGGCAGTCTATGATACATGGCTTGTTGGATGCAAATGCCTTCTTCAACGTTGGAACAAGATCATCCGCCTTCTCCACACGAAATCCCAGGGCATTCATACTCTCCGCAAGCTTAACAAAATCAGGATTCGTGAAATCCACAAAGAAATGCTCGCCAAATCTGTCATCTTCTTTCCACTTGATGAGTCCATAGCTGCTGTCATTCAACAGCAGTGTCACGATCGGGATTCCAAGTCTGACCGCTGTCTCATATTCCTGTGAATTCATCATGAAACCACCATCTCCACTGATGGCAAGTACTTTTTTATCCGGGTTGATCATCTTGGCGGCAATAGCCCCCGGTACCGCGATACCCATAGTTGCAAATCCATTTGAGATCAGACAGGTATTAGGCTCATAACAGTTGTAGTGTCTGGATATCCACATCTTATGGGCACCGACATCAGAGATCACGATATCCTCCGGATCCATTACCTTGCGCACGTCATTCAGTATCCTCTGCGGCTTCATTGGAAAAGCCGCATCATCGGCATAACTCTCATGCTCCTTAACCATCATATCCTTAATAGCCAGTGCCCACTCCGGTTCTTTCTCTCTCCTGCATCGCTTGGCGATCTGTTCCAGAGAATCACTGATATCGCCTACAACTTCTATCATAGGCTGGTATGTCTTATTCACATGGGATGGACTCGCATCTATATGTATAATTTTATGGTCACCCTTGCTGTTCCATTTTATCGGGGCAAATTCCACAATGTCGTATCCGACCGCAATAATCATATCCGCCTTTTCCAGTATCACATTCTGATAATCTTTCTGCGGAATACCGACAGTCCACATGGAATACGGATTATCAAAAGATATGATTCCTTTCGCCATCATGGTATTGACAACCGGAATCTTAAGCTTTGTCGCAAATCTTGTCAGTGCTTCCGAAGCACCCGAACGCACTGCAGAATGACCGACCAGAATAACCGGCCGCTCTGCCTGGAATATCTCTCCTGCCGCGTCCTGAATATTCTCATAGTCCGCATATTCTTTATTTACCGTATGCTTTTGAATAATCTGTCTTGCAACGCCCTCCGGCACGATCTCCTTGGCGATATCCTCCGGAAGATTGATATGTGTAGCGCCCGGTTTTTCACTCTCCGCATATTTGAACGCAAGCCTTGTGATCTCAGTCACCGATTCCGGTCTCATGATCATCTTCGTCCGCTTTGTAATCGGACTGAACAGTGCATCTAATTCCAGATACTGATGTGAGGTCAGATGCATTTTGTTCGTTCCCACCTGACCGGTAATCGCCACCACCGGAGCGCCATCCATATTGGCATCCGCCACACCGGTTATCAGATTGGTTGCCCCCGGCCCCAGGGTAGACAGGCATACGCCTGCATTTCCTGTCAATCGTCCATATACGTCCGCCATAAAAGCGGCCCCCTGTTCATGCCGGGTAATCACAAATTGTATGTCAGAATCGCGCAGTGCATTCATGACATCAAGATTTTCCTCACCGGGAATTCCAAATATGTATTTTACACCTTCTGCTTCCAGGCATTTCACCAGCATTTCTGCCACATTCAAATCTTTTTTCAAAGTCTCCCCAGACATCGAAGCTCACTCCTTTTATCCTCATTTGATTTATTACAGATATTTTTACACCAGACCGTTGAAAAATCGTTGCATTTTTCATTTTGCCTTTGATAATTAAAAAAGTTCACTATATATCTTTATAATCCTTGCTCTGTCTAAAGGTACAAAATTGTTAGCCAGCAGCCTCTGCTGATTCTCCAGAACAGAATCTGCAAACTGTTCTATGTCTTCCTTCCTCATGCCGTATTCATGCAAAGGCTTCTTCACAAGTATATTGTTTAACAGTTTCTCAAGTTCATCGTATACGGAGTCCGTCGAACATCCCAGCCTGTCAGCCAGATACTGATTCATCACTGCAATCTCTCCATCTTTTTTTATCTCCATATAATTCTTCATAACGCCTGTGAACATGGCATAGTTGGACTCACCGTGCGGTACATGATATGTTGCGCCAAGTGGATAGCTGAGTGCATGGACAGCGGCACAGCCCGCATTGCCAAATGCGATCCCGGCATAATTGCTTGCCAGCAGGAAATCAGCCAACAGCGGCTTAACGGCATCCCTGCCCTCCTGTACGATCTTCCGGTAACCATTTATGATCATGTCTATCGCTCTATAGCCAAACATCCTGGTCGTCGGATTACCGTTCGGAGACAGGCTCGATTCCACCGCATGAACCAGTGCGTCGATCGAACTGGTGGCAAATACCGAAAACGGAAGCGACTCAAGGAATTCCGGGATCAGTACCGCAGCATCTGCATACATGGCATCCGAAGCAAGACCTTTCTTGGTTCCCCTGGCAAGGAGCGCAAGGATGGCAATATTGGTCACTTCACTGCCTGTACCGCAGGTCGTTGGTACCAGAATAAGCTCCTTATCCTTCTCCGGTACGATCTTGCCGTCATACAGGTCTGCGACCGGAGATACTGTCTTCAGCGCAAAAAGCTTGGACAGATCAATCACTGTTCCTCCGCCTATGGCAATGATCCTCCTGTGATATCCCTTGACATTACTGTATATAGCTTCAGCCATCTCATCTGTAGGCTCTCCACTTCCATACTTTTCCTGAAAGATCACATCACACGACAACCCGAGTGCATCCATATACGGATGGTATATATATTCATTGGTGATGATAAGATCTCCCTCTCCAAGATGAAAATCTCTCACAAATTCCTGCACGGTATCAAATCTGTATATCTCCGGTCTCACTGACAATTCTCTCATACGTTTCCTCCGTTTTATTATTCAAGAACACATTTACTTTTTGACACTCACCTCATGACTAAAGCCACAAGGGATCTTCGCCGATCATAAAATCAGGTTTTAAAATAGGGACTGCCCCCAAAATAAGAACAGCCCCTAAGGAAGGATGATTAACGATTATTTGGTAAATTCATTCCACATATCTGTATATACGTCAACAGTAGTTCCGATATTTCTGGTTCTCTCCTGACGCGCTATTATCTCATCGCTTGGATTGGATGCAAGATTCTCAAGGAAATCCGCAGGAAGGATCTCTTCCGCTGCCTTATTAGGATTCAGATAAGGATATTCTTCCATGAGGATCTTGGTGCTCTCCGGCTTTAATACATAATCCATGAACTTTTTACATGCTTCCTCATGCTGTGTCCCTTTTACAATACAGAGTGCATCCGTAAATATCTGTCCGCCGTCATCAAAAAATACCGGCTTGATCGCCTCATCTTCAGCCATTGCGATCGCCACTTCCTCGCTCCAGCAGATTCCTCCGATTACTTCCCCATTGATAAGTGCCATCTTCGGTGAATCACTGTCAAGGATCTTAACCTGACTCTTATATTTCATCAATTCTTCCTGTACCTCAGCCAGCTTATCCTCATCGGTCTCATTTAAGCCGTATCCCATAGACTTGGATACCATTCCTATAATTCCTCGGAAATCATCTACGACAACCAGATTATTGGCAAATGCAGGATCAAGGAAATCCTCCATGGATGTGATCTCACCATCATAATAATCTGTATTGACACATCCGATGATCATACCACCGACCAGCGGTACCGCATACTGTGCTTCCGGATCATAATCAGGATTCTTATATATATCCTTCAGATTGCCATAATTGGACAGAGAGGACACATCATAGGACTGAAGATATCCTGCCTCGATCAGCTCCTCCACCGCATAATCACTTGGGCCGACTATATCATAGGTTCCCTCCGGGCTTGCCTCGATCTTGGCGATCGCCTCCTCGTTGCTGGAAAAAGTACTCAAATTTACTTTGATTCCTGTCTCCTTCTCAAAACCCTCGATGAGCTCATCCGGGATCTCTTCGACCCATGCATATACATTGATCTCTTCTCCCGTAGCTGCTGCACCATCTTCCTTTTCAGCGCCGCAGCCTGCGAGCATTGCCGCGCACATTGCCGACACCATTAACATGCTGATTAATTTTTTCTTTTTCATAAAAACATCTCCCTTCCTCTTATCCATTTTTCTTTATCTTTTTTATCTTTTCCAACACTCCCGTCTGAGAGAGTGTAATTACCACAAACACGACAACAAGAATAATCGTAACAAGCGCATTGACATCCGGTTTGATACCTGTACGGATCTCCTCCATGATCTTGAGTGGCAGGGTTCTGGTCTTCGGCCCGTTGACAAAGGATGTAATAACAAAATTGTCCAGCGACAGGGTAACTGCCAGAAATGCACCGGATATGACTCCCGGCTTGATGATCGGCAATGTCACTTTAAAAAATGTCTTAAACGGACTGACACCCAGATCCATAGATGCCTCCTCCAGCGACCTGTCAAAACCATACAGGGTTCCCCGCACCGTCAGTATCACAAATGGGATACAGAAGGTGGTATGACTTAAGATCAATGTCAGAAATCCCATCGGAAGCTTCACCAGTGTATATATGGATAACATGGCAATTCCAAGTACGATCTCCGGTATGACGATGATCATATATAACATTGCATTTAAAAGGCCCTTACCCTTGAACTTATATTTCCACATACCATATGCAGCCAATGTTCCTATGATGACCGACAGCACGACGCTCGACCCGGTCACGATCAGCGTGTTACCAAAAGACTGCAGCAATGAATGATCCGTAGTCAAAACCGAATACCAGCTTGTTGTAAATTCTTTGAGACGAATATTCCTCTCATCCGTATTGAATGAAAATATAACGATTATAATAATTGGCAGATACAAAAACAGATAGATCAGCCATCCGTACAGAGAAGAATTTCTTTTTGCAATTGCTTTTTTTAACGACTGTTTCATACAAATCATCCTCCTCTATACCAGATCATCCATGCTTCCACCGCACTTCTTATACAATGTAACCAGCAGCAGGGTGATCATGATCAGGATCACCGAAAATGCTGCACCGACCGGCCAGTTATTTCCTGCCTTAAAGTATGTCTCGATCACATTTCCGATCATCTGCGAATTGCCTCCACCCATGATATCCTCTACGAAGTAATATCCGAGACAAGGTATAAACACCATCAGCACACCCGAGAAGATACTCGATGATGTGAGCGGTACTATCACTTTAAAAAACGTTCTCGGTCCTCTTGCTCCCAGATCATAGGACGCTTCAAGCAAAGACCAGTCAAGTTTCTGCAGCGACGAATAGATCGGCAGGATCATAAACGGAAGCAGGGTATAAACCATACCGAGAATTACCGTTCCACGATTGTACAGGAAATCAACAGACTGACTGGTAAGTCCCAACGCGAGCAGTGCATTGTTCAGCAGACCCTTGCTGCCGAGAAACGTTCTCCATCCATACAGACGGATAACGGAGTTTGTCCAAAATGGTATCATCAGAAGCACCATCATAAATCCCTGTTTCTTCTTCGACGAACGGGCCATTATATACGCAAACGGATATCCGAGAAGTATACAGATTACTGTAGTTGTCACCGCGATCACCAGTGAATTGATATAGATCTGCTGGTACACACTGTCTGCCATTTTCGCATAATTGCCCAATGTAAACTGATAGATAACATTTCTTCCGTCCGTACTTGAAAAGCTCAGTACCAGAACATACAGAAGCGGAACCACGCCCAGCAAAAACATCCAGATAAATACCGGTGCGATCGTGACCAGAACAGGTACTTTCTTTTTCAATTTGCTCATAAGACCGCCTCCTATACAATTGATGAAAACTCTATCGTCTGATATATAAGGTTGTTCGTCTCAGATGGTATAATGACAGCATTTCCTTTTTCCCAATACGGATAGATCAGATCGCCCACAGACGGATATGACTCTCCCGCTTTGAATGTGATCTTGTATTCATTTTCATTACTCAGGCTCAGGATACATTTAATCACAGAACCGACAAACACAACCTCTTTTACCTTTGCCCGAAGCGAAAAACCCTCTACAGGTTCAGTGGAATATTTCAATTTTTCCGGCCGGACAACAACATGTACATAATCACCGGTCTTATATTCCTTATCAGAATAAGCTGTTACAGTACCGCACTCCTCCGCAAGTACCAGTTTATTGCCCTCCACACTCTGAACAACAGCATCAGAGATATTAGACTCACCGATAAAATCAGCCACAAACTTTGTACTCGGATGGTCGTAGATCATCTCCGGAACATCCAGCTGTTCCAGCATACCTTTGTTCATGACAGCAATCCTGTCACTCATTGTGAGTGCCTCCTCCTGGTCATGCGTCACATAGATAAAAGTGATTCCAAGCTTTCTCTGCAGGCGCTTCAGCTCCAGCTGCATCTGTTTTCTAAGCTTCAGATCCAATGCGCCAAGCGGCTCATCAAGCAAAAGAACCTTAGGTCTGTTGACCAGGGATCTCGCGATGGCAACCCTCTGTTTCTGACCACCGGACAGCTGACTTGGGTATCTTTTGCCAAAATCTCCAAGCTGAACCAGCTCAAGCATTTCATTAACACGTGTCCTGATCTCAGCCTTTGGAACTTTTTTTGCTCTCAATCCATATGCTACATTATCGAATATTGTCATATGGGGAAAGAGCGCATAACTCTGAAATACAGTGTTGACTTCTCTGTCATACGGTGCCTTATTCACCACATTCTCTCCCATGATCCTGATCTCCCCGTCTGTCGGTTCCTCGAAACCACCTATCATTCTCAGGGTCGTCGTCTTTCCACAGCCGGAAGATCCAAGCATCGTAAGGAACTCGCCCTCGTATACCGTCAGATTCATGTTACGAACGACATGATTGTCACCATATTTCTTGTTTACATTTATCACTTCAACAATTGGTTTCTTTTCGTCCATAATCGGTCTCCCTTTCTATAAGCAGGAGCCACCCCACTTTCTTCCTGTCGTATCAGCATCTCGGTCTGTCTGCATCATATCAGATAGCCTTACCGCCTCTTTCACCTGTACGGATCCTGACAGCATCCATCACCGGCTTGATAAATATCTTACCGTCTCCGACAACACCGGTTGAAATGTGATCTCTGACTTCCATGATAATATTCTCAACCTTGTCATCCTCGACAACACACTCGACCTTGACCTTAGGGAGCAGATTGATATGTGTCTCTAACCCCTTCAGGGAATAAACCTTTTCATCTGTGACACCTCGCTGATTACCACAGCCCATAACGGTATAGATCGTAATACCGCCACAGCCCTGTTTGTCCAAAATGCCCTTCAGACTCTCCAGCTTTTCCGGCTTAATGATAAAACTTAACTCCTTCATAAAATCATCCTCCTTCTATTAACCACTTACTCAAACCACTTGCTTGGTGCAGGTGACGTCTGAATATTGATCTGTTTTACCTCTGTATAATCATCCAGTCCATAGGTCCCCAGTTCCCTTCCGATTCCACTCTGCTTGTAGCCGCCCCATGGAGCCTCCGGATATACCGGTCCATAGGTATTGATCCACGTGATTCCCGCTCTGATCTTCCTGATCACACGAAGTGCCTTGCTGATATCACTTGAGAAAACACCTGCTGCAAGTCCATAATCTGTATCGTTTGCAAGCTTTACTGCCTCTTCTTCGCCATGGAACTTCTGGATTACCACAACAGGCCCGAAGATCTCTTCCCGCACGATCCGCATATCCGGTGTCACATCCGTAAAGATCGTCGGCTCCACAAAGAAACCTTTTGCATATTCTCCTTCTGTCATTCTCTTTCCGCCGTAAGCCAGCGTAGCGCCTTCCTTCACACCGATATCAATATAGTTCAGAACCGTATTCATCTGTTCTTCGCTGATGATCGGACCCATTCGGACACCATCCTCCATACCATTTCCTATCTTGATCGCCTTTGTCTTCTCAATCATTGCTGCAAGGAATTCGTCATAAAAAGTATCCTCTACCAGAATTCTGGAGCTGGCACTGCAGACCTCTCCCTGATTGTAAAACATTCCAAACAGTGCATAATCAACTGCCGTATCAAAATCCGCGTCAGCAAACATAATACTCGGCGACTTGCCACCAAGCTCGACAGATATCTGCTTCATATTACCGGCCGCCGCACGCATAATAGACTGTCCGGCTGCTATACTGCCCGTAAATGCAACCTTATCCACATCATGATTCTCCGCAATCTCGTTTCCTACTACAGAACCTCTTCCAAGTACCAGATTGATAACCCCTTTTGGATAACCAGCCTCCTCAAGGAGTTCAAATAATATCACCGCTGACATAGGTGTGATCTCTGCCGGTTTGAACACGATCGTATTTCCTGCAGCCAGCGCCGGAGCGATCTTCCAGATTGCAAGGGAGATAGGAAAATTCCATGCGGACACCATACCACATACACCTACAGGCTCCCTGACAGTCATTGCCACCACATTGGGATCAGCTGCCACATTGTAGGTCTGCCCGGTCGGCTTGCTGATAAGCCCCGCATAATATCGCACGCACGCAGCTGAATCATAGACATCATATTCTGACTCTATATATGCCTTTCCCGTATTCAATGTCTCAGCAGTGGCAAGCCGCTCTACATCACGTTCCATCAGATCAGCAAATTTAAAAAGCTTCTCCGCAAGCTCTGCCTGTGTGGTATCTGCCCATCCATCCTCATAAAAAGCACGTTTGGCAGCGGCAATCGCCCGTCTTGTATCATCAAGTGTTGCCCGGGGAGCCAGTGCGATCACGCTCTGATCATAAGGATTTATTATCTCCTTCACCTCATTGGAAGATGAGGTTACCCATTCACCATCAATTAACATCTTCAGCTCCTCAGCCATATCAATACCTCCTCATCATATCTTCAGCATTTTGTTCTGTTATTTCATGATCCCGGCTGTAATAAAAAAGAGAGAATACACCTGCAAAACCTGTTCGCACCATCTGTGTATTCTCCCTCCTTTCACCGCAATTACTAAGTATGGAAGTAGTATAATTGAATTGCGTTGAATTTACGTTGAATCAATATCTAATTTTCAACAGCAGCTTCAATGCCTGCTCTGAAAGTCTTCAGATTGCCCTCAGCAACCTTTGGCCACCGCTCTGTGATCGTCGCCTCTATCTGCTCCTGAGAGAATATCTCCGAGAGCTTTGACTGTGCAAAGACTGTTCCAAGCGTGTACAGATTATCTCTGGCAAAAGAAGGAACATCTGCAGGATCAAGATAATTAACCTTTCCTCCGAACTTTCTGATCTCCGAGAGGACCTCGTCTTTAGACGGGTATGCGCCATTGCCGAGCATGACCTCTGTCGGCTCCCACATATTACCAAGAACAACATAGTCTGCGCCCTCCTTGGCATAGCGGATCGCACGAAGCGTCTCACAGAGTTCCATGGACACTACCAGATCGGCGCCACCCTCCGAGATACTCGGTCCAAATGTGTCTGCCTTTCTTCCGAGACGAAGCTGTGCCTTGACAAAACCGCCACGCTGCGCCATACCCTTGGTTGGATAATAATTTACATCCACACCATTTTTTGCTGCAGTCAGGGTAATGATATCAGCGATCGTAAGAACACCCTGTCCACCAACACCGACAATATAAATATCATAAAACTTATCTGCCATAATTATGATTCCTCCATTCTATTCTGATTAATCTTCTGCTTCTTTTACCAGAGCATCAAACGGACAAACCTGTGTACAAAGTCCGCAGTTATTACATGTGGATTTATCGATACTGATCTCTCCATCCTTGTAGGAGATCGCAGAACATCCTGTCTGGTTGATACATATCTTACACTTCCTGCACTTCTCAGAATCAAATGTAACCGGAGAATACTTTACTTTTCTTCTGGCTGCCTGAATCGCACATTCTCTCCTTGAGAGGATCACCTTGACACCGGTCTTAGTCAGTGAATCCGCAACAGCATCTGCAACCGTCTGATATTTGTACGGATCAACGACATAGAGCTGATCAACGCCAAGTCCCTTGACTACGCGCTCGATATCAAGCTGCTTCCACTCTCCCTGCTGATACTCCTGGATCGTACCCGGATTGACCTGCATACCTGTCATGGCCGTCCAGCCGTTATCCAGAATAATAACCGTTATATTCATGTTATGCTGTACTGCATTTACAAGACCTGCCATACCTGCGTGGAAGAAAGTAGAATCACCGATCGTCGCGATAACCGGTGCTTCCAGCTTGCCGTATATCATACCCTGTGCAAGCGGGATACTTGCACCCATGGCAAGCTCTGTCCACAGTATATTAAACGGTGCATTGCAGCCAAGGATCGTACATCCGATATCTCCTGTGATAAATACATCTTCCTTCTTATATCCTGCCTTCTTGAGTCCTGCCTCAACACCCATATAGGTTCCTCTGTGCGGACATCCTGCACAGAATCCGATCGGACGTTTGGTACAGAGCTCCTCTGATTTGATCTCAGGTCTTACCAGACTTGCAGGCAGTTCAATTCCAAGTGCCTTACAGACACCTTTTTCAACGATGGCTGCGTCATACTCACCGATCCTTCTGTATGTTCCGTCCTCTTTGCCGACGATCTTGATATTCCTGCCCATCTTGTATGCTGTCAGATAGACGTATTTTTCAACATATGCTTCAAGCTCCTCGCATACAAGGATCGTATCACAATTCTCGATCATGGATGCAATTGCATCCTTAGCATATGGTATACTTGCAATCAACTCCAGCGTGGAAACCTCGGACAGATCAACACCCGCTGCTGACAACGCCGCAAATGCTTCGTGTCTGTATCCGTTTACGACACCGACAGAGATAACACCGACACCGCCCTTTTTGCCGAGAGACAATCTGTTCAATCCTCTCTCTGCAATAAATTTCTCTGATTTGGCAAGTCTGTCGATCAGATCCTGATGCTGCGTCATACAGATCGCAGCCCCCGCCTTGGTATATTTGGCTGTATCACGAACCGGAAGAGGCTGTGTCTCCTTCGGTATCACACGCTCCTCAATATCTACAACTGCATGAGACTGTGAATTGTTGGTAACAAGCCTTAAGAATACAGGTCCCTGAATCTCCTCAGACATATCAAATGCGATCTTGGTCATCTCGTATATCTCCTCAACAGAACCAGGCTCAAGCATCGGCACATCAGACATTGCGGCAAAACCTCTTGTATCCTGTTCACACATTCCGGCTGTTACGCCCGGATCATCCGCAACATATACGACAAGGCCTCCCTTACAGCCTGAATACGCAATACCGATCAGAGAATCGTAACATACGTTAAGACCACTCATTTTCATGGTACACAATGCTCTGTGTCCAATATGTGCCGCACCTGCCGCAACCTCAAATGCAACCTTCTCATTTGTACTCCACTCAACATCTGTCCCGGGAATATCCATTTTAAGCATGCTCTGGATAACCTCTGTGGATGGGGTTCCCGGATAACCACTTACCACTCTGACTCCTGCAGCCAAAGCACCATAAGCAATCGCTTCATTTCCACTAATCGTTTTCTTCATTTTATACTCCTCCTTTGCTCTGTCTGAACTATCTGTTGACGATCTCCGCTATATCTTCACCATCAAGAATCCTTAGTGCATTCTTTGCTGCCGACTCCTGCAGCTCATTTAGACTGTCCTCCGAATAAAACGAAATGTGCGGTGTAACCTTTATACCCGGACAGTGCAGGACCGGGTCGTCAGCCTGTGGAGGTTCCTCCTCCAGCACATCGAGCGTTGCGCCTGCGATCCGGCCACTCTGTACAGCTTCTATCAGCGCCTTTGTATCCAGTGTTCCACCTCTTGAGGCATTGATGATATATGCCGTCTTCTTCATCAACGCCAGCTCATCTTTGGATATCATATGGGCAGTCTCATCACACATGATCATATTAAGTGATACAAAATCTGCCTCTGCAAGTCCCTCTTCGAGAGAGACTTTTTTTACACCTGCTGCCGCAGCAGCTTCCTCCGTAACATACGGATCGTAGATTGCCACCTGCATATCAGCTCCAAGTGCCTTCCTGGCGATCATTCTGCCGATACGTCCAAATCCCAGAATAAAAAGCTTCTGGCTTGATACCCTGTACACAGGCCGGACAGCCGCCTGCGCTCCCCACAATCCGTCCTCAGCCGAATATTCCTTCCACAGCTTACAACGGTCGTAGATCGCCGCAATCACATAATCAGATACATCCTCTGCACAATATCCCGGCACATTACATACCCTGATTCCTTTTTCCCTGGCGGCCTCTATATCAACGTTGTTATATCCGACGCCGTATACCGATATAACTTTACAGTTATCCAGCTTCTCTATCGTCTCTCTTCCCATATCCACCGAGATCTGACAGATAACAGCATCCGCATTCTTTCCAAATGCTTCGAGATCAGCCGCATAATCATTCTTAGAAAATCGAAGATCACAATCCGGATATTTCTCATATATCACTTTTTTCTCCGCTTCATATCCGGGCCATTCCTCATCTATAATCCAAATCAGCATGATACACGGACCTCCTTTCGCCTATTTTTGCTTCTTTTCAGCTATGACCTTATTAACCATTTCTTCACTCGCGATATAAGGAATGGTAATATGATCCGTTCCTTTACACATCTCATTGTATTCGATACATGTAGAAACAGAATTCTCATTTCTTGCCCAGCTTCTTCTTGCGACACCGCCCATCGTATCCCAAGGCATCGCCGTCGACAGGATCTCATCCACTCTCTCACTGCCGTCCAACACCATTCCAAAACCACCATTGATGGATTTGCCGATACCGACACCACCACCATTATGCAGGGCAATCAGACTCATACCTCTTGCAGCATTTCCTGCATAACACTGAACAGCCATATCTGCCATAATATTGGAACCATCTTTGATATTGGATGTCTCACGGAATGGTGAATCCGTACCACCTGTATCATGATGATCTCTTCCAAGCATAACCGGACCGATCTTGCCCTCTCTCACCATCTCATTGAATTTCAGGGCTATCTTGGTTCTGCCCATGGCATCCTGATAGAGGATTCTTGCCTGTGTTCCTACAACCAGTTTATTTTTCTTCGCATCACGAACCCATACATAATTATCACGATCCTGGTATCTTCTGTTTGGATCGATACATTCCATCGCTGCCTGATCTGTCGCATCAAGATCTTCCGGCTTTCCTGACAGGCAGACCCATCTGAATGGTCCATATCCATAATCAAACAACTGTGGGCCGAGAATGTCCTCGACGTAAGAAGGGAAGATAAATCCATCCTTCTCATTGACACCATTCTTACATATCTCCGGAACGCCTGCATCATAGACTGACTTCATAAAACTGTTTCCATAATCAAAGAAATAGGTTCCCTTATCTGACAGCTTGCAGATCAGTTCAAAATGATGCTTCAGTGTCTTATTTACAAGCTGTACAAAGGTCTGCGGATCCTCAGCCAGCATTCTCGTTCTCTCTTCAAATGTGATTCCCTGTGGACAATAACCACCATCATAAGGGACATGACATGATGTCTGGTCTGAGAGAAGGTCAACATGAATATCATGTTCCAGAACATATTCCAGAAGATCGACTACATTACCATGATATGCAATGGCACATGCCTGCTTCTTGGCCTGCATCTCTTTTACCCAGCCAAATATCTCATTCAGATCATCCGACTTTCTGCTGACCCATCCCTGGTTATACCTTGTCATAATTCTTGAGATATCGACCTCAGCGATAACAGACACAGCATTTGCGATCTCTGCCGCCTTGCCCTGTGCACCACTCATACCGCCAAGACCGGAGGATATAAACAGCTTACCGGCCAGATCCTGATCCTGCGGGATACCAAGCTTCAGCCTTCCTGCATTTAACAGGGTGTTAAATGTTCCGTGAACGATACCCTGCGGTCCGATATACATCCAGCCGCCGGCAGTCATCTGTCCATAATTGGCTACACCAATTGCTGCCGCTCTGTTAAAGTCATCGTTATTATCAAACTGCCCAACCATGAGTCCATTTGTGATAATAACTCTCGGTGCGGTCTTTTTCGATCTGAATAACCCCACCGGATGTCCAGACTCAACCACCAGTGTCTGTTCATCTGTCATGACCTGGAGATATTTCTTAATCAGACGATACTGCATCCAGTTCTGGCATACCTGTCCAGTCTCACCATATGTAACAAGCTCGTACGGATACAGGGCAACTTCAAAATCCAGATTGTTATCGATCTGTACCTGAAAAGCCTTACCCTCTATGCAGTTTCCTTCATATTCATCAATTGGTTTTCCATATATCTTACCTTCCGGTCTGAACCGGTATCCGTAGATTCGTCCATGTTCCATCAGCTCATCATAAAACTCTGCCGCCATCTGCTCATGATATTTTTCCGGTATATATCTAAGGGCATTTCTAATAGCCAGCGTAATGTCACTCTCAGAAAGCTCTGATTCACGCTTTGGCGCTCTTCTGATTCCTTCAACAAAAGCAGGATATTCCGGAAGTTCGTCATCCAGCTTTATTGTCATTGCGTTCTCGATGTCCAAATTATTCATAGCAATACCTCCATCTTCTTTTTCTTTTTTTCGAGTATATTCTTGTCACGTCTAAAAAACGTCTATAGGAATGCAATTTTAATCTATTTTTTCAACACCTCGTTGAATATTGTCGAGAGAAGTGATAGAATATCATCAACTTATTGTTAGATTCGCTACAGGAGGCCGAATTATGTCTGATATCCGCATCACCTTATTCCAGACACCACTGATCACATTGGATGGTCAGGTAATCCATTTTCCGTACAAAAAAGCGGAAGCTTTCTTTTATTTCATGGCCATCGAGAAAAAATCCACCAGGGAATATGTAACCGAGCTCCTCTGGGAGGATAACGATGAGATCCTTGCCAAAAAAAATCTCCGGCATGCACTTTACACGATAAATAAGCTGTTTCCGGAACCCCTCATACTCTCCCCGCAAAAATCCACCCTCATCTTTTCAGACAGTCCGGACATCACCATCGACTACGACGCATTCTGTCAGGACGAGAGTTCTATCAATTCTTCAGGTCTGCTCTTAGAGGGCTTCTATGTCAAAGACTGTGTCGCCTTCGAGGAGTGGCTGGATGACAAGCAGGCAGAGATAAGCCACATATACAGCACGCGTCTGCGCAAACAGCTCTACACCAGGAATGAGGATCTTTCCCTGGAAGATATTGAACGGATCGCCGAGCTCTGTCTGAAGGACGATCCTCTCGACGAAAAGATATATAAATATATGATGGAATTCTACCGGGACAACAAACAGTATCATAAGGCGATCAATCTGTATCAGGACCTGACAAAGGTTCTGGATGAAGATCTCGGTCTTTCACCGAGCAAAGATATCACAACACTGTATCATAAACTTCTGGATCTGTGGATCGCAGACTCCAGCGACGATGAATCTGTCCAGCCCAATATCAGAATACGGGACTCCAAGCTGGCCTGTCTCTCATCCGCCTTTGAATCCTTCATGAATGGTAAGCCGGAGAACTTCATCGTCATCGGAGAAAATGGTATCGGCAAGACCTACCTGGTCAACTCCTTTATAGAGAGTGCCGACCTGTCTGATACCCTGCTCATCCAGGTTACCTGTTTCCAGGCAGAGCGGAAGTACCTCCTCCAGCCATGGAACACGATCTTTCTCAAGCTGACGGACTACATCATCGAACGCGGGATATCAGTACCTGCCAACTACATAGAAGTCGTGGAGAACTTTCTTCCGACATTCTCCAGCGGTACTCCGGATGAATTCAACAACACACTGAGCTATCGTTCCTTTCAGAATGCGTTGCTTAAGATATTCCAGATCGTCTGCCACCATACCAGGATCCTTCTCTTTATTGACAACATAAACGCAATGGATTCGATCAGTCTGGAGATACTTTCATCCCTGATCAGCCTCTGCAACACGAATCTGATGGTACTCCTCACTTCTCTGGATATCATGAGTTATGACCTGACTACCTTCGTGAGTTCCATGGTGCGGGCCAAGTACCTAACACAGCTTATTCTGGAACCGCTCACACTCGAACAGACCAGATTCTTTGTGCAGGACTCTCTTCCCGAGATCACACTCACGGATGAAGAAGTGGAACGATTCTATAATATTTCTGCCGGAAATATCTTCTTCCTGGTGGAGCTCATCAACAACATCAAGTGTCACCATGATATTAACTGCCTCTCCAAAAACGCAAAGGAGATTCTGAACGACCGGTTAAACGGTGTGACACCCGACACCAGAAAGCTGCTCGATATCATTGCACTGTTCGAACATCAGACTCCGTACCTTGTTCTGGAACGTCTGTGCAGCAATGCCTCCCAGCTTCTGGACAATATAGAGGAAGCAAAAGAACTTGCTCTGATCCGTGAATTTCGCGATAAAAATGATATATATTTTGCATTTCACTATCATCAGATGCGTGATTTTATCTATGACAAGATCCCACCTTCAAAGCTTCGGATCCTGCACAACCGCGCAGCACTCGCCCTTGAAGACGGAATGAAGAACTCGGGCAACAGAAAAATGCCATACAGATCACTTGCTTATCACTTTGAACTGGGAGAAAACCATCAAAAAGCGCTGTATTACCGGCTCATGTATATGGAACAGATCTCCGGCATATATTTTGAATTGTATCCGGTCCTGGACGACTCGATCATTGCCGACGAAGAGATAAGCCTGCCTGAAGATGTAGATGCTTCATTTCAGCAATTGTATCAGGAGCTGATGCAGCTGAAGAATTCTAATGATACCGAGATATACAACGAGATGGAGGCACGTTTTTATCATGCCAAGAGCCGTTATCTGGTTTTGATATGCGACTATGAGGAAGCTACAAGCTGCATTGCCAAAGCATTGAATAACCCATATACTCTGATGAATACAGAATTTCATCTGGCTCTTCTGAAACAGATGATCTACTACTGTATCCAGACCTGCAATCTGGCAGCTATGAAAAACTACCTTGATGATGGACTGAGACTGGCTGAGCAGGCAGATGATCTCGCAGAGCAGGCGATCTACCTCCGGCTCTACGGCTATTATCATGCTCTGACCGGCGACCGCAAGCAGTCCATCGCAGCCTTGCTCCGCTCTATTAATCTGCTGGAGAAATCATCTCTCAAGCCGGAGATATATTTTGTAAATATCGCAGCGGCATACAACTATCTAGGCGAGCTTAGCCTGCGCTACGGAGAACTGGACTCTGCCATAGAACATTTTAACAAAGCCATCAATATATGCGCAGAGAAGGGTTATACCGTTAATGCGACCTTCTATACCAATCTCGGGAAAACCCTGTTTTTCCAGGGAAGATTACCTGAGAGCCGGGCAGCATTTGTAAATGCTCACCAGGTCTACCGGCACAGCACAGCTATAGTGGGCTGTGCTACCATGCATGCATTTCTCGCTTATTTTGCTTCGATATCCGGAGAATTGGAGCATGCATCACACCACACCAGAGTATGCAGGAGAATGATCGAGAGAATCAACTCACCTTACGAAAAAGGCTTGTATTATTTCATCATGTACAAGCTTGCAGAAAAAGAGGACCTGGCTGTTCCGTTTATCACCAGACCGGCAGAGTATTACAGAGAAGAGTGCAGGAAGCATATCGCTCCTTACAATGATCCTTATCTGTTATCCCTGCTGGCAGATGTTACTGAATAACAGGTTATTTCAATATGGATCAGGATATATAGCTCTATTACAGAAAACCTTTTATGAACGCCGGTACTTGGCGAGGTTTTTTCGAGCCTGGTACAGCTGCGTTCATAAAAGGTTTTCTGTAATAGTTATAGTGGCACATTTTATATAATGATTATATTGTTCAGCAATCTATTTATGGATATGGCAGATTATTATATGCTGGTGATCTGCAAGCAGTTTAACCGTTTCTTCCTTCATAGCGCTATCATTTTCCAGCAGGATAAGCTGATCTGCATCGAAATCCACTTCCTTCCCGTCTTCTGTTGCCAGTCTGGCCTTTCCCTCATAGCAGTAGAGAGCTACGATCGTTCTCTCTGCCACCTGAACCCTGACACCACGGGCAGTTGCACATACACACTCCATGGTTCCACCGCAGTCTTTCAGCATCAGATTAAAATCCCTGCACACACCATAGCTTTCTACCATATCTTCTCCGCTGAACTTGATAACCTCATAGGGACTTAAAGTCACATCCTCTCCCTGGATCTTCAAGGTTATCTCCTGAGATAGCGGTGCCAGATACCGGGTCACTCCGGTAAGTGATGTGAACTTAGACCATTCATCTGCTACATATGCACTGCTTATTCTCGCCCTGAAATTACGATTCTTATAATCGGAGCCCGGTGGATATATAAAAAATTCCGTTGTAGTTCCTCCACTCCATTCTGTGGTTTGAAACTCTTCTTTACTTACAGACCGGATCTTCATAGACGACCTCACCCTCCTTTATCACCTTACTTACAATATTCGTTCCTGTATGATAGACCAGGAATTTGTAGCTCGGATAATCCAGCACAACCATATCCGCTCTCTTGCCCACTTCAATGCTGCCGATCATATCGGCACGGTCAACAGCAGCTGCTCCATTTAAAGTAAGTGCCGTCACAGCTTCCTCGATAGACATATTCATCCTGATCACCGCGAGGGCAAGCATGAGTGCAATTGAATTAGCAAAACAGCTCCCCGGATTCAGATCGCTGGCAAGCGCCACGGCGCATCCGGAATCGATCATCTTTCTCGCCGGAGCAAACGGCTTATTCAGACAAAAAGCTGTGCATGGCAGCAATGTCGCAATGACACCATTGTCCCGCAGAGCGTCTATCCCCGCATCCGATACCATGAGCAGATGATCTGCAGAGGTTGCATGAAGCGCACCCGCAAGTTCTGCACCCCCTAATGATACGATCTCGTCTGCGTGGATCTTCAATTTAAATCCCATATCCCTGGCTGCACACAGAAGCTTTTTTGATTCCTCAATGGAAAATACAGAATCTTCACAGAACACATCGCAGAATTCAGCAACACCATTTTCCACAACACAAGGCATCACTTCATTGATCATAAAATCGATATATCTCCCATTATCATTTTCAAACAGGTCGCTGGATGCATGTCCACCGAGATATGTCTTCACAATATCGATCGGCTGGCTGTCCTCAAGCTCATGCATCACAGACAGCTGTTTCATCTCACATTCTCTGTCGAGACCATAACCGCTCTTGCCCTCCACAGTAGTAATTCCCTGGGACAACATGGATCTTAAGCGGTTCATGCCCCTGTCGTACAGATCCTCACGGGAAGCTTCCCTGGTTGCCTGTACCGTACTCTGGATTCCACCGCCACGTCTCATGATCTCCATATATTCCATACCTGAGAGACGGTTTATAAATTCCTCTTCCCGATACCCGCCAAATATAAAATGTGTATGAGAATCTACAAATCCCGGGATAACGGCATGTCCTTCTGCACTGATGAACCTGATATCTGACATATCCATCCCCTCAGTAACAAACGCATTCAATATCTCTTTTTGTGTTCCGACTTTTTTTATAATGCCATCTTCTATGTATACTGCAGCATTTTCAATTATTTTCAGAGTATTCATAGCTTTTCCGGCTACAGCCTGCCGCCCCTCCGGCGTCGCCAGCTGCGCGATATTAACGATCAAACTTTTCTTCATGATCTGCACCTTTCCATCTCACCACAGATAATTATATAACTACAATCAGTCTTCAACTTCATGCATCGTCCTGTTAACAAGTTCCACAACACGTTCTTCTGGTATATTAAGCAGTTTGCCATCACATACTGTCATTTTTCCATCCACCACCACTCTGGCAATGGCATCCGGCTGCATGGAGTACACCAGATTCGGAAGCATCTGCTCAAGCGAATCCGAGATCGGCTGCATAGACATCACATCGGTTCTCACACCTACAAAGTCAGCCTTGAATCCTTCCTTGATCTCTCCGATCGGGAGCTGAAGGATCTCTCCTCCATTCTTCGTACCCATATCAAACGCGTCCTTATAGTTAAGACACATTGCATCCACTGTCTTTGCTTTCTGGAGCAACGCTGCCATACGCATCTCTTCAAATACACTGATTCTGTTATTGGAACATGCCCCGTCACTTCCCAGAGCAATATTTACACCATACTTTCTCATGGCGACAAGATCTGTAATACCGTCTGCAAGGAACATATTGCTGGACGGACAATAGATCAGGGATGCACCCTTCTCACCCATTGTTCTTATCTCACTGTCCTTCAGCCATACACCATGGATGATCGCCATGTTCTCATCCACAACACCAAGCTCATCCAGGTACTCGATCGGTGTTTTGCCATTATGCTCTGCCATGACCTGTTCCACCTCAAAAGGCTCCTCGGCCACATGAATATGAAATCTGGTTCCCAACTCTTTTGCAAGTTCATAACCGGCCAGCACCATCTCCGGAGACGCAGCATGCAGACTATGCGGAGCAGGAAGAATGTTAACCATATCATCTTTCTTGTATCGGATGGCAAGCTCTCTGGTATTGGCTACCGCCTGCGGTATACTCTCCACATATCCTGCCGGAGCACCGGTCCAGTCATACATGGTTCTTGCAAGGACAAGTCTTATTCCCACATCATGTGCTGCTTTAATGATCATCTCATCGCTCTCTACACCATAATTATGCAGATAAAAGAAATCACTGACTGTCGTCACACCACATTTCATCATCTCCGAAAAGGCAAAGACTGCACCATTGTATATATGTTCCTTCCTCAGTCTCGGAGAATACTTATACAAGGCATTGTCCCTCCACTCCAGAAATGGTCGGTCACATGCAATTCCCCTGAGCAGACTCTGAAAACAGTGGTTGTGTGCATTGACAGTTCCCGGTACCATGACCATATTGTTCCATTCCACAACACCCGCTTCAGGATAGCTTCTGATCAATGTATCTGCATCGTTAATTTTGGCAATCACATTATCATTGACAAGTACAGCGTGATCTCTCAGGAATTCACCATTGATATACACATATTGGGGTTTAAAAATAGTTTTCATTTCGCATCCATCTCCTTATCCAAAATCAAAACCGCCTGTAACATCGCATTTACTGTTTCCTCAATCCTATTTATATCCGTGCGTTCCTGCGGGCAATGGCTCTTCCCGTCGATACTCTGCACAAATATCATTGCACTGCTGGTCACTCTCTGCATATTGGCCGCATCATGGCCCGCCATGCTCACCAGTTCAAGAGGTTCCTGTCCCTCTGCTTCGATTCCGCGTTTTACCGCATCTACAACCATCCTGTCCATCATCATTTCCTTCTGGTCAAGATTCAGCTTCCGCTCGATCCTCACGCCACGCGCTTTCTCGATGCCCGGAACAAACTCCGCAATCTCCTTTTGCACCCTCTGCCGGATGTCCTCATCACAGCACCTGAGTTCCAGAATGAGCTCCACCGATCCCGGTATGATACTGGCCGCATTGGGATAGACCCTGGCATAGCCGATGGTTCCAACCACATCATCCCGATCCTCTTTCTTCACAATACGCTCATATGCAAGCGCGAACTCTGACGCCGCCAGCAATGCGTCATGCCTGTCCTGCATAATGGTCGTTCCCGCATGATTGGCCTCACCATGTATAGTGATATTTTCCCGATAGATACCAGTGATACAGTTGACTGCAGCAGATGTCAGCCCACTGTCATACAGACGCTTTCCCTGTTCGATATGAAGCTCGATAAATGCCCTGATATCTCCTTCATGAATTCTTGCCGACTCTGCTTCCTCGATATTACCGCCCAGCTTCTTAATGCACGCATCCAGGGAAGAACCATCGATATAGCTTGTCAGTTGTCTCAGATCCTCTGTGACAAGTCTTCCGCTTAAGACCTTACTGCCAAGTGTTGACACATTATATGGATTAGGCTCCTCGCCGGTAAAGCTTACGACCTCGATGGGATGTCTGGTTTTATAATGATTGTCAATCAGAGTCTGCAATATCTCCGTTGCGCCAAGGACTCCAAGTGCACCATCATACATTCCGCCGTCAGGTACTGCATCATGATGGGAACCTATCACAATCGGAGGCAGATCCTCTGTCCCATCCCGTCTGACCCACATATTCGCGATTGCGTCAAGTCTCGTATCTATATGAAGTGCAGCCTTCCAATATCTCTGCAGCCATTTTCTCGCCTCAAAATCTTCCTCGCTGCCAAGTGCCCTGTCAATGCCTCCATGCTCATTCCTTCCGATTTCGGCCAGTTCAAACAGATTTTTTTCCAATCTGTCTCTGTTTATCTTAAGTTCTGCCATTTTTATATCATTCCCTTCCCTGCCTGTTTCGTTGTTCATCAGCTTATTTTTGTCAGCCGCCTTATCCTGTAGGGCAGATCCTTTTTGTCAGTCAGCTTCCAGTATCAGATTCGGATTCCTTTCCACCTCATCAAGCAGTGCATCAGAGACAGATATGAATTCCAGCTCCAATGTATTTTTGATCTTAACGATCCGGGCATTTTCCCGGTCAACATTTCTGCACGCCTTGAGTGCAACACGGACTGCCTCATCCTCATCCCGGGCGATCAGAGGAATCTTTACATCATCCACGCATTTACACGCAATGGAATTCGCATAGGTACTCTCCATATCCATCTTCTCAAACACATTTTGTGTGATCACATCAAATGCGCCAAGCCCAATGGCATTTCCATGGGATTCATCCGTGAGATCCAGAAGAACCATTTTCTGAAACTCCGGAATATGCAGCACATAGGTTTTAAGGACTGAGCTTCTTCCCAGGATATTCGGATCAAAGCCGGCTCCAGAGACATTCTTTCCAATCTCCTCCACCACAATAACATCCGCCTTGTCGATCTGGATAAATGGCATATTTTCCCGGGTGCGCTTTACAAGTTCCTTCTCGCGCTCCACAAAATTTTCTCCTGCGATCGCTTCTATATGTGTTGTCTCGTCATATGCATTTTCCATGACAGCCACACCAAATCCCACCGGAATCTTCTCAAGAATGATACGTGCAGCCGACTCTATTGTCGCCGCAAATGTCTCCGGATCCTCCTCATGGATCGCCGAGCACCCTTTTTGATTACCAAGCCCGATCACAAGCATCTTGCACAACCCACTCTGGAGAGGTCCCACAAAATCCGTATGGAGCTTGATTCTATTAATTGGCACCACCATATCAGCTTCACTGGCCGCCCTGTCAAAATATACAGGTGTATGTTTTTCCGTCTCACCCAGCTTAATCACATCCACGGTAGTTACAACCGGAACCCCCAGGTGTGCCTCTGTGATACCATATCCCTCCAGCACTTCCCTCTGTCCTTCCTCATTGCCACCGCCATGACTTCCCATGGCCGACACAATAAATGGTTCTGCGCCCTGCTCCTTCAAAAAATCTACCGTTGTGCGCACAATAGTAAAAAGGTTTCTGATACCGCGGCTTCCCACTGCCACAGCCACCCTCATACCCGGCTTTATCTTCCCCGATATAATGTCCTTCGACAACTCTGCCCTGACAGTGCCTTCGATATCGGATATCGTCTCCCTGCGGAACACCTGCCGGACCTTATGCATAATCGGCAGCTTATATTCATAATCTTCATCCAGCAACATCGGCATTTCGATCACACCCCTTTTTATAGTTCTGTGTAGTCCTGTTCCAATCTACACATATAATCTGTCTATACTATCCCATACAAGTGTTGAAAAAATGTTGAAAAAAATTGTCCGGATAGAAAAGAAATACTTGCCAAACCTTTCAAACAGGTCTATTATCTTGCTGTATTGCGCATTTTCGCGTACACAATTATGTGAATTTTATTTTATGCCACGGCTTTGCGCATAACTTTTTTGAAGAGACGCAGTTTTTTTGGAAGTTCCTTATTTTTGTATTTTCAACAATGTGCACGCGCAAGTGTGTCTGAGTATCATCTGCGGCAGGCATGGGGTATTCCAGGAACGCTTGCGCTCCATTGAAAACGCAAGGGTACTAAGGGTGCGCCTAACGGCTCGCCCTAAGGACCCGCGTTTTCAAAAGTCCTTTCATAGCCCCATGCCTGCCGCAGATGATGCGAGTTCGCTGTAGCGTGCACATGATCTGGTGAAAATATAAAAATAATAGAACTTCCCAAAAACTGCAAAAGTCATTCATAAAAAGTTATGCGCAAAGCCGTGGCATACGAAATAAGATTTACAGAATGGTGATAAGAAAAGAAGTTGTATAGAAGATATACAGGAGAGGGAGAATCATGGAATCACTAAAGTACATTAAACCAAAGCTTTTCAGCACAATGAAAACCTATACCATGCAACAATTTATCAAAGATGTTGTCGCAGGTATCATTGTAGCCATCATTGCACTGCCGCTGTCCATTGCACTGGCAATTGCCTCCGGCGTCAACCCGGAGCAGGGACTTTATACCGGTATCATAGCGGGATTTTTTATCTCACTGCTGGGAGGAAGCCGGGTACAGATCGGCGGACCAACCGCAGCATTTGTTGTCATCATATACGGTATCATAACCAAGTATGGTATGTCCGGTCTCACAGTCGCAACGCTTCTTGCCGGCATTATCATGATAATTATGGGATTGCTCCATTTTGGCAATCTGATAAAATTTATACCCAAAACGATCACTGTCGGGTTTACGCTCGGTATCGCTGTCGGTATCTTTGCCGGTCAGTTAAAGGACTTCTTTGGACTGACCATGGGTGCAGTGCCATCCGAATTCACAGATAAAATCGTTGCCTATGCCAGGAATTTTCACACACTGCACTGGATGACTTTTGGAATCGGTATGCTCGCACTTCTCATCCAGATCTTCTGGCCTAAGATATCTGCCAAGATACCGGGATCACTGGTTGCGATCATCGTAACCACGCTTATCGTACAACTGGCCGATATTCCGGTCGCTACTATCGGCGATCTGTATACGATCAAAGCAGGCTTCCCGGCATTTCAGGTACCTGAGTTCAGCTTCGGCATGGTCAGAGATCTTCTGTCACCGGCATTTACCATCGCGATCCTCGCATCCATCGAATCCCTTCTGTCCTGCGTGGTATCAGATGGTATGATCGGCGGTCATCACCGTTCCAACGCCGAACTTGTCGGCCAGGGTGTCGGCAATATTATGTCAGCGCTCTTTGGCGGTATCCCGGCTACCGGTGCCATAGCCCGTACAGCGGCAAATGTAAAAAACGGAGGCCGTACACCGATTGCAGGTATCGTACATGCGATTACCCTGCTGCTTATTCTGTTATTTTTGATGCCTTATGCATCCATGATTCCAATGTCATGTCTGGCTGCAATACTGATCATGGTAGCCTACAACATGAGCGGCTGGAGAACCTTCGGTCACATGATCAAGACAGCGCCTAAGAGCGATATCGTTGTTCTGGTCGCTACTTTTCTGCTAACTGTATTCTTTGATCTGGTCGTTGCCATCGAGATCGGTATGGTCATGGCTGCGTTTTTATTTATGAAACGTATGTCGGATGTTGCAGAAGTAAAAGCCTGGGTCTACAAAGAAGATCTTGATATGAATGAAATATCTGAGCATACAGACCTGAAAAATGTTCCTGCCAACACAATGGTATATGAGATAAACGGTCCTATGTTCTTTGGTGCCGCCAATGATTATCTGGCATTTACACATGAGAAGCACAAAAATGTCCTGATACTGCGTATGCGTAATGTACCGGCTATGGACATCACCGGATTAGATGCCCTCGAAGAAGCATATAACACATGTAAAAAGAAAAATATTAAACTTCTGCTGTCCCATGTCAATGAACAGCCAATGCACGTCATGGAAAAAGGCGGATTCGCAGATACGCTCGGCAGAGAGAACTTCTGTGAAAATATAGATGCAGCCCTGAAACGTGCTGCAGAGCTTGCAGGGGAATAATTTATTCCCCTGCAAGCTCTGCAATAAGTTGTTTATATATTCATCTATTTATATTTTTGAAGAAGGATACTGGAGTTCTGACCGCCAAAGCCAAAGGCATTGGACATCGCGATATTGACAGTCTGATGCCGTGCAGTGTTTGGAACATAATCCAGATCACATTCAGGATCCGGCGCATTCAGATTCAGTGTAGGCGGTACAATATTATCCTGCACTGCCTTGACACAGGCGATAGTCTCTATAATTCCGCCTGCCCCCATCATATGTCCGGTGGAACCCTTGGTGGATGACACAAGCAGCTTGCCGGCATGCTCCCCAAACAACGTATGTATAGCCTTTGTCTCTATTACATCTCCCTTTGGTGTGGAGGTTCCATGCGCATTGATGTAATCGACCTGTTCCGGTGTAATTCCTGCTTTTTCGATGCAGCGTTTCATGCAATATATTGCACCGATTCCATCCGGATGCGGTGATGTTACATGATAACCATCTGTACTGTTTGCCCAGCCGATAACTGCGGCATGTATGTGTGCATTTCTCGCTCTGGCATGGGACTCCTTCTCTATTATGACACATCCGCCGCCTTCGCCCATCACAAAACCATCCCTGGTCGCATCAAAAGGACGGGATGCCGTCTCAGGCTCATCATTTCTGGTTGACAACGCATGCGCAGACGTAAGTCCTAAGATATTGAGCGGTGATATCGCAGCTTCAGCGCCTATACAGAGCACGACATCTGCCTCTCCGCTGTTTAAGAGCATGATACCTGTCGAGAGTGCATCTGCACCCGATGAGCAGGCCGTCGTCACAGTAAGGCTCGGTCCACGAAGCCCTTTTGCGATCGCGATCTGAGCCGCTGCTATATTTCCGATGATCTTCGGTACAAAACGCGGGCTGACCTTGGAATGCTGACCCGTACTCAGACCATCCTGTGTCTCGGCGATCGTTGCAAGTCCCGCGTATGCTGTGCCGACAACGATACCAATCCTCTCAGCCGGAACTTCCCTGTCGTCCGGATCATCCGGATTAAGTCCTGCATCTGTAAGTGCCTCCTCAGCAGCCGCATATCCGTACTGCATAAACAGATCCATTTCCCTTGTAAGCTTCTTCGGCATATATTCCTCAGCCTTGAAGTCTTTTACCTCTGCGGCGAATTTCACCGGAAGATCCTCTGTGTCAAAGCGGGTGATAGGTCCAACTCCACGCACACCCCCGGTCAATGCCTTCCAGAAATCATCTACTCCGATCCCTATCGGTGTCACCGCACCCATACCGGATATAACAATCTTATCTGTCAAATCTCTCAATCCTCCCAACTCTTACTTACACCTCCGGCACCAGAACGCCGGCAACTCATCTGCAATTATTTATCGGTAGATTCTTCTTCCTTCTTCTTTTCTGCCCAGTCTCTCTCTTTTATCTCCACACGGCGGATCTTGCCACTGACTGTCTTAGGGAGTTCCTTTACGAACTCGATCGTCTTCGGTCTCTTATAAGATGCCAGATTAGCCTTGAAGAACTTCATCATCTGCTTCTTCAGGGAATCAGTAGCCTCCACATCCTCCGTCAGCACAACACTGGCCTTGATTGCCTGTCCTCTGATCGGATCAGGAACAGAAGTCACCGCACATTCCATGACATAAGGCAGTTTCATGATCTCATTTTCTATCTCAAACGGTCCGACCCTGTATCCCGTTGATTTGATTACATCATCGACACGTCCCACATACCAGAGATATCCTTCCTCATCCATGTATGCGGTATCACCCGTGTGATAATACCCGTTATATATAACATTTTCGGTACGCTTCTCATCCAGATAATATCCCATGAAGAGTCCCGCCGGCACACCATCCTTCACAGAGATAACCACTTCCCCTGTCTCACTAGGCTTGCAGATTCTTCCGTCCTGGTCCATGACCTTAACGTCATACTGTGGACTTGGCTTGCCCATCGAACCAGGCTTCGGTGTCATACCTGCCAGATTAGCTATAGTAAGCGTTGTCTCAGTCTGTCCAAAGCCCTCCATGATACGCATGCCTGTCTTTCTGTAGAACTTCTCAAATATCTCAGGATTTAACGCCTCCCCGGCTGTCGTAACATTCTGCAGCGACGAGAGATCAAATTTATCCAGGCTTAAATGTACCAGCACACGATACACTGTCGGCGGAGCACAGAATGTTGTGATCTTATACTTTTCTATCATTTCAAGAATACGATTTGCATAGAATTCGTCAAAATCATAGGTGAATACAGCCGCCTCACACAACCACTGACCGTATAATTTCCCCCAGAGTGCTTTGCCCCATCCGGTATCGCTGATCGTAAAATGAATACCATCCGGATCTACCTGCTGCCAGTATTTTGCAGTCACATAATGTCCCAGTGCATACTTATAACTGTGTTCTGCGATCTTCGGATATGAAGTCGTACCTGATGTAAAGAACATCAGCATCGGATCATCACCGCCCGGTGCATTTGCCGGCTTCTTGAATTCAGATGAAAAGAAACGGATATCGCGGTTAAAGTTTCTCCAGCCCTTCAGGGTCGTAGATCCGACCATGATCTTAGCTTTCAACCCGTCATAATTCTTAGATGCACGCTCCACTTCTACGCTCACCTTGCCGTCCGAAGTACAGAGAACAGCATCTACATTACCCGCTTTAAATCGGTATTCAAAGTCTTTTTTGACAAGAAGATTCGTTGCCGGGATCGCTACCGCTCCAATCTTATGCAGAGCGATGATTGCAAACCAGAACTGATAATGTCTCTTCAGCACCAGCATGACACGGTCTCCACGCTTGATTCCCAGATATCTGAAATAATTTGCCGCCTTATTGGAATAGACCATCATATCTCTGAATGTGATACGTCTTTCCTTTCCATCATTGGATATATGCAGCATAGCCAGCTTATCAGGTTTTGTTTTTCCAAGCACATCAACTACATCATATGCAAAATTAAAATGCTCATCATTGTGGAACTCGATTCCCGATAAAACACCATTCTCATCCTTCGCTGTCGAAATATACTTGCCTGCAATGCCATCTTCAGGCTGAAACATTAATTCTTCCATCTTTGAATCCTCTTTCTTATATATCTTTTTCTTTTTCCAAAATGCAACCTTATAACCTATCAAATAGTTTAATTCTTTTTTTCACGTAGTTTTAAAAACTACATCTCGTTTATTTTATAGCCTTTGGAACTAAAAGTCAAGAGGAAAGCATAACTTTTGTCTCCGGCACATTGCCCTGTATAACGTCTTTCTCACTATAACTCCACACCGAGCCGGGCCTGTATACCACGATCAAACGGATGTCTTATCTTTTTTACTTCAGATATATAGTCCGCACATGCAAGCAATGTTTGTGATGGATTGCGGCCTGTCATCACAAGCTCGATACACTGCGGCAGGTGATTCAAAAAATCGATCAGTTCCTGTTCAGGAAGCAGCTCATAATAGCAGGCATGAAGCACCTCATCCATGACAACCAACCCTGCGATACAGTCCTGTCCGCTCTTATCCGACAGTCCTTCCTGCGTCGTAATTCCATCCTGCTCTGCAAGTCCATCCCGCATCACACTTCCATCCTGTACAGCAGCTCTGTCCCCCTTCATGATTGCGTCGATCCATCGCTTAGTCCGGTGAAGCATATCCCGGTATTCTATACATGTCTGTTCCTTTTGTTCCTGTGTCATTTGCCTGACAAAACCATAAAAAGCTGCAGGGTGCATTACTTTTATACCATCCACCTTGCGCAATACTGCAATCTCGCCGGAACTGTCATCCTTGAGAAACTGTGAAAAGAGGACCGGTATCCCATGCCCTGCCGCACGGATAGCAAGCCCCTCTGCCGCCGTTGTTTTACCCTTGCCATCTCCATAATATATCTCTATCATATACGCCTCCACACCAAAAGCACTATCATATCCGATCACATCAGCGCTCAAGCTTCATAATACGATAAATCTCTCTCATATCCAGACTATCTCTGAGAACATCTGCCAGTCTGTCAAACTCTCTCTCTTTGTATGCCTGATACGATACATTTCTTCCCTCTCTGTATCGGATACCTCTCCTCTCACAGAGCATTTTTACAAATGCCTGTCTGAAATCCTCCTCATCAAACAGGCCGTGAAGATATGTGCCGCATACTGTATCCCGGCAGCAAAGATCCCCCGATACACCGGAATGTCCCATGTGGATCTCATATCCACAGACATGCCGACCCGACAGAGGTGCAAAAACGCCCGGTAACATTCCGAGCTGTACCTCTTTCCGCTTACGTGTCTTCTCCGGTTCAAAGCTCGTTTCAACAGGAAGGAGTCCCATTCCTCGAATACTGTCTGTATCGCCCTCCACGCCCGACGCATCCACTATCTTTTCACCGAGCATCTGATACCCGCCACAGATCCCGCATACTATGGTTCCCTGATCCGCAAGCCGTATGATCCCAGTCTCCAAGCCTGTCTCTCTGAGCCATTTCAGGTCACTGATCGTATTTTTAGTCCCGGGCAGAATAACCATATCCGGTCTGCCAAGAGAATCCATACGATCCACATACCGCACTGTCACATCAGGCTCCAGTGAAAATGCCTGAAAATCCGTAAAATTAGATATCTTCGGAAGCCTTATCACCGCAATGTCTATCCGCCCCCCTCCCTGCTGTACCGTCAGGCGCTCAGCAAGGGAATCCTCATCCTCGATATCCACATCCGTATAAGGCACGACACCAAGAACCGGCTTGCCACACCGCTCGGTAAGCATATCAAGTCCCGGGGCAAGAATCTCCACGTCTCCGCGGAATTTATTGATGATCAGTCCTTTTATCCTATCCTGTTCCTCGGGGGACAGCAACATCACAGTTCCCACCAGCTGGGCAAACACTCCACCTCTGTCAATATCTCCTACCAGCAAGACCGGTGCGTCCGCGATCCCGGCCATGCCCATATTGACGATATCATCCTGTTTGAGGTTGATCTCCGCAGGACTTCCGGCACCCTCTATCACGATCACATCATATTGTTCATCCAGTTTTTGATAGCATTCCCTGATTATGGGAATATATTCCCTCTTATGTCTGTAATAATCCATGGCACGCATATCGCCGACCACTTCTCCACGCACGATAACCTGTGATCCCATATCCGTAGTCGGCTTGAGCAGGATTGGATTCATGTCAACAGACGGTCTGATCCCGCAAGCCTCAGCCTGTACGACCTGTGCCCGTCCCATTTCCAGCCCCTCATCCGTGATAAACGAATTAAGTGCCATATTTTGTGATTTAAAAGGTGCGACCCTGTACCCGTCCTGCCTGAAGATACGGCACAGTCCAGCCGCAATCAGTGACTTGCCCGCATTGGACATCGTTCCCTGAATCATTATTGCCCGTGCCATCGCAATCCTCCTCTTGCTTATTTCTATTTGCTTCTATAATCTTATCTGATTCCATTGTCGTATCAGCATCTGATTCTCACTGTGAGACCGGATACCGATTCGGTAATATCCCTGTGAAAGTCCTTCAAAACCGGAGCAGTCACGGATCATAATGCCCTGTTCCAGCAAATCCTCTCCCAGACCGTCATCTGCACAAAAGAGAATAAAATTCGCACAACCCGGATACATCTTTTTCGTCAGATGCCCCCGCATCGCCGTCTCCAGATAGTTTCTCTCCGCATGCAGCATATCTCTCGTCTTCTCCAGAAATTCTATGTCCTTCAATGCCTCTATGCCCGCCATCTGTGCCGGAACTGATGTATTCCATGGCTGGATATTGGATCTCACACGTTCTCTGAGCTCCATATCGCCAAATGCCATATATCCCAACCGAAGTCCCGGCATACCATATATTTTGGTAAATGACCGAAGTACAACAAGACAGCCTTTATCCTCACTCAGATATTTCATCGCTGTATGTTTCTCTGCATCTTCGACAAAAGGCAGAAAGCTCTCATCAATACAGAGTAATGTATCGCACGCCGCGCACCGCCTGATCAGCCTCTGCATCAGATCAGGTTCCGCGAGCATTCCTGTCGGATTATTCGGATTACACAAAAACAGGATATCAATATCTTCTGTGACACTATCAAGCAATTCCTCAGTTACGCTAAAATCATCGGCTTCATGCAGATAGCAGTAACGCATTTCCCCTCCTGCAGCACAGACCGCAGATGCATATTCCTGAAATGTCGGGGCGACCGTAAGTGCCGTCACCGGTCTTACTGCATGGCACAGCGCATAGATCAGCTCTGCTGCCCCATTGCCCAAGACGATGCTCCAAGAAGGTATGTTTTCATGACCCGCAATCGCCCGGCATAACTTTTCTCCACTGTAATCCGGATATCTTCCGGATAGAACGATTCCCTCATGAGCGGCACTTATACTCCCGAGCGGCATGCCAAGCGGATTGATGTTCACCGAAAAATCATATTCCACCGGATATCTGTAGATATCGCCGCCATGTATATATTCCATATACTTTCCTCCTTGTATCCCTTAGCAGATATTTCAGTCATTGCGCATACTTTTATGACACGTCATGTCTTAATGTTTACTCCTGCCTTTTGTATAGCATATTTTTGATGAGACGCAGTTTTGTCGGAAACTTATTCATTTTATAATTTGGTCAATGTGCACGCGCAAGTGATGTCTGAGTATCATCTTAGCATTGCAGGGGGATTTCAGGAACGCTTGCGCTCCATTGGAAACGCAAGGGTACTAAGGGTGAGCCTTACGGCTCGCCCTAAGGACCCGCGTTTCCAAAAGTCCTTCCATCCCGCCTGCAATGCTAAGATGATGCGAGTTCGCTGTAGCGTGCACATGATTTGGCTAAATTATAAAATGAATAAAGTTTCCCAAAACTGCAAAAGTCCTTCAAAAATATGCTATACAAAATCAGGAGACTTATCATAATGACAGTGTGTCATAAAAGTATACGCAATGACAAAAGTGCAGCTACACATATGATAAGCACAATACATGATGCAGTATACATCAGCCGATTGACACGCCGGATATCCTCCGGTTCTACCGGCCTGATATTATCACCTATCGTCGGCTTGCTGTATAACTCTCCAAAATACCACGCATCTCCAGCTAACTGTATAGACAATGCCCCAGCGCAAACTGCCTCCGTCTGTGCAGAATTCGGACTGGAATGCCGGTATCTGTCACGCCTGAATATACGCCATGCATCTCCTGCATGATACCGCATAAAGAACGCGGCCGCTATCATGGACAGTGCAGATATCCTGGCCGGTATATAATTCACAACATCATCCAGCTTCGCAGCAGCCTTCCCCATGTATATATATCTGTCATTTTTATAACCTATCATGGAATCCATGGTATTGACCGCCTTGTAAACAAAACCGCCGCAAGCCCCGAACAGAGCCATATACAACAGCGGTGCAACAACTCCATCAGAAGTATTCTCAGCCACCGTCTCCACAGCTGCCCGGGTAATTCCCTCCTCTGTCAGAGGCTCAGTATCACGGCCCACGATCATGGATACCGCATGTCTGGCCTTTTCTACATCGCCCTCTGCCAGTGCATGATACACCTTCATGCTCTCGGTTCTGAGTGACTTCATCGCAAGCATCTGGTAACACATAAAAGCTTCTGCCGCAAGTGCAGCATACGGGTGGATCATTCCGGCAAGCTCTATTATAAGCACAGGGACACACAGCGATATCCCGATCGTCACCAGAACGATACATACACCCGCCGCTATTTTTTTTCCTCTGTCAGCATCCCGCTCCTCATGAATATGCATGATACGTCGAAGCGCGCGCTCCGTGTATTCAATTATTTTTCCCATTCCCTGTACCGGATGCCACATAAAATGCGGGTCTCCAATCAGCAGATCAAGTATAAAAGCAGCACACAGCACAATTATTCTATCTGTCATTTTTTATATTCCTATATATCATTTATGTCGCAGTCAAACGGGTGAACATCTGTAAAATATATTCTATCCCCATCTATGACACACTGCATCACGAACCCTTTTCCGTTTGCAGTCTGCCAGTCATAATAATCCCTGTGTGGGATTGCAAATGTATCAAGCAATGCCATTATGGTACCTCCGTGAACCACCATAATTATATCTCCGAGTCTGATACAAGGCCTCATCGCATCCCCGCGCTCACGATGCAAATCATCTTCATCTGCATCATGCCAATCCTTACGATACGATGCATCTTCATCTGCATCATTCTCATCAGCTACTGTACCATGCATGGCACACACAGTCAGAAATCCCTGCACCGTACGGCGGATAAAAACCTCTCTCGGCTCACCACCCGGAAATCCGCTCTTACCATTTGTATCAATAAATCTCTGGTAATCTGCATTTCCGTTTAATTCAGCATAATTCTTATACTCAAATTCTCCGAAATCACATTCCCTGAACGCTTCCACCGTGATCTGTCTTGCCCCGGCAAACAGCAATTCTGCAGTCTCCCTGCATCTTCGCATAGGGCTTACATATACCTTGAGTCTTTCTGTCTCCACCATCCGTTCCATATAATTTCTTCTAAGATTCTCTCCCTGTTTCCGAAGCTTCTGTCTGCTGTCTTCAGACAGTCCCTCATCTGTGATACCCACATAGCGGTGTTCCCTGTTTCCCCGGGTGGCACCATGCCTTATCATAAATATTCTCATTTTATTCTCGTCCCTATTCCGGCTGTCACGCGGATGACCTGATCTGCCTCCTGTGCCAGCAGACAGTTTACCCTTCCGTTTATTTCCCGATATATCCTCGCATCCACATCCATGGGAACCAGCCCGTATCCCAGCTCATCACTGATGATGACAAGCTCCGGGAAAATGCCGTCAAGCTTAGCCTGCTCCAGCATTACAGCCGTCTGCTCCACAGGTTTTTCCCCTGCAAGGAGCTGCTCCTTTACCACAAGATTATATCTGTTTACAATATGATATCCCTGCCAGTTTTTTTCTGCATATTCAGTTTTGCCCTGATAAGCGCCACCCACGATAAAAATCAATTTATTTCCCTCTTTCCGGAGATTAAAGGCTATGCGATATGCTGCATCAATACGATCGCAATCAGAACCGACAGTTCAGCGACCTGCAGAAAATAGCCCGCGATATCACCTGTTACTCCTCCAAAAAATTTGTATGACATATAACGGTAATAGCCAAATACAATGAATCCGACTACTGCTGCCACCATACCGTACAACGGATGGATCATTATCATGCCTGCGATACAGAGCACAAGTTCCACTGCCAGGATCCACCCTACAGTCTTGTCCGATGAAGCTGCCGCTGTCGCTGCCATGCCATCTTTTCTGGCCTTGCGGAACGTAACTACGGACAGCCCGCTTAAAATCCTGATATATACATAGGCTAATGCCATAACCAGGTATCCGGCACACACAGGATCCTTATTTATGTCCAGAAAGCCCATACCCGCAGGTTTCTGCCATGCTGACATGCTGACAGACACCAGTTCATACATAAATCCTGCGTACAGAAGCATATAGACGATACCATATATTATTGCAAATGCACCTGTATGCGGATCCTTCAATATCCGAAGTTTTTCCTCCTGCGACCCGCATGAACTTCTCGCATCAACAGTATCCAGATAACCATCCAGATGTATTCCCCCTGTCAGAAGTACGGGAAGTACAGTGAGACATACAGCAGATACTGCAGTACCAAACGCAAGCCTGTAGCCGAGCAGATAGAGCAGCCCCAACTGGCATATTCCTATAACAGCCCCCACCAGAGGAAAAAAGCACATACTGTAACGCATGCTGTTTTCATTCCAATTCACACGCGGCATCGGAATCCTCGAATATGTAGAAAATGCGATAATCATAGATCTAATCATGTGATTCTTCTTTCCTTTCTCCCTTCATCCGAACCGGTATCCCACAGACAACCTCTGTTGTCTCATCTGCATACATCCCAAGTCTGCGGTTAATATAACCGAGCAGCCTGATATAATTACGTGTCTCCGTATCACAATATTCTGCGCTTCCATCGGAAAAGATTTCATTGGTGACGACCACGACAGCAAAAGCACTGCCTGCCATGTCAAGAATGGGTCCGATGATCGCACGCTCTGCCGATTCACATAAATCTTCGATGTCCTGAATCTCTCTTAAACTTCCATCATCCATATACATCTCATTTGCCAGAAGATTGGACATACATTCTATCAGCAGGACATCCCTGCGGTCAGGGTCGATACAGCCTATATCCGTATATTGTTCTCTCGTCTCAAAGCCCTTTCCCTGACGCATGGCACGATGCCTGGCTATGCGCTGTGCAGTCTCTGTCTCATCATATGGATACATGGTTGCAACATAATATAGCTTACCGGCTTCATCCATGCTGTGATGCAGCCTGACAGCAAGCTGTTCAGCATAGCCGGATTTACCGCTTCCGCTTCCTCCCGTCACCAGATATAACATTACTTTTTCCTCACAATTCCGCTTCCATTTATCTGACTCAGATCCAAGATGCCTGTATCAACCCTGATCTTCCTGTATCAATCCTGCATTTTCATCTGATACAGAAGTGCATTGCATATGGCAGCAGCCACATTGCTGCCACCCTTGCGTCCCCGTGCAACGATATAGGGCACATCCGCCTTCATGATCAGCTCCTTGGCCTCCACCACATTGACAAATCCTACAGGTACACCTATGATTCCACACGGAGACAGCTTCCCAGCCTGAATGAGCTCATACAGACGTATGAGTGCCGTCGGTGCGTTGCCGATGGCAAATATCAGCGGGCATTCCATTGCCGCAGCCTTATCCATACTGGCAACTGCTCTTGTACTGCCCTGCCTCTCAGCCTGCTCCGCCACATCCTCATCGCTCATAAAACAGTATACTTCACCGCCATATCTGGCGAGCTCCTTTTTATTAATACCCGATCTCGCCATCTGTGTATCTGTGACGATAGAAGCTCCGCTCCGTATCGCATCATGCATTTTTCTGACCACATCCTCAGAGAAACACAGATTGTCCAGATAATCAAAATCTGCCGTCGTGTGTATGGCACGTTTTATGATCGGGGCCTGAATCGGATCAAGCTTCCGGTTCATCTCCTCCAGTTCCTGCGTGATAATCTCAAAGCTTCTGGCCTCTATCTCTGCCGGAAGTACCTTATCTATATGAACCGGGTCCTGACCCGGTATCTCTATCTTTTTTTCTCCACCATGAACATTCATATGCACTGCTCCTTCGAATCCAACATCTATATTACCTGTATTTTGGGCTTATGTCCAGTCTGCACTTCCTGTCTTTCCATCCCTGTTATACGCCTCTATCTGCAGATCCTGAAAGGTTCCCATATTGGCATACACGGCAAGCCCCATATCAAGCACCGGCATGACAGCCACAGCCCCACTGCCTTCACCGAGACACATTCTGCCGTGGATCAATGCCTGCAAATGCATAGCTGACAATGCCATCTGTCCTGTTACTTCCTCCGACACATGGGATGCAATCGCATAATACGGCACTCTGTCATCCATCTGTGTGGCAACCAGTGCCGACACTGCCGAGATAGCACCATCTATGACGATGGGCATATTATACCTGACGCCTCCGAGAAATATGCCCACCATGCCTGCAATCTCATATCCTCCCACCTCAGACAGGATATCAAAGGCATTCGTCAGTTTCTTCTCCCTCACACGGGCTATTGCCTGCTCAATGACCCGGCGCTTTTTATCCATCCCCGCATTGTTCAGACCGGCCCCTCTTCCTGTCACCTGTTCTGCAGACAATGAAAGCAGCACCGCAGCGAGTACACTGGTGGGCGTTGTATTGCCTATCCCCATCTCTCCCGTTGCAATAATTCCATAGCCCTGTTCCTTCAGTGAACGGACGATATCCATCCCGGTCTCTATGGCCTGTCTGCACAGTGCTGTACGCATTGCCTGTTCCACTGCAAGATCTGCGGTTCCACGCGCGACCTTACGATCTATCACTGCCGACTGCACCATGTTCTTTTCCTGATATGCCGGCGTATCCATACCGATATCTATGGTAAATACATCAACGCCTGCACATTGTGCCATATAATTTACACTGGACTTTCCCGCTGCAAAATTCTCAGCCACGATCTTCGTCACCAAGCTGCCGGTCTGTGTCACACCCTCACACACGACACCATGGTCCGCACACAAAATGGCAAGCGCCCGTCTGCTCAGATCATAAGGTTGTTCCGAGCCGGCGATCGCACACAGCTTGACCACATTATCCTCAAGAAGCCCCAGACTGTCTATCGGTTTTGCGATATTATCCCAGCGTCTCTTAACCGCACCTGCGATCTCTCTGTAAAGTTCCATTTTGTCATCCTTATGCCCATCCATCTGCCGTCTGCCTCCTATCTGTTATTCCTGTACGCCATGCAATGCTGCAGGAAATGATATACCATATCAGGATCACTGTAATAATAAAAATGCGGAAATCCGGCTGCCAATGTATCTGTATGGATCATACATGAATATTCACGCCTCTTTGTTCCGGCAGAGTGTTCAGAGATCACAGGTTTCCATGCCGTAAACGATTCTCCACACTCCGTACAATCCCAATAATGGAACTCATGTCCACGCAGATGGCAGGCATTTCCCAACAACAGATCATCATTGTCCCGTATATTATTTTTTTGCTCAGCTTCCATATATCCAAAACGCACCAACCGTTCTGTCCGATATCCCCTGCCGGACAGCACCCCGGTCATCTCATAGATTCCTCCATCCGTTCCTTCCAGTGAATTCTGCAGATACAGAAAACCTCCGCACTCTGCCAGACATGGCATTCCCGATTCACAGGCCATCCTGACCGATTCCCGCATGGATACATTTTGCGACAAGATCTGCGCATAATTCTCAGGATATCCCCCCCACAGGATCATCCCATCAACATCATCCGGCACCGCAGCGTCCCGCATAGGAGAAAACCATACGAGCTTGGCCCCCAGTCTTGTAAGGAGTTCCTGATTCTCCGCATAATAAAATGAAAATGCTTCGTCCCTTGCAACTGCGATCCTGAGTGATCCCACAGGATTTAAATGTTCCATAGCACGACAGTTTCCGTGAATAACAGGTGCCCTTCCTGCCAGTTCAAGTAGAGCATCGATATCCACACTCTGTTCCACTTCATCCGCCAATCTGTCGACCCAGTTTCCATATGCATCGATCTCCTCAGGGGAGACCAGTCCAAGATGTCTGGATGGTATCTCCATGCCCCGCAGTACAGGAACATAACCGAGTACCATGACGCCACATTCCTTCTCTATGACCGATCTGATACGTTCATAATATCCCGGAGAGACCCTGTTCAATATGACACCGCATATATGGCTGTCTGTTTGGAAATCCTTTATCCCACGGATGACCGCCGCAAGCGTGACACTTGCACCCTTGCCATCCACCACCAGCACGACAGGTGTATCTGTCACACGGGCCACATCATAGGAAGATGCCATTGACGACACACCTCCAAGGCCATCATAATACCCCATGACACCCTCTATCACTGTTATGTCTGCCTGAGCAGCCTTCCGCTCCAGCAGATATCTTGTAGTATCCTCATCTGTAAAAAAAGTATCAAGATTGCCTGATTCTATCCCCAGCACACTTCTGTGAAACATCGGATCGATATAATCAGGGCCACATTTGAATGATGCAATATTCTTTTTTCGTCTCTTAAGTGCCGCGATCAGCCCACAGGTTATCATCGTCTTTCCGCCGCCGCTGCCCGGTGCCGAGATCAGCACTCTGGCCATTTTATTTTCCATATTCCTGTTGTCCTCCGAATGCCGCAATGTAGATCGGATTCTCTGCTGCCAACATGTGATAATGTCCAAGTTCCCTGCTCCTCGATATGCCGACCTGGATCAATTCCATATCTGTATATTCAGGAAATGTCTGTGCGATCTCTGACAGTTTCATCACCGTTTCCAGTGTGACGGCATTAACCACAAACCTGACATTTCTGTTTTTCTCTCTGATCACCCGAATGATCTCCATAAGATTTCCGCTGCTTCCACCGATAAACACATGGGTAGGTGCCGGCAGTTCCTCCAGCGCCTTCGGAGCCGTCCCCTCTATGATGATCATGTTATCTGTCATATAGTTTTCACGGTTCTTTTCCAACAAAGATATTGCATCCGGATTTTTCTCTATCGAATAAACTGTTCCTGCCGATGCAAGCAGTGCCGCCTCTACCGATACGGAACCGGTGCCCGCACCTACATCATATATAACAGAATCTTTTTCAAGACCAAGGTACGACAATGCAAGCCACCGTACCTCCTGCTTGGTCATCGGTACTTTTCCCCGCTCAAAGCAGTCATCCGTGAGACCTGCCGTTACCATTCCACGCCGTGGCACAGGATTCTCAAAAAGCACAACAGACAGGGGATCAAAAGTCCCCTCTGTCAACGCCTCCGGGTAACCTGTCGTGATCTTCTCATCCTCATAAGACAGACGTTCTCCCACAGTTACCTTCACATCCCTCATTCCCAATCGAACCATTCTCCGGCACACCTCTGACACCATGGTACGGTCTCCCAGCAATGAGCATACCTTGTGATTATCACGGATGAGCGGAATCAGTCCTACCTGTTTACCATGATTACTGACAAGGATCGCGTCCTCCCATGTGACGCCAAGCCTGTCCATAAAATATACAGGTGAGGCGACACCTGATATCCTGCACAATCTGTATGTTATACCATTTTGTCCGGTATAGACTGCCCGTTTTCGTGTATCTCCCCAACCCGACGCACCGGAATAAAATCCTGTATCACCCGAAAACAACACCGCTATCCTATCGTATTCGGGATGTTCATCGATATAGTTCCTTATCTCCTCCGCTTTATAGCTGATCAAATGTGGTTTTTCCGAATAATTTTCATATATCTCCAGCATACGCCGCGCTCCTGCGAGGGCATCACACTGCTCTATGATAAGGGCCGCCTCCCGGGTAAGGAGTCCCGGTGCTCCCGGTCCTGTCCCGATCAGATATATAACCTTATCCTCCGGTTCCACTATATGTTTATCAACAGAAGAATCTGAAACAATGTCAACTATTTCCTGAAATGTATAAACGTTCCCTTCCGGTTCTTCCGGACGCCCGATGACCATAATATGTACACCCGCACGGATTGCCGCCTCACATTTTTCTTCAAAGCCTCCTGCTCTCCCTGTACTCTTTGTAACCAGCCATGTGGCATCAGCACTGCGGAGCATCTCGTAATTCATATCCAGGGAGAATGGCCCCTGCATACATATCAGATTTTTACCTTCAAATCCCAGATCGGTACATTTTTTCACAACCTCTGCCGCTGGGAGCACACGTGCAACACAGCGGGATCTGTAATCTGCTATACGGGTGTATTTCTCAAGTTCCTTACTGCCTGTCGTAATAAATATATTGCCAGTCGTCCGTTGCAGATAATCCACAGCTTCGTCCACTGACTCCACATACACCACAGGAAATGCATCCGGCATCTGATCCTTTGCTGATATCTTTTCCTCACCTCGCAGCAGCCGAAGATATGGTATATTAAGCCTGCCACATGCTCTGTGTATATTTTCAGTCACTGCGGCAGCATATGGATGTGTGGCATCCACACAATAATCCGGTCTGATATCTTCCAGAAATGCTTCCATCTGTTTTTCATCCAGTCTGGCGGCATGGATATGCACATTTCCTTTATCCGGCAACAGACTTGCTCCGTATTCCGTTGCCACACATATATGAATATCTATATCATATTCCATCAGAACCTCTGTGAGTCTGCGTCCCTCCAGTGTTCCACCAAATATCACAAGATGCATCATTCTCTATACCCCCGTGGTGTCACCATCTTATCCCTGACTTTTTTAGTATGCGAGTTGCCTATAAACACAGTCGTAAACATATCAAGGTCCGCATCCCGCAGTTTTTCCAGTGTCAGGATCTCTGTTTGCTCTCCGTCACGTCCAATATTTTTTACGTATCCGCATATCGTATCAGCGCGCTGTTTCTGCAAAATAATATCACATGCCCGTCTCAGATGTTCTCTGCGATGATTGCTCGACGGATTATAGATGCAGATTGCAAAATCAGCCTCCGACGCTGCATGCAGACGTCGCTCTATCACTTCCCATGGTGTCAGCAGATCACTCAGACTGATCACCGCAAAATCATGTCCCAGTGGAGCTCCAAGCAGCGCACCGCCTGATAAAGCAGCCGTGACACCCGGCACAACAGCGATATCAACATCTGCATAGCGTTCTCCAAGCTCCAGTATAATCCCTGCCATACCATAGACTCCTGCATCACCGCTGCATATCATAGCCGTCGTGTTTCCCGATGCAGCCTCTTCCAACGCAAGTATACAGCGCTCCCTCTCCTGACGCATGCCGTTTATGATATATTTTTTGTCTGGAAAACGATCTATGACCAGATCTATATAAGTCTTATAGCCTGCTATCACATCACAACCTCCCAGAACCTCCTCGGCCTCAAATGTCATATTCTCCTTATTGCCGGGGCCTATTCCGACCACATATAATCGCTTCATATCTGTTTTCCCTTCCTGCATCCCGCTGACAAAAAGTATTATGTCAAATCAGACGGGATTATCAATCAAAACTGATATCTGTTCCACACATGGCGAGGGCGACCGTAACACCATCGCATACTGTTTTCCTGCATATCAGGCTGTCTGAATCTCCCTGCGCATATAATACGGCACTGCGCTCACAGACACAATCCACACCTGTCACATGCTCTACAAAATCCGATACCGAAAATGTTCCCTCAGCCTCCTGCAGTTCTTCCTGCCCATAGGTCACAAACGGAACACCCTGTTCCTCGCAAAACTGCAGAATGCCCGGCTCATTTTGTTTGAGATCTATACTTGTCACTGCACATACAGCTTCCTGTCTCAGACGATATCGTCTGAGACAATCCATGACAGCACTGTGTATATTCTCATATGGTATCCCCTTACGGCAGCCTATCCCAACCACGACCTGCCTTGGAACCAAAGCCAGGAGCTTCCCCGGGATAAGACTCCATTTTTCTTCATCTTCCTCTGTCATTTCATATGGGGATATTAATACTGAATACATATTCCCCATCATGTTATAAGATGTTTCTGCTGTTACCTTTTCTGTTGTCATATATTGAACAAGCTCCGGACACCTGCCGGATATCATATATTCTGATATTAATCTTATCTGCTTTCCCTCAAGAACAGATACGGAAATCTCCCTGGCAAGCTTCCAATCCGTCACCACGAGTCCGTTTTTTCTGGCAAACTCATCCACCGCAAACGCACCCTCTCTGTCTGTCGCAGTCGTGACGACCGGTTCTGCACCTGTGTACGCTGCAATCTTTTGCGCCAGTGCATTTGCCCCTCCAGCATGTCCCGACAGCAAAGAAACACAGTATCTTGCTGATTCGTCTACGACAACGACCGCTGGATCCTCTGCTTTATGCCTGACAAATGGAGCGATACTTCTCACGGCGATTCCTGATGCCGAGAAAAATACAATCGCATCTACAGATCCAAAATATGCCTCCACCAGATGCTCAATACTGCCGTGTATGGATTCGTCCGGCAATGCCCTGCACTTGACCCTGCATATAAATTCAGCATCAGACCATTCTTCTCCCGGCTGTGACATTTTGTCACGCAACCTGTTCATCTGGTCATATCCCTTTTTACTGCAGGCAATCATGAGTATTTTTTTATTTCCAGTATGCCTGTAACCGGTAGAAAAATTTGCATCATACAATTTTGATTTTTCATATCCCGAATTAAGAACATTTCCCACCACGATCAATGCAGTTCTGTCTATGTGTTCCCGCTCCATATCCTCAGGCAGTGAAGATATTGTTGTTCGCACGATTTTTTCGTCCGGCCAGGTCGCCTTGTACACCACTGCTACAGGCGTATCCGGTGCATAACCACCCGCGATCAATTCGTCACGCACCTGTCTGGACAGACCGGAAGACAAAAACAGGATCATAGTCGCCTGGTGTACCGCCAGTTCACGAAGCTTCTCCCTCTCCGGCACCGCAGTACGTCCCTCTGCCCGTGTCACGATCACACTCTGGGAGACCTCCGGCAGCGTGTACTCGCATCTGAGTGCCGCAGCCGCCCCAAAAAGTGAGCTGACTCCCGGACACACATCATATGGGATGCCCAGCACATCCAACGCATCCATCTGCTCTCTGATGGCTCCGTATAGTGCCGGATCACCTGTATGAAGACGAACCACGGCAAGATCCTGTTCCTGTGCGTCACGCATTACACGAATCACCTCATCCAGAGTCATATGTGCACTGTTATATATCCGGCAATTATCCCCGGCATATGCCAGCAATTCAGGATTGACCAGAGAGCCCGCATAGATTATCACATCTGCCTGTCGGAGATATTCTGCTCCACGAACCGTTATCAGATCCGGAGCTCCGGGACCTGCTCCCACAAAATGTATCATCTTATTTCTCCTCCATATATTTCACGATTTTGTATTATATTCTCCGCCATGTTTAAACAGCTCCTGCACTCTCCTGCAATCCTCTGTCTCTCCCAGATACCCATATCCCTCTGAAAATAACATTACCCCGCAGATCAGTGATGTGCCGACCCGTTGTCTGATGTGCACCTGTATCCTGTCACATATGCTACCCATCACCGGCCTCATCAGATTCCACTGACAAAGGAGTCCCAGAACCTCCTCAGTATTGATGCATTCCATGATCTGCCTGGCCATATCAGCCGTTCCGCCACACAAAACTGTATGAAGTGCCATGATCTCCATTCTGGCATCTGCCACCCTGGAATGTGTATTCATGATCCCTGCCGCCAGCTTCACCAGTTTCCCTATATTTCCGATCAGGAGTACAGCTTCCATATCATAAGCTACCGCCAGATCAAGCGTCTCTCCGATATAATTGCTGCATTTTACACTGTCATCACAATCTGCGCCAAGATAGCTTTCAGCATAATTTCTGCCATAATTGCCAGGTGTTACCAGCAGGTTTCTTATACCCTGTCTGCTTCTCTGCCGTATCTCTGTCTCAATCGTATCTATAATAGCCCGCTCGCTCATCGGTTCTAATATCCCACTGGTTCCGAGCACCGACAGCCCACCCTCTATACCAAGTCTGGGATTAAAGGTTCTCTCCGCCAGTTTCACCCCCTCCGGGATACACACCGATATCAAAAGAGGCTCACAATATTCTGCCAACATACATACTTCTCCTACAGCCTGGAATATCATCTGTCTCGGCACGACATTGATGGCTGCCCGGCCGATCTCCTGTTCCAGTCCGGCCCTGGTCACACGCCCTATCCCAACGCCTCCGTCCAGATACAGATTCGGATACCGTTCATCCCGAAAACAATGTTCATATCGTTTGTCATCCGTATCAGACAGGCGGGACACACTGACATATATCTCCACACCATCCGTAACATCGGGATCATCCCCGCTGTCCTTGATGACCTTATATGTTTTTTCCTGATTTGAAGTTTTTTCCTGATTTGAGGTTGCTTCTTGATTCAAGGAGTTTTCCTGATTCAAAGGGAGTTCCACTTCGTATACAGGAACTTCCACAGTCACGCCCTTCGGAGTATGGATATTAATATATGTCTTTGATATCCCGAGCAGCAATTGCGTTGCAGCAGCTCCCGCAGCCGCGGCCGCACAGGTTCCCGTGGTGATTCCGCACCGGAGACGTTTTTGATTTTTGAAAACATATTGATCCATTTTTCCTCCCAGAAACAGTGAAAACTTTATTATGCTTATATTACAACACATCCTGTGAATATGCAAAATATTTGATAAAAATCAAACAAAATGTATATATGACGCACCACATAAATGATACACTCCTATTACACATTTACGGAATAAATGTGCTGACAATATGGTTGCAGATATCCATATTATCAAAAACATTCATTATATTATCAAACATAAAAGGAGATTCTAAATAATTATGAGAAAATGGAACGGTTTTCAGCATGGAATTAACCTTGGCGGTTGGTTATCCCAGTGCGTACACACCAAAGAACACTATGACTCTTATATTACAAAAGAAGATATTGCCGTTATCGCAGGATGGGGTGCAGACCATGTACGTCTTCCATTAGACTACAATCTGATTCAGACCAGAGACGGAGAACTGATTGAGAGCGGATTCTTCTATATCGACAACTGCATCAGCTGGTGCAGGGAATACGGTTTAAATATCATTCTGGATCTGCATAAGACAGCCGGTTATTCTTTCGACGAGGGCGAAGCAGAATCCGGATTCTTCCAGAGTGAAAAACTTATACAGCAGTTTCTTGCTCTGTGGACCGAACTTGCACAGCGCTATGGCGGGCATCCGGACACCATTGCATTTGAATTGTTAAACGAGGTAGTTGACGAAGCAGATAATGATCCATGGATGGTTATCGCACAGCGTGCAATCAATGTTATCCGTCCTTATGCACCTGACACAAGGATCCTGCTTGGAAGTTACATGAACAACAACGTAAGAACCGTAAAATATATTATTCCACCGTCAGACGAGAATATTGTATACAATTTTCACTGTTATGACCCTCTGCTCTTCACGCATCAGGGTGCATATTGGATAAAGGACATGCCTCTTGATTTCCGTCTGTCTTATCCTATCAGCAAAGAACAGTTCAATGCCGAGGCTTCACGGGTTCTTCCTGATCTACGCATTGAAGATGCCATGCTTCCGGCAGACACTTTCTCCGCGCTGTACTTTGAATGTTTGTTTGCAGATGCGATAGATGCTGCCGAGAAAAACAATGCCATGCTGTATTGTGGTGAATATGGTGTCATCGACAGAGCCGACCTTGACTCCACACTGGCATGGTACAAGGATATCCACAGTGTCTTTGAGAAATATGGTATCGGACGCGCTGCATGGAGCTACAAAATGATGGATTTTGGTATAGCAGACGAGAGAATGAACAGCATCCGAGAAGAAATCATCAAGAATATATAATTTTATATTATACTTTCCCCTGCCCCGCGCAGTCAACCTGCCCGGGGCATATTTCTTTGATTTGATATGGCATGCCCCACTACCGGCTTAAAGTCCGAACAAGATTCTTATATCTTTCCGCTTTATTTGTTATATCCTCATCTGTCTATACGCTTCTAAAAATTCTACAGAATCTGAATCAGCTTCAATAAATCCATGCCTGTATAAAATTTATTCAAAGACCTCATCCATACCGTGATTGATACATTTGAGTGTCCTCTCCACATACTTCCTCTTAATTTGATGTTTAAATCGTTGAAACTTCTGTCTAAAGGTATATTTAGAAGGTTTTGTTGCAACAAATACAGATGTTGGTTCGTCAGCACCACCGATAATAGAAACTGCACTTCTTCTCTTCTTCATAGCTACCTCTTGTATTTTCTCTCCGGGGCACCCATGCGCCTACTGGCAGCCTCCATCCTCAAAATTACCTACCGTTCCGGTTGCCCAAGGACTTCCCACGTCACATCTTCCATGATGATATACCTCAACAGCCTGTCCTTCACCGACAGTATCCTCCACGTGAAGATTGATTCGGTTTACACCCGCTCCCATCCGTGAATCCAACAGTTCAATAATATTTTCTACGTCATTATAATCTACCATACATTTTCCTCCTGAATAATCCACCAACATATTCATTCTACCAGTCACCTTAAGCTTCAATTCAGCATGTCCAATTCTGTCACTTTGAGTTTCGATTCAGCATGTCCAATTCTGTCACCTTAAGATTCGATTCAACATGCCCAATCCAGTCACTTTCAACCATCCATTCTCACCCCGGTCTCGCCAAACTCAACTATCCACATTATACCTTATTTCAAACCGGGCGGCAACCTTCCGCCGCACAATCACAAAACAGATAACGTGTGCCATGGTAGTGACGATCCAGCTGACAGGATATGTCATATAGAGTGATGTAAGTGTATGAAACTGCTCCATCCTGAAAAATGTAAATATCCATATCAGCCTGAGTCCACATGCCCCGATCAGTGACACGATCGTAGGCAGAATCGAATATCCCATTCCCCGCAGAGAGCCAACCATAACATCCATCATGCCGCAGAGTGCATATGTCCTCGATATAATTCCCAGACGTTTCATTCCGGCTTCCTTCACCACGGCACTGGATGTATAAAATCCCAGAAGCGGCCTGCCAAAATAAACTGCCAGATTACCCAGTGTAAGTCCAACTGCGATTACACACAGCTGTGCACACAGCAGAATCTTGTTAATCCGCTCATATTTTCCCGCACCCATATTCTGGCTGGTAAATGATATCGCAGCCTGGTGGAAGGAATTCATAGATACATAAACAAATCCCTCTATGTTGCTGGCTGCTGAATTCCCGGCTACCGTTACAGAACCAAACGAATTGACCGATGACTGAATGATAACATTAGATATGGCAAATATAATCCCCTGAAAACTTGCAGGAAGTCCCACCTGCAATATCTTCAAAAAAATATTCTTATGTATCTTTAATCTCCTGAGATTCAGATGGATATCTCCTGTGTCAACGAACATACAACGCAGAATCAACACAGCAGACACACATTGAGAGATCACCGTCGCAAGTGCAACACCGGCAACACTCATTTTAAACACAATTACGAATAACAGATTCAATCCCACATTGATAATTCCGGCAATTGACAGATAATAGAGCGGACGTTTCGTATCTCCCACGCCACGCAGGATCGCACTGCCAAAATTATACAGCATCATGGCTGTCATCCCAAGAAAATAGATCCGCAGATAGAGCGTTGCTAATCCAAGCACCTCCTGCGGTGTCTTCATCCAGATCAGAATCTGTCTTGCACCGATACACCCTGTCAACGTAAGGATAATACCACTGTATATGCTGAGAAGCATTGCTGTATGCACTGTATCGGACACTTCCTGTTCCTCTTTTGCGCCATGAAATCTGGCTACAAGCACATTCGCCCCTATAGACAGTCCAAGAAAAAAATTAGTCAGCAAATTAATAAGTGCCGTGTTAGACCCCACCGCTGCCAGCGCATTATCCCCGGCAAATTTTCCGACCACAATAATATCTGCCGCATTGAACAACAGCTGTAATACGCTGGAGCACATAAGCGGCAGTGTAAATGCAAGAAGCCTCGGAAGGATCGGTCCGTTACACATATCTATCTCATACTTCTTTATGAACTTTTTCTCTGACATCTCTCTACACCTCGATAGATCCGGCTTCACAGCTTAATAAAAAGCTACATGAAGTCATCAAAAGTATTTCAGAAACAAAATACAAGCTGCCGGTCAATGAAGCTACGATAATGTCCTTTATCACTGCTTTCATCGCCGGCGGGCTCATGCGTGTATTTTATATTTGGGTCATCTATCACCCTGAGATTGATATCAATGTGGTTACCAGACCGACATCCAAACGCATTCTGTCAGACATACAATATATACCACACAGATTCGTGTTATAACTATGTTCCTAGACCATTGCCTTTTTGATCGCTGCCATCAGCTCATCATAAGTCTCAAAGGCAGGCAGATCCGGATTATCCGCCTTGATCTGCTCTGTACTACGGAATAAAAATCCCGCCTTGCTTGCGCGGATCATGGCAAGATCATTGTGACTGTCACCACTGGCAATCGTCTCATAACCGATAGACTGAAGTGCCTTCACTGTGGTAAGCTTCGAATTCTCCACGCGCATTTTAAAGCCTGTTATCTCTCCGTCCGGTGCAACCTCCAGAGAATTACAGAAGATAGTCGGCCATCCCAGTTTCTCCATCAACGGACTTGCAAACTGTGTAAATGTATCGCTGATTATAATCACCTGGCAAAAAGAACGAAGCTCATCCAGAAATTCCTTTGCCCCCGGCATTGGATCGATCTTTGCGATCGTATCCTGAATCTCCTTCAGTCCCAGACCATGTTCTTTCAGGATGCCCAGACGCCATCTCATCAGCTTGTCATAATCGGGTTCATCACGGGTCGTTCTCTTAAGCTCCGGTATACCGCTCGCCTCTGCAAATGCAATCCATATCTCCGGTACCAGCACGCCTTCCAGATCCAAACAAGTTATGTACATAATTTAATCCTCCGTTTTTAATGATACTGCAAAATCATAACCTAGATTATAACACGGTTTCCATCGTTTCTCAACAACCGTCTTGAATTTACAGGTGAAGTACACGTCTTGAATTTACAGGTGAAGTACCCTGTCCTTGATCTCCTGTGTTCTGCCCTGATTCCAGAACTGTGTTCCAATATAACCACAGGTACGTCTGGCAACCGACAACGTGTTCTGATCCCTGTTTCCACAGTTTGGACACTCCCATACCAGCTTGCCCGTATCACTCTCAACGATCTTTATCTCGCCGTCATAGCCACACTTCTCACAGTAATCACACTTGGTATTAAGCTCGGCATATAATATATTGTCGTAGATAAATGTCATAACGGCAAGAACCGCATCTGTATTATCCTGCAGATTCGGCACCTCCACATAGCTTATGGCACCACCCGGAGACAATCTCTGGAAATCTGCTTCAAATTTTAATTTTGAAAATGCATCGATCGGCTCAGTAACATGCACATGATAACTGTTGGTAATATAATTCTTATCCGTCACACCCGGTATGATACCGAATCTCTTCTGGAGACATTTGGCGAACTTGTATGTAGTCGACTCCATCGGAGTACCGTAAACAGAATAACTGATATGTTCTTTTTCCTTCCACTCACTACACTTATCATTCAATCTCTGCATTACCTTCAAGGCAAATTCCCTGCCTTCTTCTGATGTATGTGTCTTCCCCAACATACGGACACACATTTCACAGATTCCTGCATATCCCAGAGAGATTGTTGAGTATCCATCATACAGAAGCTTATCGATCTTCTCCCCTTTTTTGAGTCGGGCCAATGCGCCATGCTGCCACAGGATCGGAGCTACATCGGATGTCGTTCCGAGCAGTCTCTCATGACGGCAGCGCAGTGCTCTGTGGCACAGTTCAAGACGTTCATCCAGAATCTTCCAGAATTCATCCATGTCGCCATTGGATGAGCACGCCACATCAACCAGATTGATCGTTACAACACCCTGGTTAAATCTTCCATAATACTTCCTGCTTCCATCCGGATTTCTCTGATTATCTTCCACCGTCGGAAATGATCTGCATCCCATACACGGATAGACATCTCCCTTTTTCAGTTTTTTCATAACCTTTGCAGATATATAATCCGGAACCATCCGCCTTGCAGTACACTTTGCCGCAAGCTCTGTCAGATACCAGTATCTGGAATCCGGTGTTATATTATCCTCATCCAGCACATATATAAGCTTCGGAAATGCCGGTGTGATCCAGATTCCCTTTTCATTTTTCACGCCCTGCATCCTCTGTTCCAGCACCTCACGGATAATCAGCGCGAGATCCTCCCTGATCTGTCCATCCGGCACCTCATCAAGATACATGAAAACAGTCACAAATGGTGCCTGACCGTTACAGGTCATCAGCGTGATCAGTTGATACTGTATCGTCTGTATGCCACTTTTTACCTCTGCCCGAAGACGCATCTCAGTAACCTTATCTACTATCTCATCATCCAGCGAATCATTGCAGGCCTTCCGCTCAGCGATCACATCCTCCCTGATCTTCTTTCTGCTGATATCTACAAAAGGAGCCAGATGCGATAATGTAAAGGACTGACCGCCGTATTGGTTACTTGCCACCTGTGCCACGATCTGCGTCGTAACATTGCAGGCTGTAAAAAAGCTGTGGGGTTTCTCTATCAGCGTCTCACTGATCACTGTTCCGTTCTGCAGCATATCCTCAAGATTGATCAGGTCACAATTATGCTCTTTTTGGGCAAAATAATCCGAATCATGAAAATGAATGATTCCCTCTTCATGTGCACGAACGATATCCTCCGGCAACAGCATTCTCTTCGTAAGATCCTTGCTGACCTCGCCTGCCATATAATCTCTCTGTGTAGAGTTAATGACCGGATTCTTGTTGGAATTCTCCTGATTGATCTCCTCGTTCATGTTGTCGATCAGGGTAAGTATCCCATTATCTGTCGTATTGGACTTTCTTGCCAGCTCTCTCTTATAACGATACCGCACGTATTTTTGTGCCACCTCATATCCACGCATCTCCATGATACCGGTCTCAACCATATCCTGGATATCTTCCACATGTGCTGCATGTGTCATACTGTCGATCTTATTCTCGATGGTATCGGCAACTGCCTGGATCTGATATTCATTCATCTGATGAAGACAATCCACTTCATTATTGGCAGCCTTGATCGCATTCACTATCTTAGAGAGATCAAACGCAACCTCCTCCCCGTTTCTCTTAATAACACAGCTTTTCCCTTCCATTTTCCTATCGCCCTTTCTTCTATATATGGTATATGCCATTCTTTACTTTAACTATATCTAGTGGTTGTTATCATAGCACACCATACAAGAAAAGACAATGCTTTACATGATATTTCTTAAAAATTAATTTTCGCCCAAATAACCGAGTGCACAGGACAGGACATAATCGCCGCCTTCATCAAACAAAATATGTACCGCTTCCTCATCAAACGGAACTTTTACATCAATTGATACCTGCGAGATCCCCGATGCATCCGTATCAATGAAGATATCTCCATCTGCATCCAGAACAGGTACCGACGAAAACTGAAGCATTCCCCCTTCAAGAGAAACACCTCTGATACCCTGGCCTGAACCGTTTGTGGTATTAAATCCCATAACCGTTACATTATCAAAATCACTCATAAGCTTCGTGAAATGATCACCTGCACTGATAGTGCCGGAATTGACCAGTATCACTATCTCACCATCTGCCCACATATTTTCGCCTGAATAGGTTATCTCTGCACCTGTCACATATTTTCCTGTCGCAGGATCAGTCTGATATACCTTCTTCGTCTCATCCCATACTCCATCATATATATATGTATGTTCCCCCTCCGGTGCAAGCAGTTCTGCAATTGCAAGAATAAATTCCGGAGATCCTCCGGTATTATCCCGAAGATCAATAACAAGATTCTGCACATCCGCTTCCTCTAATTCGAGCAGTTTCTCCTTTATCTCCGTCTTCATCTGACTGTGATCGCCATTCTCAAAAGATTTGCTGTCATACATCATGCCGGAGATTCGCAGACATGCGGTATCCTGATTCAGGCTGCTCCATGTAAGATTGGAGCCTTCTACCCCTCTGCAGATCGTATGAACCGTATCCTGCAGTCTATCCGCATATACACCACATTTTGGTACTGTTACACTCTTTTCCTCCCCTGCATTGTCCAGAAAGGATATCGTAACACTTTCTCCTCCCATCCCTGCAACCAGCAGTGCACGGTAGAAATCATCATTTTCTTGTACCGCATTATATGGACAAAATGATAACGGCATATCTATGTCTGCCTCCGCCGTTTCTATTGTTCTGCCATCCCAGGCCGTAATCACGGTTCCATTATGAATCCCGGCATCCGTGAGCACACTGTCCGGCTCTACGTTGACCGCAACGGTCTGACCATCTGACAATGTCATAACAGACAGACCATAATCATTTCCATACATACGTTCATATGCAGATTCCACTATATCCGCATCCGCACTGTACGCAACATGACCATCATGAAATTCCCCACAAAACTGCTGCCACAAAATGTAATTTTCCACTTCATCATGTTTCTTATCCGCCTTCTCAAATTGCGGATAATATTTATCATACAGAGCATCCCAGTTGATCTCCTTATATTCAGCCAGACAATAATGATCCTTCATCGCGTCAAAACCCTTATCAAAATCCTCCGTAAAATCCACTGTACGATAACCCGGATTAATCAGGCATACCACAAGCGAGATCGCAATAAGCACCCCTGCCATTACACTCGCTGCACGTCTTACTTTCTTATCTTCCCTTAGGAATCCTGCAAGCATAATTACAGCACCTGCATATACTCCTGCAAGAGAGATCTCAAATCCGGTAACGGCACCAAACACAATACAGATAACCATCGGTAACACATAACAGAGTCTCCATTTTGTACTTAAGACCTTCGACGCATAACCGGCAAGCAGATACAGAGCTGCTGTTCCGGCCAGTTCTATTATAATAAAAAACAAATCACCATATAGCATTGTTCACTCCTCCATTTCTACCGGCTAATTCAAATCATCTTTTTTGAAGTACAGATACCCGATTATAAGAAATAGTCCACCGATTATCACTGAAGCAAGCAACGTAGGCACCACATCATTTACTGAAACGCCTGCTTCATACACCGTGTAGATATTCATCTCTCCCACCGTGTAGGTCATCCATGATTCAAAACTGCACAGCTTAGACAGATTTGTAATACCCAGCAGAACAGATTCACTTCTTCCCAGATATTCCGGTAATGCACTGCCCAGAATATATGTAAAGAAACCACACGCCATAATGACATAAGCATTCTTCACAACATAGGTCAGAAAGATAAATTCACATATAATACGAAATACCGGAAGAAGTACCAGCAGAAAACGGCATATTGCATCACTAAAACGGATATCGTTCCCCCATCCACAGGCTATAGTGGATATCACAACCGGTGCAGCTATAATCAATGCCGCTCCAATGCCTCCCCCCACCAGACTGATAAGTGCCCGGCTAAAATACGCCTGTTTCCTGAGGTGTCCTGACATCAGCTCATAATTAGCTGTTTTATCAATAAAGTCCGCTCCGCATACCTGTCCCGTGAATACGATTGCAAAAATCAGGGCAACCAGAGTCATATAAAATCCATTTGCAGCGATATATGTACTCCCATACATTTTATCTCCGCGATAGCTCCACTCTCCCATCATATTTGCAAACTGCATGACGAGAACCGCAAGAAAGACAATAAATACAAAACTGCTTTTTCTTATCTGATAAAGCTGTGCTTTTATTATATTTTTCATATTCATCCTCCCTCTATGCCATATCATGTCTGCGGAACACGATATATCCCGCTGCAATACAAATGACCCCCACAACAACCGATGCAACGACCGAATATATAATCTCAGAAGTACCAAGCATCGCCTCATAAACCGTTACCTGCATATCTCCAATCATAATGTTCCGATAGTTGGATACATCTGAGAGATTCATCATATTGGCACTTGCGAGCTGCCAGTCCACCTTCTGTCCCATCTCTTCCATAATAAGAGCAAATATTGTACCAAAATCAAATATTACAAATCCCAATACCGCTGCTGCATAATTGTTACGGAGCAGAAATGTGAGCAATGTCAATTCACATGACCATCGAAACAGCGCAAGCAGCATAACGCCATATCTGATTACCGCATCTCCTATATCAAGGCTATGCCCCCACCCCTTCACTGCTGTAAACAAAAGGATCGGAATCAGTGACACCAGAACACATCCCACCACGGTCCACACAAGAGATGACATTGCTCTGCCAAAATACACCTCTGTGCGGCTATGTCCTGCAAGCAGCTCATAGTTGATTGTCTTGTCATTCATATCCCAGCCACATATCCGCGTAACCAGAATGAGAGACAGAAGCAGAAAAACAAACGGAAATATCCCGAACATTGCTACTGTAAACAAGCTTCCATCCATATTATCCACACCAATATCCGCCAGATATATACCAAGCACAGGCAGGACAAGACAGACTAAAAATCCAATAATAACGAGATTGTCTCTCTTAATCTGATAATTTTGTGCTTTCATTATGTTCCACATTCTGCTCACCTACCATATCCATATAATACTGTTCCAGATTTGCTTCATGTACCGTAAGCTCAATCGGAACTACACCTCCCTCATACAGGGTCTTAGAAACTTCCCTTAATGCATCCATCTTTTCATACAGACGGATACTGCCGTCTTCCTCCACATCAAAACCTGTTATCTGCATCTTTTCCTGAAGAATTGCCAATGCCATTGCATCATCGTCTGTGTGAATATGATAATATTCCTTACACAGTTTTTTCAGCTCTTCTGCCGAAACCTTCTGCATGATTTCTCCATGATGAATGAAAACATAGTCAGTACAGAGCAGTGACAGCTCACTCAGAATGTGCGATGAGATCACGATCGTGATATGCTCTTCACGGTTCAGCTTAAGCAAAAGCTCCCTTATCTCCACAATACCCTCCGGATCCAGTCCGTTGATCGGCTCATCAAGCACCATGATCTCCGGCTTCGCCAGAAGTGCATTTGCGATACCAAGCCGCTGTCTCATTCCCAGAGAGAAGTTCTTAACATATTTTTTCCCGGTATCAGCAAGCCCTACGATCTCCAGCACCTCATCCACACGATGCTTATCCGGAATTCCTTTTTGAATTCTCTGTTTCTCCAGATTTTCCCGTGCAGACATCTTCTCCTTGGCATATGGTGTCTCGATCATGAAGCTCATACGGCTTCTCGCTCTGGCCAGTTCCTCCTCCGTACTGCCTCCATAGATCGATATCTCTCCGGCTGTCGGCAAAACCAGACCGCCAAGCATTTTCATGATAGTCGTCTTGCCCGCTCCATTTGGTCCTATCAGGCCGCAGATCATACCCTCAGTGATCTGAAAGGATGCATCCCGGACTGCCTTTTGTTTCATATATTGTTTTTCCAAGTGTTTTACATCAATGATAACCCCTGACATAATTGACCTCCCATTTTCCTTTTTATTATTCTATATAATCAGATAATCGCAAATCGAAATATATGTTTCAAACACTTCACATAATTGCTTTTATGT
>JBJEJF010000056.1:0-7887 GCA_051877775.1 Wujia sp.
TAAAGTATCCACTCCCTTCCATCCACGGTTCCCCGAAGGGCACAGGTATTATATTCTCTGGAAGCTTCCTTGTCATATGCATCATAAAAATCCTCATATCCATAGATCAGCTTTCCTTCCGTAAGCTCTGCTTCTGTACTTCCATCATAGCTTACCTCATTGTAATAATGATACAGATAATACAGCCAGTCCGGCAAACAAACTTCCGCAATATCTTCTTTTGCTCCTCCATAGTTTATAGCAAGCGCATCGAGATCATATGTACTGACAAGTCTGTTTATATATTCCTGTTCCTTTTCAAGCTCCTCCTGTGTACACATCCAGGCAGGTTTTATCTGCTCGTACTCTCCACGATCAAACAGTTTTTCTGCCATTGTCTTAAGATATGCGTCATTGATATCAATATGATTCTCTTTATATACACCATAAGAGGGTATCTCAGGCACGATCACCGCAGCATCGACCTTAAGACAATTACCATTGCTGTCGTTTATTTTCTCATATGCAATATGTTCCGGTATCTCTCCCAGCATATTTCCGGAAGGATCCGCATCCGATGCAGTTTCCATCCCCGCATTCACCTTCGAGATATCAGCTTCTATCTGGCTTCTGTCCGCCCTTCCACAGCCTGTCATGCCAAGCAGAAGAACAAGTATACCCGATAATATTTTCTCCCGGCATCTGCGCCTGCCATCTATCTTTTTCTGTTTCTTTGTGCTCATGATATAACCCCTTTCAATGATACCGCATTATAATAACCGGCCCCACCAATCAGAAAACTCTGCGGATCATGTATCTGATTCATAAAATTATACCACGTCACTGACTATCTCATATATATATTATTAAATAAATGCATCAATTTTGTATCTGTCCCACTTCTTTTGATACTCTTTTGATGCATTTATGATACACTTTTATGACAAACTGTTATATACTACAAATAGTTATGCATGACTTGCGATGAACTGTTTAGGAGGATAACAATGATAAAAATACTAATCGTCGAAGACGAACGCCCTATCTCCGACCTGATTAAGATCAATCTGTCCGATGCCGGATATGACTGTACCTGTGCATATGATGGTCTTGAAGCAGCCAATATCCTGGAATCACATACTTTTGACCTGATACTGCTCGATATTATGCTTCCTGAGATAGACGGCTATGAGCTGTTGGAATATATCAAACCTCTTGACATTCCTGTTATTTTTCTGACTGCAAAGTCTGCATTAAACGACCGGGTAAAAGGACTCATGTTAGGTGCCGAAGACTATATTGTAAAACCATTTGAGATTGTAGAACTGCTAGCCCGGGTAAATGTTGTTCTCCGGAGATATAACAAGAGCGCCTCGATACTACAGTTCGAGGACATTATCATTGATCCGGAAAACAAGATTGCCAAAAAGGGCAATGCTGTACTTGACCTCACCCCAAAGGAATTTGACCTGCTTGTTATGTTTGTCCGCAATGTCAACATCACACTTTTTCGTGAACGCATCTATGAATCCATATGGGAAAGTGACTATTACGGAGATACACGAACATTGGACCTGCACATTCAGCGCCTAAGAAAAAAAGCCGGTCTTGAACATAAGCTCAAGACCATTTACAAGGTCGGTTACCGGCTTGAAGGAGAATAAAGGAGCCCTTTCATTCATGAAATTCAGATACAAGGTACTCATTATCAACATCATACTTTTATCCATCGGAATCGGAACTGTCGGTTTTTTTATGATCGACAAGAATTTCAAGCTGGCTCTGGATTCCCAGATCAAAAATGCCATCGAAGAAAATAACATGATCCAGTCCACTGTTGAGTATAAACTGCTGGATGCAGTCAAGAGCAGCAGATCAGAATTTCTAAACGCGTTGTCTGTCGCAGGTTCTGATGTCACATCAAGCATGTCTGCCAACCAGTCTGCGATCTACATCGTATATGATGGCGAACTCATCTACTCAAACAGCGAAGATTCTATCCTGTATCCTGATGCACTGTGGAAGAATACTGAGATCGGCGTCAAAAACTATGTTATAACTGAGGATTCCGGCATCAGGTACATATTTGCCGCATCCTGCAGCACTGTTTTGGATGCAAATCTCAATATTATCAACCGGCGTGATATCACCGGTGCATACGATCTCATGAACCAGCAGATCATATATTTTCGCTTTTTGCTTGTTATTGTCGTATTTATCTGCTCCATCTGTATGTTTGTGGTCAGCACATGGCTGACAAAACCGCTGGAGACACTGAACACTGTTTCAAGATCTTTTGGAGAAGGTAACTACGATGCACGTGTACACATCAACTCCCACGATGAGATCGGCTCACTGGCCACCACCTACAATCAGATGGCACAGTCCGTCTCAGACCATGTTGATGCACTGAAGGATATGATCGTCCGCCAGGATCAGTTTGTTGCTGACTTTACCCATGAACTGAAGACCCCAATGACCTCCATCATCGGATATGCTGATACTATTCGCTCCAAGGAAATGACAAGGGAAAATCAGATCATGGCAGCATCATACATATTCAGCGAAGGAAAACGTCTGGAGTCCATGTCGAGAAAGCTTCTGGATTTTATCTATACCAAACAGCACAGTATATCATCCGAACCTTTTTTTACCGGCCGGCTTGCCGAGGAGATTGCTGTCAGCGTCCGCCCGGCTCTGGATGAAAAAAACATCAGACTTGATATAAATGTCGTTAATACCCGGCTTGACGGTGATGCGGAGCTTCTCAAGTCCTCTTTTATTAATCTTATCGATAATGCCCGCAAAGCATCCGCAGAGAATTCAGTTATTATATTTACAGGAAAACCCGCTGGTGATGTATATGAATTTATCGTGCAGGATCACGGAATCGGTATAAGCAAGGAACATCTGTCCCGCATATGTGACGAATTCTATATGGTAGACAAATCTCGTTCCAGAAAAGAAGGCGGTGCCGGGCTGGGGCTGTCCCTTGCCAATCTGGTCTTTCAATGTCACAATGCCAGGTTCCTGATTGAGAGTGAACCGGGAAAGGGTACTATGATGCACATCCTTTTTCCGATATACAGATTGAACGATACAATGATACAGGATGATATTCCAACCGGAAAAGAGGTAATATCCCATGAAGAAAAGTCACAGAACAAAGCAAAGAAACAAAAAAGCAAAGAAAAATCAAATAAATAAAAACATGAAAGCTGATCTTTCACCATATCTTCCCGTCGGGATCCTACTTGCCTGTCTTGCGGTCGCAGGTGGCATACTTCTTCCCAGGCTGGTTTTAAAACACATGACCGACAGGCAGCTGTCTGTCGTTGAAACCGCACCGGAGAGCTATTATCTTGCCTCAGGTACAGCCATGGCTAAAAATGCCTCCGAACAGCTCTCCTCTCTGGACCGTATCAAACTGATATCCGGTGTATGGGAAAGTAATTGTGTCCAGGTCAGCTCTGATGAGGGCAACCTGAGTGAATCCGAGATCATCTCTCTGGTCAAATCCCAGATGGAATATTACTACAAACAAAATGTATATCCGTATTCCCTGTCTTCCACATACGGCAACTGGTATTCGTGGACCACAGAACTGTATCGCTACACGGACACCGTATTCAACACCTACACAACATACCTGTGGGTCGTGCATTTTACCAGATTTGATAACACACTTGAACACACTATCCTCATCACCGAAAATGGCACCATTCTTGCCGCCCAGGTAAACGACAGCAACAAGCCATTTTCCTCCATCAAAAAAATATATATGAATGAGAACATAAATGATATATTAGGTGATTCGAACATTAAGCTGGAGACTGTGTCCGAGAACGTCTCTGGTTATGATATCCCCCAATATCCTTATATTGACGTTGTAGGGATCTTTAACCAGAATATCTATCAGGTCCAGTTATCCTCGAGGGGAAATGATGCAGAGACATTCTATATATATCAATATAAAACTGATACTACCTATGGTTTCGGAATCGCACCATAATAAAACAGAATACCCAGGAGCAGGAGAATGAAAGATGGCAGGTATCTTTCATTCTCCTGGGTGCTCTGTTTCTATTATACCAAGGCTGTATTTCCAATGCAGGATGCGTCGGACGGAGGCATCTAATCGTTCTTCGGTTATTGTACCTTCATCGACAGCATCAAGTACCGCCTGATACTGAACATCATAATATGTGGACAGGATCATATCATTTCCTGCGAGAATCGCCTGCACCGCTGCCTCATCCTCATTCACATATTCAGATACGCCATTCATCATCAGATCATCCGTGATAATGACGCCGCGGAATCCCAGCCTGCTCCGTAAAACATCATGCACGGCATAGGATAACGATGCGGGCATATCAGGATCCATACATTCCACGATATTATGGCTAACCAGCACACAGTCTGCTCCCGCATCGATACCGGCCTGAAATGGTTTGAGATCCTGCGCCACAAAGGTATCATAATCACGACTGTCACGGACTACATCCGTATGCGTATCTCCATTACTTCCATATCCCGGAAAATGTTTGAGCACGCTCCCGATTCCTTCTTGCTGCATCACAGCAACAGATATCTCTGCAAATTCTGATACTACGTCCGGATCTCCGCTTATGCTTCTACTGTAGATAAAGTCACCCGTATCATCCGATATATCACAGACGGGCGCAAAGTTCACATTGATTCCATAGGATAACAATAACTCAGATTTCGTTTCCGTATCTTCCCGGATCGCATCGAATCCACCAGCATCATACAGACTTCTCGGAGACTGAAACGGACTATCAGCATATGTCGAATATTTGCTGAGACGGATTACAGTACCGCCCTCCTCATCTACACCGATCAGCAGAGGATAACTGGTGTTTTCCTGGAATTCCGCAATATAATCTCTCAGGTTCTGAGCTGATTTTCCCTTAAAGTCACCATCAAAGAGTATAATTCCTCCCACCGGATACTGTTCCAGTATGTCCGCGCGGAATCTTCCATCATCCTTGATGAAAAAAAGCTGACCGACCTTCTCTTCCAGTGTCATGCGCTGAAGCATATCATCGATCATCCGCTCTGCGTCCGCATCGATCGTCTTCTGACATCCCACATAAGCTCCATCCCCACTGTCATCCCTTATCTCCTGCTCTGTGGCAGCTGTTTCCTCCTGTGGCAGCATTTCGTCTGACACATCACTACCTGCCGCATCTTCCGGAGTCGCATCCTGAACAGTCGCTGTCTGTTCCGGTTCTTCCGTAATTGTACGGCCAATATGTTCGTCGTTATTCAGATCAACTGATTGTAATAATATAGCCGCCACTATGATAAGCAACATAGCAACGGCATATATTCTCTTTCTTTTTCTATACATATAAATATCTCTTCATTTATTTTGTCTGCATTGCTCTCTTGGCACGCATACGCTGTGTCGGATCAAGAATCTTCTTACGGATTCTGATAGACTTCGGTGTTATCTCAAGCAGCTCATCCGTATCAATAAAATCAAGAGCCTGCTCCAGACTGAGTATTCTTGGCGGAGTCAGCTTTAACGCTTCATCCGAACCAGATGCTCTGGTGTTGGTCAGCTGCTTTCTCTTGCATACATTTACCTCAATATCCTCAGGCTTACCACACTGGCCTACAACCATACCACCATATACCTGTTCACCCGGTCCGATAAACAATGTTCCACGCTCCTGTGCATTAAACAGACCATATGTGATAGATTCTCCTGACTCAAAAGCGATCAGAGAACCCTGACTACGATAGGACATATCTCCTTTGTATGGTGCATAGCCATCAAATATCGTATTCAGAATACCTGTCCCCTTGGTCGCTGTAAGGAAATCTCCTCTGAATCCAATCAAACCACGGGATGGGATAGAGAACTCCAGTCTCGTCGTCCCTGTTCCTGTCGGTGCCATTCCCTGCAGCTCGCCCTTACGATTATTTAACATATTGATAACCGTACCTGAAAATTCATCAGGTACATCGATCACTGCGATCTCAAACGGCTCAAGCTTCTTGCCCTTCTCATCTTCTTTGTAGATGACCTCAGCCTTGCTGACTGCAAATTCATACCCCTCACGACGCATATTCTCGATCAAAACAGACAGATGCAGTTCTCCTCGACCGGATACCTTGAAACTCTCTGTCGTATCTGTCTCTTCCACACGGAGCGATACATCTGTATTCAGCTCTCTGAACAATCTGTCTCTCAAATGTCTGGATGTAACGTATTTTCCTTCCTTACCTGCAAGTGGAGAATCATTTACCATAAAATGCATGGCAATCGTCGGTTCAGAGATCTTCTGGAACGGAATCGGCTCCGGGTTCTCCGGTGAACATATGGTATCACCGATGTGAATATCCTGTATTCCGGATATGGCAACAATTGAACCGATCTTGGCCTCATCGACTTCTATCTTATTGAGACCTTCAAATTCGTAGAGCTTGCCAATCTTAACCTTGATCTTCTTATCCGGCTCATGCATATTGACGATCACTGCATCCTGATTCAATCTCAGACTGCCGTTATCGACCTTGCCGACACCAATCCTTCCCACATATTCATTATAATCGATGGTACTGATCAATACCTGTGTCCCTTTATCAGGATCTCCGGTCGGTGCCGGAATATATTCCAGAATCGTCTCAAATAACGGCTTCATATCAGTTCCCGTTTCATCCGGAGACAGCGTCGCAACACCGGTCTTAGCCGATGCATATACAAAAGGACAGTCAAGCTGCTTCTCATTGGCATCGAGTTCCAGGAGTAGTTCCAGAACTTCCTCCTCAACCTCTTCCGGTCTCGCTTCCGGTCGATCTATCTTATTAATACATACGATAACACTCAGATCAAGTTCCAGTGCTTTCTTAAGCACAAACTTAGTCTGTGGCATAGGGCCTTCAAAAGCATCTACGACCAGAATAACACCATTTACCATTTTGAGGACACGTTCAACCTCTCCACCAAAATCCGCATGTCCCGGGGTATCAATGATATTAATCTTCGTATTCTTATAGGTTACCGCTGTGTTTTTGGAAAGAATCGTGATACCGCGCTCCCGCTCAATATCATTGGAATCCATAACTCTCTCGGCAACTTCCTGATTCTCACGAAATACACCGCTCTGCTTCAACAATTCATCTACAAGTGTAGTCTTGCCGTGATCAACATGGGCAATAATCGCTACGTTTCTGATATCTTCTCTTGTAATCTGCATAATTCTGACCTCTTACATGTACAATAATCATAAAAAGTTTCTCAAACTTAGTTATTGTATCACAGCAACTTCTATTTTTCAATTATCATTATGCCCAAAGCAATACAAACTTATTACTGTGCCTTATACAGTTTTACCATACATATCGCGATCGTAAGAAATATTGTTCCCACTTCCACAATACCAAACCACATTCCAAGGTGAATAAATTCCACCATACATATCGTAATATACGAAAAAGATACCACCATTATAAATTTAATTATGTCCATCATGAGCCTAAGAACAGCATAGACGCGGAATTTATTTTGTTCGGTCACTTTAACGCCTGTATTCCAGACTCCCGGAAACATCTCAAGAACCGTAACAAGAATATACAGTATCCACCCTAAGATCGGCATCATCAGAACGGAGCCTTTACTTCCGTAACTATCCACATTTCCTGCAAAATCGTAATGTGATGGAATCAGTTTAGGTATAGAATTCCATCTTATTATCAGATATATGGTAATGCCAATCAAAACGATAAGACATAATATATTTAATATCCTGTTAATGATTTTTTTCCCCATTATGATCCTTCCTCCTTAAAAATTATAATAATTTCATCTTTGCATATTATTTATTTTACTTTATATTTTTTCTCGACCCGCATATACATCACAATCAAAGCAAT
>JBJEJF010000057.1:0-31722 GCA_051877775.1 Wujia sp.
ATTATAGCAACAGGCGGAAAGCAGTACAAGGTAGCTGAAGGAGATATCATTAAGGTTGAAAAGCTTAATGCAGAGGAAGGCTCAGAGGTAACATTTGATGTTGTTGCAGTGAACAATGATACAGATGTTCTTTGTGGTGAGGCTTGCAAGAAGTCTTCAGTAAAGGCAACAGTTCTTGGTGATGGAAAGCACAAGAAAGTTGTTGTTTATAAGTACAAGAGAAAGACCGGCTATCACAAGAAGCAGGGTCACAGACAGCCTTTCACTAAGGTTAAGATTGAAGCAATCAATGCTTAATTATTAGATTATGATTCAGGCAGTGTTTTATGTAGATTCCGACGGGCGTTATGTTGGATTTCGTGTGAGTGGTCATGCAGGATATGCAAGATACAATAAAGATATCGTTTGTGCATCCGTGTCGATATTGACCATCAACACAGTAAATGCAATTGAGAAGCTTACAGATAACAGATTCAAATGTGAGCAGGGTGAGTCGGGACTCATACAGTTTAAATTCCTCTCAGATTCTGATGAGGCAGGACAAATTTTACTTCGTACCCTTGCTATGGGTCTAGATGGCATAAGCAGGGAGTATGGTGAAAAGTATTTGCAGGTACACTACAAGGAGGTGTAAGGACGATGTTGAGATTAGATTTACAGTTCTTTGCTCACAAAAAGGGAGTTGGTTCTACCAAGAATGGTAGAGATTCCGAATCCAAGAGACTTGGAGCCAAGAGAGCAGACGGACAGTTTGTTAAGGCTGGTAATATATTATACAGACAACGTGGAACTAAGATTCATCCTGGTGTAAACGTTGGTATCGGCGGAGATGACACACTTTTCGCACTTGTCGATGGTGTTGTAAGATTCGAGAGAAAGGGAAGAGATAAGAAGCAGGTTTCTATCTACCCGGTATCAAACGCTGAATAATATCATAACCGGCGGTGCTTATGCATCGGCACATATTGAATTATATGAGACGGATGAGATCTTCTTATCCGTCTTATATTTTTGGTGCAATGTTGGGCTTTTCTATGTTATATTGTGTATTAGGGTATTTTTTTTAATTATTTTATGTTATTATAGGAACACTTGATATTGGGTATATTTTATAAAACGGAGGTTTGTTATGTTTGCTGACAGAGCGAAGATATATATCAGGTCTGGCAAGGGTGGTGACGGACATGTGTCATTTCGCCGTGAATTATATGTCCCTGACGGGGGACCTGACGGCGGAGATGGTGGAAAAGGCGGAGATGTCATTTTTGTTGTTGATCCCGGATTAAATACATTGACTGATTTCAGACATATTAGAAAATATGCTGCCGGAGATGGAGAGGAAGGCGGAAAAAGAAACTGTCATGGGGCAAACGGCAAGGATGTTATCCTGAAGGTGCCTGCCGGTACGGTCGTGAAGGACTTTGAGACAGGAAGAGTAATTCTTGACATGGCAAACCGAACGGAACCGGTTACTCTTCTCAAAGGTGGAAGAGGAGGAAAAGGAAACAGGCAGTATGTGACTGCTGTTATGCAGGCACCGAAGTATGCCCAACCGGGTCAGCCTGCGAAGGAGATGTGGGTGACACTGGAATTAAAAATGATCGCAGATGTCGGACTGGTCGGATTTCCAAATGTCGGAAAATCAACATTTCTGTCCAGAGTGACCAACGCAAAGCCGAAGATTGCGAACTATCATTTTACGACTCTTAATCCGAACCTTGGCGTCGTTGATCTGGGAGATAAAAACGGATTTGTTATCGCTGATATTCCGGGTATTATCGAGGGAGCTTCAGAGGGAGTCGGTCTCGGTATTGAATTCCTCAGGCATATTGAGCGTACCAAGGTGTTGATCCATATGGTTGATGCGGCATCTACGGAAGGAAGGGATCCGATCGTGGATATCGAGGCAATTAATAAAGAGTTACTGGCGTATAACAAGGATCTTGCCAACCGTCCACAGGTTATCGCTGCAAATAAATGTGATGCACTGTACGGGGATGATTACGAGACAGTCATTACCATGTTGAAAGATGAATATGAGCCGAAGGGGATCAAGGTATTTCCGATATCGGCTGTCTCAGGTAAGGGTCTGAATGAGCTTCTATGGTATGTAAACGAGCTTGTGAAGGAAGCACCGGATGATATTATAGAATTTGAGCCTGAGATGGATATTGAATTCATGGATGATCCAGAACTTCCTTTTGAGGTGACAAAATCTGAGAAGGATGAACATTTGTATATTGTCGAGGGACCAAGGATAGAGCGAATGCTTGGATATACAAATCTTGAATCAGAAAAAGGATTTGCATTTTTTCAGCGTTTCCTAAAGGAAAATGGAATTCTGGATATGCTTGAGGAGCTTGGTATCCAGGAGGGTGATACAGTAAAACTGTATGGACTGGAATTTGATTATTACAAATAATTTCATATATTATAGATAATACTATGGATAAGGAGATTACGATGACGAGTAAACAACGCGCATACCTGAAAGGACTTGCCATGAATATGGATCCTATAATCAATATTGGTAAGTCAAGCCTTACACCGGAGGTGACAGAGGCTGTCAATGAAGCATTAGTCAAAAGAGAACTTGTTAAAATAGGTGTTCTTAAGAACTGTATAGATGATCCGAGGGAGATCGCTGCTGCGATCGCTGAACGTACCAGAAGCGAAGTTGTCCAGGTCATAGGTAAAAAAATAATATTATACAAAAAACCGAAAAAGGATGCGAAGATTATTCTTCCGTAGCGGTAATATGGCTGATTTAAAAAACCTAAACTGCATAGGTATTCTTGGTGGAACATTTAATCCCGTACACAACGGACATCTGATGATGGCTGAATGTGCTGTGAAAACTATACCGAAGATAGAGCATATTCTTTTTATGCCAAATAATTTCCCGGGATATAAGGATGCTTCGGACATCGTAAGTACGAAACATCGATTAGAGATGCTTGCACTTGCTCTTCATGGACGGTCAAATATGAGTATATCGGATCTGGAGATCAAAAGAGGCGGGATAACGTATACAGCTGAAACGCTGGAATGTATTCATAAACAAAATCCGAAACTAAAGATTTATTTTATAATAGGTTCGGACTCCCTGTATAGCTTTAAGGAATGGTTCCGTTACAGGGATATTTTGGCATATTGCACATTGCTTGTAGCAGGAAGACATACGGATGTGGAAAAGATGCAAATCTGTTCCGGACAGTTGAAGGATGATGTCCCGGATGCAGATATCGTTCTTATGCACAATGATGATGTTCCGGCGGCATCGTCCGAGATACGGGAAATGATATCCCATGGCTGTATGCCATGGCAATTACTGCCGCATAAGGTTGCAGAATACATTATGAATAACGGATTATACAGCTGGAAGAATTCACGAAATGTGTAGTGGATTTCCGGGCAGATTGGAGGAAAAGATGGATCGGGAAAAGATTTTGGTCCGCTTAAAGGGTAAAATAAGTGAAAAACGTTTTGAACATTCTCTGGGTGTGGAATATACAGCTGCCTGTATGGCTATGGTGTATGGCGCAGATATGGAAAAGGCAAGACTCGCCGGGCTGCTTCATGATTGTGCAAAAGGACTTCCTGCAAAAGAGAAGCTTGAGAAAGCCAGAAAACATGGGCTGTCCGTCAATAAATTTGAGGAAAAAAATCCTGATATGCTCCATGCAAAACTTGGAGCATTTTATGCGAGATATAAGTATGGTGTTACAGATCAGGATGTGCTGAATGCAATCTGTTATCACACGACCGGACGTCCGAATATGTCATTGCTGGAAAAAATAATATTTGTTGCCGATTATATAGAACCAAACCGTAAAATGATACGTGACATGAATGAGATAAGAAAAGAAGCTTTTACAGATCTGGATCTCTGTGTGGTTCATATATTGAAAAATACATTGGATTATCTTGAGGAATCTTCAGTTGATATGGATTATATGACTACAATGACGTATAATTATTATATTAACACGATGGAATAATGGAGGAATAAATGGAAGTACGAGAACTTGTAAAAATTGCTGTTGAAGCTCTGGAGGATAAGAAAGGACATGATATCAGGATTCTGGATATTCATCATATATCTTCCATGGGGGATTATTTTATCATTGCTGATGGAGCAAATCGTAATCAGGTTCAGGCAATGTGTGACAGCGTTGAAGAGAAAATGGCGGAATCAGGAGCACATTTAAAAAACAGGGAAGGTTATTCAAATGGAGGATGGATTTTATTGGATTATTATGATATAATTATTCATATCTTTTCGGAAGAAGAGCGTTCGTTTTATGATCTGGAACATATTTGGAGGGACGGAAATATAATTTCCATGGGGGATTTGTAATATATGAAGCAGGATAGCCTAATAAACGAGAATTATATCAAAATTAATCAGATATCTGCCAGATGTATGAGAGTCATTGCATTGCTGTTGCTCATTGCGTTTGGCTATTGTTATTTTATAACGGAGATAGATCCGACTTTGCTGATCTTATTTTTTGCATCAGCCATTTTTGTCGCACTTATCCCTTCGTTAGTGATCAATGTGTTTAAGTTTGATAAATCTCCGGCTACCAAGCATATTGTTATTATATGTATATGTATTATCTGTACGATCATGCTGACATTGCTGTCCTCTTACGCTTTTCCTATTATGCTTTTCCCGATTCTGATGGCATCATTATACTATAATCAGACACTTGTTCTGTTTACATCATTGCTTGTATCAGTGGGGATCGTTGTTTCCAATATGATATCGCTTCAATTTCAGGGAACACTTATCGGCAATCCCTATACGGATCTGTATGGTGTACTGATGGGATATGTGATTCCGCAGATCGTAATCGTATTTGCCATGTCGATCGTTGCGTATTTTATTGTTCAGCGTAATTCCATGATGATTAATGCAGCTATAGATACTGCGGTCACGATGGAAAATAATCAGAAGGGGCTGATCTATTCTTTTGCGGAGATCAGTGAGAGTAAGTCCAAGTTTACGGGAGAACATATTAAGCGCGTTGCTGAATATATGAGAGTCCTTGGAAAGGCATCCGGCTTTGATGATGAATATATCGAGAAATTATGTACAGCATCCATGATGCATGATATTGGTAAACTGATGATCAGTGAAGAGATATTGGACAAGCCGGATAAGCTGACAGATGAAGAATATCAGATTATGAAAAATCATGTTTTGTATGGAGAGGCTTTACTTGAAAAATGTCCTGGTGAAATGATGCATCTTGCGTGTATTCTTGCAAAGGAACATCATGAGAGATGGGATGGAACAGGATATCTGGGAATGAAAGGGGAGGAGATCGCTTATATCAGTCGTCTGATGGCTGTATGTGATGTCTTTGATGCCCTGACGTCAGACCGCTATTATAAAAAAGGATGGTCACTGGAAGATACCTTTGATGAGATCATACGGTTGAGCGGCAAGAGCTTTGACCCTAAAGTTGTGAAACTTTTTATTCAGCATTTTGATGAATTTAAAGCGATACATAATAAGATACCTGACAAACAAAAATATTGATCTTATATAAAAATATCTGGAAATATGAGAGAACGCAAACCCTGGAGGATACAATGTACAGAGTGATAAATAAATATTTGGAGAATGTTAACCTTCAGGCTAACAATGAAATATATATGCTATTGAAAAATGTTCTGGCTGATATATCGGAGATAAAGAAATATACGGTCTCTGTCAGTGTGAAGCATTTTGTCGTGGATATTAAGCTGAATGCTTTTTCTGTAGAAAAGGCAGCGGAAGTGTTTAATATGTTTAATACACAGATTGCCTATCCTTATTCTGAGATGCATGTCCGGTTTAATGAAGGAAAATGTGTCAGATACCGTTATGTGACGAGCAAAGAGAATAAGGAAGGATTTTACTGTGATATATGTATAAGCTGATTAAAAGGTTCTGAAAAGACCAATAACTTTGCCAAGTATTGCTACATCATCGACAATAATTGGATCCATGGTATCGTTTTCAGGCTGAAGTCTGATATGACCATCTTCTTTGTAAAATGTTTTTACTGTAGCTGAATCATCGATCAGGGCAACTACAATATCAGAATTACGTGCAGTCTGTGATTCTTCAACCATCACAAGATCCCCATGAAATATTCCGGCATTTATCATACTGTCACCTTTAACCTTCAGCATGAATGTATTCTTGCCGTTGGTATGAAGGTATTCCGGTGGAACCGGGAAGTATCCCTCTATATTTTCTACGGCCAGTATTGGCTCACCGCATGTGACAGTCCCGACAATAGGTATATTTACCAATTCGCGGCGGGAGAGATTAAAAGTATCATCCAGAATCTCGATTGCCCTTGGTTTCGTCGGATCCTTGCGGATATAACCGCGTTCTTCAAGAGTTTCAAGATGTGCATGAACAGAAGAGGTAGATTTGAGATGTACCGCTTCACAGATCTCACGAACTGCAGGTGGATATCCTTTTTGCAGAATACATTCTTTCATATAGTCTAATATTTCCTGTTGCTTGGCAGATAATTTTCCAGATGGCATATGTGTCCTCCTTTATTGAAATTATATAAAAATCGAATGTTTGTTTTAGTATATCACAGGATGACATATAATGCAAACGAATGTTCTTTTTGCGAAGAAAATTATTTTATAGTTTTATTTTTTCCTTTTTTGTTTTAAAATAATGTTATTATTTTGGAAAATAAATTGACAAGTTATGGTTATTTTCATATAATCAGTTTGCTGTTTATTAATCTACCATGCTATCACTTTAATGTGATGAAGTGAAACGATGGGACAGCATTTGTCGGAATTTATATATAAGGAGATTGATCTATGAGTGAAAAGTTGTTACATACTCCGGAAGGAGTCCGGGATATCTATGATTCTGAATGTAAGAAAAAACGTGCAGTTTTAAATAAGATACATCATGTCCTTGGATTATATAGTTACCAGGATATAGATACTCCTACCTTTGAGTATTTTGATATATTTAATATGGACAAAGGATCGGCGCCATCCAATGAAATGTACAAATTCTTTGACAGAAATAATAATACGCTGGTTTTAAGACCGGACATCACACCAAGTATTGCACGTTCTGTTGCAAAATATTATGCGGATGAGAATCTTCCTATCCGTTTGTGTTATCAGGGAAATACATTTATCAATGCACATCAGCATCAGGGTAAGCTCAGTGAATTTACCCAGATCGGAGGGGAATTGGTCAACGATGACAGTTCGGCTGCTGATGCCGAGATCATTGCGTGTGTGATCAGCTGCCTGAAATCTGCCGGCCTGACTGAATTTCAGATCGAGATTGGTGAGATCGAATATTTTAAAGGGATCATTGCGGAAGCAGGCCTTGGTGAGGAGACTGAGGCAAAGATAAGAGAATATATTCAGATGAAGAATTTTTTTGGATTGTCAGAATATGTTTCAAAACTTAACATATCCGAACAGATGAAACAGGCTTTATCGGGTTTTGACTGTATGTTTGGCGGCCTCGATATGCTTGACAGGGCAAAGTCACTGGTTTCCAATGAACAATCCAAAACTGCGATCGACAGATTGAAAAAAGTATATACCGCATTACAAAGTTATGGTTATGAGGAATATGTGGGTTTTGATCTGTCGATGTTGAACAGATATAATTACTATACCGGAATCGTATTTCGTGGGTATACATATGGAACCGGGGATGCAATCGTAAAAGGGGGACGTTATAATAATCTTCTATCTAAGTTCGGCAAGGACGCACCATCAGTCGGATTTGCAATCTATGTCGATGATCTGATGAATGCGTTAAGTAGAAATAAGATTGATATTGAAATTGACCATTCGAATATACTGATTCTGTATGAGAGATCAAATCAGAAACCGGCTATAAAGTTAGCTGCGCATCTGAGAGAAAATGATAAAAAGATTGAGTTGATACGTCAATCGGACAGATATGATCTGGATTCTTATATAGAGTATGCAAAAAAAATGCATTTTTCTGCGATTTATCATTTTACGGGTGAGGACGATATTGACGTCATCTCTATGATTGACAATACAGCTGCTAATTTAAAAGCATCTGCGTTATACTAACTTTTGGAGGTTATTATGAGATATTTAACTTTTGCACTGGCCAAAGGAAGGCTTGCCAAGAAGACTTTAGGTCTGTTTGAACAGATGGGAATTACCTGCGAAGAAGCAAAGGATCCTGATACCAGAAAGCTTATTTTTACAAACGAAGAGCATAAAATACGATTTTTCCTTGCCAAGGCTTCGGATGTGCCGACCTATGTGGAATATGGCGCTGCTGATATCGGAGTTGTTGGTAAGGATACAATTATGGAGGAAGGACGAAATCTCTATGAGGTTATGGACCTTGGATTTGGGAAATGCCGTATGTGTGTATGCGGTCCGGCATCAGCGAGAGAATTGCTTGCCAAAAATGAGATCATTCGTGTGGCCAGCAAATATCCGAATATAGCGAAGAATTATTTCTCTGAAAAAAAGAATCAGACGGTTGAAATCATCAAACTCAATGGTTCGGTTGAACTTGCACCGATCGTAGATCTCTCGGAGGTAATCGTTGATATTGTAGAGACAGGTTCTACACTTCGTGAGAATGGTCTGGAAGTACTTGAAGAAATATGTCCGTTATCAGCGAGGGTAGTTGTGAATCAGGTGAGTCTTAAGATGGAACATGAACGGATCCGCAAGCTGTTACATGAATTAAAAGAGATAATTGCAGAATAATGATACATATAAATGATGGAGGAAAACTTTTATGAGAATTGTAACATTAAATGAAGAAACCAAAAAAGATATTCTTAGTAACCTTCTGAAAAGAAGCCCTGATAATTATGGAAGCTATGAGGCGACCGTAAAAGAAATTGTTGAAGATGTGCATATAAACAGAGATGCAGCGTTATTTAAATATACAGAGAAATTTGATAAGGCAAAAATTACGCCTGATAATATCAGAGTTACCCCTGAGGAGATTGAAGAAGCTTACAAAGAGGTTGACGCTGAATTGCTTGAAGTGATCAGAAAGGCGATCTGCAATATCCGTACATATCATGAAAAACAGAAGCAGTACAGCTGGTTTGATTCTGAGCCAAACGGCAGTATGCTCGGTCAGAAGGTTACACCAATCGCCAGAGTTGGAGTATATGTTCCGGGTGGTAAGGCAGTATATCCATCATCGGTTCTCATGAATGTCATTCCTGCGAAGGTGGCAGGTGTTGGGGAGATAATTATGACTACGCCGTGTGATGCTTCAGGCAAGGTTTATCCTATGACGCTTGTTGCAGCAAATGAAGCTGGTGTGGATGCAGTATATAAGGCCGGAGGCGCGCAGGCTATAGCGGCACTTGCATATGGTACGGAATCTGTCCCTAAGGTCGATAAGATCGTTGGACCGGGCAATATTTTTGTTGCACTTGCCAAGAGAGCGGTGTTTGGCCATGTCAGCATTGATTCTGTGGCCGGGCCGAGTGAGATCCTTGTACTTGCAGATGAGACTGCCAATCCGAGATATGTTGCCGCAGATCTGTTGTCCCAGGCAGAGCATGATGAAATGGCTTCCGCAATTCTTGTAACCACTTCCGAAGAACTGGCAAAACAGGTTTCTGTGGAGGTAAATAATTTTATTGAACAGCTTTCTCGTAAGGATATTATGAGAAAATCAATTGATACATATGGTTATATTCTGGTTGCAGCCAATATGGAGGAGGCAATAGAGACTGTAAATGACATTGCCAGTGAGCACCTTGAGATTGTGACAGCTAATCCGTTTGACACTATGACAAGAATAAAAAATGCAGGTGCGATATTCCTCGGAAGTTATTCTTCCGAGCCTCTGGGAGATTATTTTGCCGGACCAAATCACGTCCTTCCTACAAATGGTACAGCAAAATTCTTCTCACCGTTGTCCGTAGATGATTTTATTAAAAAATCAAGTATTATATATTATTCCAGAGAAGCACTGGAACCTGTCTATAAAGATATAGTCGCTTTTGCGGAATCTGAACATTTGACAGCGCATGCAAATTCTATACGTGTAAGATTTGAGTAAAAGTTGATTATTGATTCATAAAATGCTATAATAGATAGATGTATTTTTAGATAAAGGGAGTGATTGTTTGGCTGGAAGAGTTTCTGCAGTTTCAAGAAAGACTAATGAGACTGATATACAGATGGAATTGAATCTCGATGGAAGTGGATATGCTAAGGTTGATACTGGAATCGGTTTCTTTGACCACATGTTAAACAGTTTTGCAAGACATGGCTTTTTTGATCTGAATGTCACTGTAAAAGGTGATCTTTTTGTAGATTCACACCATACGATTGAAGATACCGGTATTGTGCTCGGGCAGGCGATTGCCAAAGCACTGGGTGATAAGGAGGGAATAAACAGATTTGGCTCGTTTATGCTTCCGATGGATGAGACGCTTGTTCTGTGTGCGCTTGATCTGTCCGGCAGACCATATATGGTATATGACCTGAATCTCACAACACCTCAGGTCGGATATATGGATACAGAGATGGTTAAGGAGTTCTTCTATGCGGTATCCTATGGAGCAGGGATGAATCTGCACATCAAACAGATACATGGTTCAAATAATCATCATATTATAGAGGCTGCGTTTAAAGCTTTTGCCAAGGCTTTGGATCAGGCAACTGCTTATGACCCGCGTCTGGAAGGAAAGATTCTGTCCACCAAGGGCAGCTTATAGGAGGAGTCATATGGAATACAAAAAGATAATTCCGTGTCTTTCATTAGATAACGCGCTTGAGGAAGCAGTTTTCTACAATGATGCCGGAGCGGATGAAATTGCCTTTTTTGACAGTACATGTACGCAGGAAAACAAAGATAGGAACATTGAACTGATTCGTGAGATCACGCGTCAGATTGATATACCGTTAATTGCCTGTGGAGGTGTCAGAAAGCTTGAAGATATAAAAAAACTTTTGTATGCCGGCGCATCCAAGATATGTATGAAACGGGCACCTTTGGAGAATATTGATATTGTAAGAGAAGCTTCTGAACGTTTTGGAAGCGAGAGAATTATTGTTACGATAGATTTGTATGAGTGCCCGAATCCTGTTGAATATGCGGCTGATCTGAAGAAAAACGGAGCAGGCGGGTTACTGCTTATTCATAACAATAAGGTTGACAATTATGTTGCTCTGGTAAAAATGATCAGAGAAGAGGTCTGTCTCCCTGTGATGGTGTCAACTTATTCTACAGAAGCAGATGATATTGCAGGTCTTCTGGCAGATACAGAGGCGGAAATGATCAGTTTATACAATCTCAGGAAACATGATGTGATGGATATCAAGCAGGCATGTAAAGCGCAGGGTGTTCCGGTCAATCTTTTTGAGAGTGCATTGGAGTTTTCTGAATTTAAGCTGAATTCAGATGGACTGATACCGGTTATAGCACAGCATTATAAGACCGGTGAGGTTCTCATGATGGCATATATGAATGAAGAATCGTTTAATCAGACGATTAAGACAGGACGCATGACATATTTCAGTCGCAGTCGTCAGGAATTATGGACCAAAGGGGAGACCAGCGGACATTTTCAGTTTGTCAAATCACTGACGATAGATTGTGATAATGATACGATCCTTGCAAAGGTATCACAGATAGGAGCTGCGTGTCATACAGGCAGTCCGACATGTTTCTTCAAGGATCTGGTCAGAAAAGAATATAATGATACGAATCCTCTCAAGGTATTTCGAGAGGAATATGATATTATTGTGGATAGAAAAAATAATCCGCGGGATGGTTCCTATACCAATTATCTTTTTGAAAAAGGAATTGATAAAATTCTGGAAAAGGTCGGTGAGGAGGCAACTGAGATCGTGATTGCTGCCAAGAATGCCGACCCTGAAGAAATAAAATATGAGATCTCTGATTTTATGTATCATCTCATGGTTCTGATGGTTGAATGTGGCGTGACATGGGAGGATATTATCAAGGATCTTGCTGACAGAAGATAAGAGATATATTTTTGGTTGAATTGGAGGGAAAAAAGATGTGGGCATTACTCAGTGAACTTGTTACCTATTTAATAAAATTTGTAGCTATGCTGTTTTTCGCTTTCCTTGGAATTATGGCTGGCAAGAAAATCAGAGCAAACAAAGATGCTAAACTTGCTGTAGAGCAGGATGAAAAGCAATAATAGATTGTGGAGGAAATATAACATTGAAGAACTATGGCGTAAATGAACTCAGAAAAATGTTTTTGGAATTTTTTGAAAGCAAGGGGCACTTGAAAATGAACAGCTTTTCATTAATTCCGCATAATGACAACAGCCTGCTGTTGATTAATTCAGGTATGGCTCCGTTAAAACCATATTTTACCGGTCAGGAGATACCGCCTCGAAGAAGAGTTACAACATGCCAGAAGTGTATCCGTACCGGTGATATTGAAAATGTCGGAAAGACTGCAAGACATGGTACATTTTTTGAAATGCTGGGTAATTTCTCTTTTGGAGATTATTTCAAGCATGAAGCTATTTCATGGACATGGGAATTCCTGACAGAAGTAGTCGGACTGGATGCTGACAGACTCTATCCTTCTGTTTACGAAGAAGATGATGAGGCTTTTGAGATATGGAACAAAGAAATCGGAATTGCACCTGAGAGGATTTTCAAATTCGGCAAGGAAGATAACTTCTGGGAACATGGCGCCGGTCCTTGTGGCCCGTGTTCTGAAGTATATTATGACCGTGGAGAAAAATATGGCTGTGGTAAGCCGGGATGTACTGTGGGTTGTGATTGTGACAGATACATGGAAGTATGGAACAATGTATTTACCCAGTTTGACAATGATGGTCATAATAATTATACAGAGCTCGAAAATAAAAATATTGATACCGGAATGGGACTGGAACGCCTTGCTGTTGTTGTCCAGGATGTTGATTCTATATTCGATGTCGATACGATCAAAGCACTTCGTGATAAAATCTGTGAGATGGCGGGAGTTACATACAGAGAAAATGAGAAGACAGATGTTTCTATCCGTTTGATTACAGATCATATAAGATCCGTTACCTTTATGACTTCTGATGGTATCCTTCCATCTAATGAGGGACGTGGATATGTACTCAGAAGACTCTTAAGACGTGCTGCAAGACACGGGAGACTTCTTGGAATTCAGGGAAGCTTTTTAGCAGAGCTTTCAAAAACGGTTATTGAAGTTTCTAAAGATGCTTATCCGGAGCTCCTTTCAAAGCAGGAGCATATATTTGCAACTTTAAATGCTGAGGAGGAGAATTTTAATAAGACGATAGATCAGGGACTGTCCATTTTAAATGGATTTATCGATGATATGAAGAAGTCAGGAAGTACAGAACTTGATGGTAACAATGCATTTAAATTATACGATACCTATGGATTCCCTCTTGATCTGACGAAAGAAATACTTGAGGAAGCCGGAATATCTGTTGATGAAGAAGGTTTCCAATCCTGTATGCAGGAACAGCGTGAGAGAGCTCGTAAGGCCCGCAAGGTAACAAACTATATGGGGGCTGATGCCACCGTATATGAGCAGATCCCTGTTGAGCTTACAACAGACTTTGTAGGTTATGACAAGATACAGTGTGAATCTGAGATCATTGCCATGACAACAGAAGATGAAGTCGTTGACAGCATGGAAGAAGGATTTAATGGTTCGATTCTGGTTGCTGAGACACCATTTTATGCTACTATGGGTGGACAGTGCGGTGATGCCGGAATCATAGAGACACCGACAGGTTCATTTGTTGTCAAGGATACTGTCAAAGTTGTCGGCGGCAAGATCGCACATATCGGATATGTAGCAAGTGGCGAGTTTAAGAAGGGTGAAAAAGTAACACTTAAAGTTGATGCTGATAAACGTTCCCATACATGTATGAATCACTCTGCAACACATTTGCTTCAGAAAGCACTTAAGATGGTTCTCGGAGGACATATTGAGCAGGCAGGTTCTTACGTAGATCAGGATAGATTAAGATTTGATTTTACACATAATCAGGCTCTCACAAAAGAGGAGATTGCAAAGGTAGAAAGCATTGTTAACCAGGAGATCGAGGCTGACCTTTCTGTTACAACGGCTGTAATGTCTCTTGAGGATGCAAAAAAGACAGGTGCAATGGCTCTTTTTGGTGAGAAATATGGTGATACTGTACGAGTTGTCAGCATGGGAGATTTCTCCAAGGAGTTATGTGGTGGTACACATGTGGCTAATACAGGTATTATCAGCACATTTAAGATCATATCTGAGCAGGGTGTTGCTGCAGGCGTGAGAAGAATAGAGGCTCTGACTTCAAAGGGCGCTTTTGATTATTATAAGCAGATGGAGGAAGAGCTTAAGTGTGCCAGCGCTGTTGCCAAGACAGAGCCATCCAGACTGGCGGAGAAGATCGAAGCATTACACGCAGAGATTAAAGCACTTCAGGCTGAGAATCAAAAGCTGAAGGATAAAATGGCCAAAGATTCTGTGGGAGATGTGATGTCAAATGTGGTTGAAATGGGAGACATCAAGATACTTCCTGTATCAATGAAAGATGTTGACATGAATGCTTTGCGTAATCTTGGTGATGACTTAAAGGCAAAGCTTGGCACGGCTGTTGTGATACTTGCATCCGAGCTTGATGGCAAAGTAAATCTCATCGTTATGGCAACGGATGATGCAGTAAAAGCCGGTGTACATGCCGGAAATATCATAAAGAAGATCGCCCCGATGGTTGGCGGTGGCGGCGGCGGACGTCCAAATATGGCTCAGGCCGGTGGTAAGGATCCGTCAGGTATCTCAGATGCGCTTCAGGCCGGTGTATCCGAGGCTCAGGCTCAGCTTGCATAAAAAATATTTTAGACATAAAGAAAGTGAGGTTTTTGATATGGCATTAGTACCTACAGTCATTGAACAGACCAGCAGAGGAGAGAGATCCTACGACATATATTCGAGATTGTTGAAGGAGAGAATAATTTTTCTTGCCGATGAGGTAAATGATACAACAGCAAGCCTTGTTATTGCACAGCTTTTATTCCTCGAATCGGAGGATCCGACCAAGGAAATCAGCTTATACATTAACAGTCCGGGTGGTTCTGTCAGTGCAGGTTTTGGCATATATGATACTATGAATTATATAAAATGTGATGTATCGACCATCTGTGTCGGTATGGCTGCAAGTATGGGTGCATTTCTTCTGGCAGGAGGAACCAAAGGAAAGAGAATTGCGTTACCTAATTCAGAGATCATGATCCATCAGCCGTTGGGAGGTGCACAGGGTCAGGCAACGGATATGAAGATTCACGCTGATCATATCATCAGAACAAGAGAAAAACTGAACCGTATCCTTTCAGAAAATACAGGAAAGCCACTGGAGGTAATTGAACGTGATACAGAGCGTGATAATTTCCTTACTGCAGAGCAGGCACTTGAGTATGGTTTGATTGATCATATATATACGAACAGAGAAACAACAGCGTAATACAGCATATATTTCCTGTAACATAATAAAAACACATATTTTTTAACAAAAAATGGATGAATTTTAATTTTTTTGTTGACGAATTAAATTATTGTGTTATAATCATTGTTGTGCAATTTTGGAAGTTACCCAAACAGTTGTTAATGTGCACATTGATTCAGAATATACAACTGGAGGGAGGTTGAGGATAGTATGTCAAACGTAATAGTTAAAGAGAACGAGACTTTGGATAGCGCGCTTCGTAGATTTAAGAGAAACTGTGCTAAGGCTGGTATTCAGCAGGAGATTCGTAAGAGAGAGCATTACGAGAAGCCAAGCGTTAAGCGTAAGAAGAAGTCAGAGGCTGCTAGAAAGCGCAAGTATAAATAAAGTTTACGACATATAAGCATGAAGTACCGCAGATAAGATTTTATCTGCGGTATTTCCTTTTTATGATATTTTTGATTGCTTCAGGTGCTTTTATATTCTATATTATTTATTTCTCTAATTCTATATGGAATATTTCCGGAATAAAATATAAAAAAACGGTGATTTATATGACCAGAATTATACTCTATGATCAAAAGTCTATCCATATTGACGGTTATAAAAATATAATAAGTTTCAGTGATGAGACAATATGTATCCAATGTAAAAAGAAAATATTGGAGATCAGCGGAACACATTTATATATATCTTCCTTTAATGGAATTGAAATGACTGTCAGTGGTTTGATATCAGGTATAAGATGGATTAATGTATAAATTAGGGTGATTCGATATGTTTCAGGCTTTATTGAGATGGCTTAGAGGTTTTCTTATAATATCCGTATCCGGTTCATTCAGAGACAGATTTTTCAATATATGTTCCAGAAATAATATATTTATGTGGAATATTGTTCACTCCGATGACTGTGTGACTGCAAGGGTCTCAAAAAAAGATTATATACGTATTGAACCATATATTGAAAAAACAGGTGTTGCCTGTAAGACACTGGATAAAAAGGGATTGCCATTTTTCTTTTACAAATATAAAAAAAGAAAATGCTTTGTCCTCGGATTTTTATGTTGTCTCGGGATCATATATACATTTACCTTGTTTGTATGGGATGTCAATATTGATGGGCAGAATATGTATACCGGTGAGCAGATTAGAAAAGATATTATTGATAATTATGTTCCTCTTGGAACCCTGAAGTGCAGAATTGACTGTGCAGAACTTGAAACGCAGCTTCGTGAGCAATATGATCAGATCGCCTGGATAAGCTGTGAACTTCGGGGAACACAGTTGAATATCGTACTTACTGAGACAGTAGAACCTGATATGATAGAAGAACAGACAGAACCTTGTAATATTACGGCGGTAAAGGATGGTATTATAACTGATATAATTACAAGGGCAGGAACGCCGGTTGTATCTGCCGGGGATGAGGTAAAAAAGGGTGATATATTGATCACAGGTGTGGTAAATATATATAATGATTATGACGAGCTTCTGGAGACCCGATATATTCCGGCTTCGGGGGATGTGTATGCCATTGTACGGTATACATATGAGGATACGTTTCCTATGCAGAACTATGAAAAAAAATATATCGGTAAGGCAAAGAACTCATATAGTATCGGTTTTGCAGGGCATTTTCTTTCTGCTCCTGGTAAGGGTGAAGATAACGACAGCACGGATCGTATTACAGAATATAAAAAACTGGTTCTGGCCGGTGATTTTTTTCTTCCGATTACGATCAGAAAGACGACAACAAAACAATATGAGACAGTGCCTGTATCTTATACGGAAAAACAGGCACGTGACAAGGCAGAGCGACGGCTGCAGAATTTTCTGGACAATATACGGAAAAAAGGGGTGGAAATACTTGAAAATAATGTTACAATAGAGTTCGAAGATGGCAACTGTATTGTCTCCGGTTATATTACCGCAAAGGAGCTTATCGGTGTGCCGTCAGAGATAAATCCGATCAAAGAAGGAGAAACGCCGTAAATGAGTTCATATTCGGAGAATATAACGATACCCGGAGAGCATATTCAGAATGTTTTCGGACAATTTGATAAGCATATTAAGATTATTGAGAAGGCATTTCATGTTGCTGCTGTACTTCGAGATGATACCCTGAAGCTTGTGGGAGGCGAAGATAATGTAAAACGGGCAGTCTCGGTGTTGGAGGAGCTTGTGAAACTGTCTTCCAACGGAAATACGATTACAGAACAGAATGTCAATTATGCTATATCGTTGACCCATTCAGGCGATGTTGTTGCAATCAGCGAACTGGACCGGGATGATAATATAATCTGTCATACAATAAACGGAAAACCTGTAAAAGCAAAAACTTTAGGCCAGAAAAAATATGTTGATGCCATCGATAAAAATATGATCGTATTTGGTGTTGGTCCTGCGGGAACAGGAAAAACATATCTTGCTATGGCAAAAGCTATCACAGCTTTTAAGAATAATGAAGTCAACCGTATTATATTAACGAGACCGGCGATTGAAGCCGGGGAAAAGCTGGGGTTCCTGCCTGGAGACCTGCAGAGCAAGGTGGATCCATACTTAAGGCCGCTTTATGATGCCCTCTATGAGATCATGGGAGCAGAATCTTTTCTGCGCAATATGGAAAAAGGACTTATCGAAGTAGCACCTCTGGCATATATGAGAGGGCGTACACTTGATAATGCATATATCGTGCTGGATGAGGCGCAGAATACGACGCCGGCCCAGATGAAAATGTTTTTGACAAGAATAGGATTTGGCTCAAAAGCAATCATAACTGGTGATCTGTCTCAAAAGGATCTTCCCCGGGATGCATCATCAGGTTTGGAAGTTGCTCTGAAGGTATTACACAGTATCGATGATATCTCGATCATTCGTTTCTCAAGTGAGGATGTTGTTCGTCATCCTCTTGTGCAGAAGATCGTCAATGCATATGAGGCTTACGAAAAGCGGGAATATAATCAGGCTTCTAATACGCATACAGGGCGGTCACAAAAGGATAAAAAGAACGGTAAAACTTGATTATATATGTGAATTCATGTATAATATATGAGCCGTATGTAAGAGGTGAGATATATGAGCGTTTTTTTTGAAAACGATCCGGGAATAATTGTTCCTGACACGTATCAAAATATCGTGTGTGATGTCGTTGATACAGCACTGGACTTTTTCAGCTGCCCATATGATTGTGAAGTAAATGTTGTTTTTACTGATAATGTCGGTATTCGCGAGATCAATCGAGAGTATAGAGAGATCGATGCACCGACCGATGTTTTGTCTTTCCCGATGATAGAATATGAGCAGCCTGCACATTTTGACGGGCTGGAGCAGCATCCGGAGGACTACTTCAATCAGGATTCAGGTGAGCTGATGCTGGGAGATATTATACTGAATATCGACCGTATTGCAAGTCAGTCAGAAGAGTATGGTCATACGAAAAGACGTGAGGTTGCGTTTTTGACTGCGCACAGTATGCTCCATCTGTTTGGTTATGACCATATAGATGATGATGAGCGCCGGGAGATGGAAACTCTTCAGGAACAGATTTTAAGCAAGAAAGGATATACAAGGGAAAATGAAGAAGAATAGGATAGCACTTATTCTGGCCGGAGCATTATGCTTCACATCAATGGCCGGATGTGGCAAAAAAGAGCAGGATACAACAGAGAATGCAGCAATTGCGGTGACACCGGTTGCAACAATGAATGACGCTGAGGAGATTCAGGTCAGACAGAAGGATGGCTATGTAATCAGTAATCTTACCGGAGAATGGATCGATGAATCTTTGGAGAATCAGAGACCGGTATGTATTATGATCAATAATATTATCGATGCTATGCCGCAGTCAGGTATCTCTCAGGCGGATATTACCTATGAGATGCTCGTAGAAGGCGGAATTACCAGATATATGTGTGTATTTAAAGATTATGCAAATGTTGGCAAATTAGGGCCTGTCAGAAGTGCCAGACATTATTATGTTGCGGTAAATCAGATGTATGATGGTATTTATGCACATGTCGGCTGGTCAAACTATGCACATGATATGATTGTCAATAATTACATTACAACACTGAATGGTCTGTACGATGGAACGACATTTTACAGGGATGAGACAAGATATGCGCCCCACAACTGTTATACCGATGGAGAACGTCTTCAGGAAGGTATTGCCAATACAGGTATCTCTACTTCCTATGAATATGATGTAGAGGATATGTTCGCATTTAATGCAGATGATACGGCCCTGGACAACGGACAGAAAGCAGATAAGATTACAACAGCATACAATTCAAGCTCAACGAGATGGTTTGAGTATAATGCAGATGATAAGATGTATTATCGTTTCCAGTATGGAGAGAAGCAGATCGATGATCAGACGAATGAACAATTGAAATATAAAAATGTTATTGTCATGTTCGTGCAGTATACAGACCTTGGAGAAGGACTCCAGGATGTTGACTGGGACAAGGGTGGTGACGGATATTATGCTACCGACGGAGAATACGAAGCTATTACCTGGAAAAAGGTAAATGGTGTTATAAAGTATTTTACGGAAGATGGAAATCAGCTTAAGATGAATCCTGGTAACTCTTTTATTACTGTATTTGATGAGACAATGCCGGATCAGATAACCATGGAATAATTCTATAAAAAAAGGGAAATAATTTCTTCAGGGAGTGAGTGCCATGAAGAAATTATTTTTATATATAGCTATATTGTGTTTTGCATTCTGGATAGGTTTTATTATTATGCGGGATATATATGGCAGAAAAGATTATTCGTATCTTGTATCAGAAGAGAATGAACAGACAGAGATAACAGAGAATGATGTATATGATCCTGCTATGACAAATCAGATCAGCTGTCCTCAGTCAGATTATTATCTGTATAACGCAGTTGGATTATCTTCTGCAAAAAATATTTCTGATACCATGGATGAGGATTATGTTATATCTGTAGAAAACGGATATATAGTTGTCTATGTATCTGAAAATACAGTATATGAATATACGGGAATAGATGCGGAATTGCTGAAAATATTTGACAGGAATTTATATGACCGGTTAGCAGACGGAATACACTTCCGGTCTATAGATGATGTCTATAAATTCCTTGAATCTATATCATCATAGAAGATTATCACAGAGAATACCTGAGGAGGAGAATATGTACGATATCTGCATTGTCGGAGGCGGAGCATCAGGGCTGGCTGCCGCAATCACTGCAGCCGGTAAGAACAAAAATATTGTTATACTTGAACGTGGTAAAAAGGCCGGACGCAAGCTCTATGCTACCGGAAATGGAAAATGCAATCTGACAAACAGAAAAATGTGTCCGCAGCTTTTCTTTCATTCATCCAGTCCGGAGTATGAGACCTTTTTGAATAATATAATGGGATCGCAGCCGGATGAAGCGGTCATATCATTTATGTCCCGGCTGGGAGTCTCTACATATACTAATTCAGAGGGCTATGTATATCCGGCTTCGGGACAGGCCTCATCTGTAGTGTGGGCAATGCTTGATGCTCTGCGTTCCCTGCATGTTGAGATTCGGGAACAGACAGAGGTAATGGAGATAAAGCGCATAAAAAATGGCTTTGAACTGATGACAGATCATGGAATAATACATGCAGCACGTATTATACTTTCGTGTGGAAGCTCTGCTTATGCATCCTTGGGTGGAACTGACAGCGGGTACACATTAGCAGAAAGTCTTGGTCATCATATAGAACCTGTGAGAGCTGCCCTGTGTGGTCTTATATCACCTGATATTCCTCCTTCTTTGGCCGGAATACGTGTGCCGGCTCATGCTGTGTTGAAATCTGAAATGGATTCAGTGGAAGAACTGCAGACATATGGTGATGAGAGGGGAGAATTACAGATAACGGACTATGGGTTGTCCGGGATCATGATATTTAATCTTTCTTCAGAAGCGGGAAGATTGCTTTCTCAGGGAGACAGAGTATATATTGATCTCGACCTGATAGAAAATGTCAGCAGAGATGCTTTTCATAAGCTTGCTGTCGGTTCAAAGCACAGAACATGTATCGGTATGTTAAATGGTCTGATTCACGATAAGCTGGCAGCTTACGTGACAGAGAGCCTCCAGATAGAGCGTTCAAAAAGAATATCGGAGCTTACATCGAAACAGATTGATGCAATGTATAATAGACTTCGTAATATGAGATTTTCAATATCTGCATTGAAAGGTCCGGAGAATGCCCAGGTATGTGCAGGTGGGGTACTTCTATCAGAAGTTGATTCCTGCTCCTGTGAATCCATGATAGTACCGGGACTATATATTACCGGAGAGATGCTTGATATTGACGGAATATGTGGTGGCTATAATCTGACGTTTGCATTATTGTCAGGTATCAGAGCCGGAAAGAGTATAATATGATTAGAATAAACCAGATAAAGATCCCTGTAGAGGCAAAACAGCAGGAGTCGCTGGACAAAAAAATAGCAAAGATAATAAAATCAAATGATTTCCAGATGAAAAGGATCGTCAAGAAATCAATCGATGCAAGAGATAAAACACAGCTTATGTACATATATGCTGTAGATATATCCTGTAAAAATGAAAAGGCGGTTTTAAAAGCAAACAGAAACAATAATAATATTATGTTAACAGATGATAAAAAATATAAATTTCCTCTGCTTGCGACGGAGTTTAAGGGATTGCCACCTGTCATTATAGGGGCAGGACCTGCGGGGTATTTTTGCGGTCTGTATCTTGCCAGAGCCGGATTCCATCCGATTATTATTGAACGTGGAAAGGATGTTGATGCACGCGGTCGTGATGTCTGCGATTTCTGGAGCGGAGGGAAGATTGATCCGGAATCCAATGTCTCTTTTGGCGAAGGTGGAGCCGGGACTTTTTCGGATGGAAAACTTAATACGGGCATAAAGGATCCTATGGGAAGAATAGAGGCATTTATTGCTGATTTTATAAGTTTTGGTGCACCGGAAGAGATCGCATACCTGAATAAGCCGCATGTTGGAACGGATGAGCTTAAAAATGTAATGAAAAACATGAGAAATGAAATTATTGAATGCGGAGGTGAGATTCGTTTTGAATCCCGCTTTACAGGATATAAGAGAAATCCGGACAATACACTTCATGTTATGATATCAGATGGCAGAACATCATATCAGATAACGACATCCGCACTTGTTCTTGCTATCGGGCACAGTTCAAGGGATACATTTGAGATGCTTCATGAAATGGAAGTACCTATGGAGGCAAAATCCTTTGCCATGGGACTTCGTATCGAGCATCCGAGAGAAGTGATACAGGCAGGACAATATGGGACTTCAGAAGCTGCAGCCGGACTGCCGGCAGCGGATTATAAGATGACATTCCGCTCATCGGCAGGAAGGAGTGTATATAGCTTCTGTATGTGCCCGGGTGGTTTTGTTGTGAATGCCTCAACAGATGACGGACAGTCAGTTGTAAATGGAATGAGTTACCATGCCAGGGATGCGCGTAACTCCAACAGTGCGATCGTTGTCAATGTGACACCGGATGATTTTGCAAATGCCGGATATTCAGGTATCCTGGCTGGCATGCATTTTCAGCAATATTATGAAGAAAAGGCGTATATAGAAGGAAAAGGCAACATCCCGGTTCAACGCTTTGAGGATTATGAAGCCGGAAGGACCACCGGGTCATTCGGCCATATAACGCCGGAAATGAAAGGCAGCTACAGCCTGGCAAACTTAAATAACTGTTTGCCCTCATATATAAATAATGCTATAATTGAAGCAATACACTATTATGATAAAAAATTAGCGCATTTTGCGGACGGAGATGCAGTGTTATCAGGCATAGAATCCAGGACATCGTCCCCTGTAAGAATACTTCGGGATGAACAGCTTATGAGCAATGTCACCGGACTCTTTCCGTGCGGTGAAGGTGCCGGTTATGCAGGAGGAATCACATCGGCTGCTGTTGATGGAATCAAGGTTGCAGAGGCTGTTGCTTCATATTTGACCGCTCAGCCGTAATTAGTCAGTCACGATTATTCTGCCTCAGATTTTTTATCACTACTTATAGAATGATATTAATAAACAGAAGGACAAATCAATGGAGTACAGGGATAATTTAAAAAATAAAAAAAGGATCGTTATTAAGATCGGTTCCTCATCTTTATTACATGAGGAGACGGGAAGCATAGATTTCAGACGTCTGGAAAAACTGGTTCGTATCGTATGCGATCTGAAGAATCAGGATAAGGATGTGGTTCTTGTATCATCAGGTGCTATTGCAGTAGGGTTTCAGGCACTTGGACTCAGAACCAAACCTAAGACTGTTTCTCTGAAACAGGCATGTGCGGCAATCGGACAGGCGCAGCTTATGATGATGTATCAGAAGCTTTTTATGGAATATAACCATCTTGCAGCGCAGGTACTGCTTACATTTGACGCCATCACGGATGCAGAACGCAGAAGAAATGCGGAGAATACATTAAATGAACTCTTGCAACAGAATGTAATTCCTGTTGTCAACGAGAATGATACGGTGGCAACAGAGGAGATTGAGTTTGGTGACAATGATACTTTATCTGCGATCGTTGCACACCTGATCAAGGCTGATCTATTGATTCTTCTGACTGATATTGATGGATTTTATACAGATGACCCACATAAGAATAAGGATGCTGTCAAATTATCTGTTGTGGAATCTATTACCGATGATCTGAAAAACATGGCAAAAGGAGCTGTGACAAGCTATGGCACAGGTGGAATGGCAACCAAGATCGCAGCCGCCAGAATTGCAACGGATTCCGGAGCGGATATGGCGATTATAGATGCGTCCGACCTGAACCTTATCAATGCATTGATTGATGGAGAGGACGTAGGTACACTGTTTCTGGCACATGATGCAGAAGATTTTGATACCGTTGATTTTATTTTACATAAAAAATATCTTGAATAGAGGACGATCATGACCGAAGAGGGAATTAAAAGAATTAATGAATTATATAAAAAAAGTAAAACTTCTGAAGGATTAACGGCAGATGAGAAAGAGGAGCAGCTCAGACTCAGAAAGCAATATATAGAAGATTTTAAACGCAGTCTGCGAGGAGCACTCAACAATGTGGATATCAAGGAAAAAGATGGCAGTATTACGCATGTGAGTGATATTCCAAAGCGGAAAAAAGAGCAGTATACAGAGACGGTCATATCCGAGACCATCATATATAAAACGGAGACAGAAGAATCAGAATGACAGAATCCGGATACACATCTAATACCATATCCAACTCAATATCAAGTCAAAAGAAAGATATAAGGAAAATAATACTCCGGAAGAGAAAAGAAATGCCTGATCATGATGTCAGAGCTTATTCTGAGCAGGTATGTAAGCATATAATGGATTACCCCGTATATCAGGCTTCGAAAAACATCTGCCTGTATATGCCTGTCCACAATGAAGTTGATACAACATTTCTTATTGAACCTGCTTTAGATCATGGAAAAAATATATGGCTGCCAAGGGTTTTTGATGGCAAAATGGATTTTTTTGCCTATGACAGAGATACCGGACTGATACAGGGAGCATATAACATTATGGAACCTGATTCTCTGGTCATGCTCGAAGAGGATAATAATACACTGATCGTAATGCCCGGTGCTGTATTTTCGGAAACACATGACCGTATCGGGTACGGAGGCGGATATTATGACCGCTATCTTACAGAACATCCGGAGTGTAAGACTCTGGCTGTCTGCTATGAATTTCAGATACAGAAGGAGATTCCTGTTGAGGAACATGACATGAAACCGGATGCAATTATGACTGAACAACGATTATTATAGGAGGGAGAATATACATATGCTGAATGAACTGGGAAAGGCGGCAAAGTCTGCCTCGCGCATAATGGCCAGATTGGGTCAGAACGAAAAGAATGAGGCATTACTTGCTGTTGCAGATGCACTTTTAAGCCATGCTGATGAGATTATGGATGCCAACAAGGCTGATCTTGATAATGCGGTAAAAAATGGTATGTCGGAAGCATTACAGGACAGACTACGGCTGACCCAACAACGTTTTGAGGACATGGCCTGCGGTATCAGACAGGTCGTTGCACTGGAGGATCCTATCGGAGAGGTCTTGTCTATGAAAGAGCGGCCAAATGGCCTTCTGATTGGTCAAAAGCGCGTTCCGATGGGTGTTATAGGCATTATATATGAGTCGAGACCGAATGTTACGGTAGATGCATTTGCATTGTGCTTTAAGACTGGTAATGCAGTGATCCTGCGGGGAGGCAGTGATTGTATTCATTCCAATATAGCACTTGTCAAAGTAATCCGGGATGCTCTTGAAGCATGTAATGTTACACCGGATGCCATTAATCTTATAGAAGATACTGACAGAGAGGTTGCCAGACAGTTTATGCGGATGAACCAGTATGTTGATCTGCTGATTCCAAGAGGAGGGGCAGGACTGATCCGTACTGTTGTTGAAAATGCAACTGTTCCGGTGATAGAAACCGGAACAGGTAATTGCCATATCTTTATCGATAAGGATGCAGATATGGACAAGGCAATACCGATTATTAAAAATGCAAAATTACAGCGTCTGGGCGTATGTAATGCCTGCGAGTCTCTGGTTATTCACAGGGATATCGCAGATAAAGCAATACCTATGATAGCCGAGATGCTTCATGCAGAAGATTGTGAGATAAGGGGAGATGAGAGAGCACAGGCTTTATCTGATTATATTATTCCGGCTACAGATGAGGATTATGGAACAGAATATCTTGCCAGGATCATTTCCGCCAAAATTGTTGACAGTATCGATGAGGCCATTGATCACATCAACCGGTACAGTACAGGTCATTCAGAGGCAATCATTACAGAGAGTTATGCAGATGCACAGAAGTTCCTCAATGAGGTCGATTCTGCCTGCGTCTATGTTAATGCATCGACACGCTTTACGGACGGATTTATGTTCGGATTTGGTGCTGAGATAGGAATATCGACCCAGAAGCTGCATGCTCGGGGTCCGATGGGATTACTTGCACTTACATCTACAAAATATATCATATATGGAAATGGCCAGATTAGAGAATAAAGATAAAGGAGTATAAGAAACCATGAACGAAATGAAATTCACAGGTTCCAAAGAATATGTTGCATCTCCGGAGCTGATGGCTGCCGTTGATGTAGCACGTGTGCTTGAAAAGCCGCTTTTGATAAAGGGCGAGCCGGGTACAGGTAAAACAATGCTTGCAGAGGCAATCAGCCAGGCTTTTGGAATGAAACTGTTTATATGGAATATTAAATCAACGACGAAAGCCCAGGACGGACTGTACGTATATGATACAATACAGAGATTGTATGACAGCCAGTTTGGGGAGGAAGGTGTCGATGATATCCGCAGGTACATCAAGCTTGGAAAGCTGGGAGAAGCTTTCAGTCAGGATGAACAGGTTATACTTCTTATAGATGAGATTGATAAGGCAGATCTGGAATTCCCGAATGATCTGTTGTGGGAGCTTGACAAGATGGAATTCTATATTCATGAGACGAGAGAGACCATTAAGGCAAAGACCAGACCTATCGTTATCATTACATCCAATGCAGAAAAAGAGCTTCCGGATGCATTTCTTAGGAGATGTATCTTCCATTATATAAGTTTCCCTGAAAAACAGGAAATGGAAGAAATTGTACGTGTACATTTTGAGAATATTGATGAGAATCTTCTGAAGCAGGCAATGGATACATTTTACTGGATCCGCGAGATCAAGGAGGTTCGCAAGAAGCCGAGTACTTCTGAACTGATCGACTGGCTGAATGCACTTGCCATCGGCGGCATCGATCCGGAGGTGATCAGGAAAAATCTGCCATACCTGGGTGTATTAATTAAGAAGGATGAAGACATGGATATCGTGAAGAAGAGGAGTATATATTAATTGTTTACGGATTTCTTATATGTATGCCGGGATAAAGGGCTCATGGTATCCATGACCGAGTGGATCACATTTATGGATGCATTAGATCGTGGACTTGCACATTCTTCACTTGAAGGGCTCTATAACCTTGGCAGAATGATATTGGTAAAAACTGAATCGGATTATGACAAATTTGATATTGCCTTTCTTGAATATTTTAAGGATATTCATACAGGAGACAACGAGGTCCCTGAGATCATCATGAAATTTCTTGACAAAGGTGAGATGGATGCCAGTAACCTGAATGCAGATATTTATAAATATGATGTCAAACGTGATATGGCCGAAACAAAGCGAATGTTCCGTGAAAGGGTCACTGAGCAGAACAGCGAACATAACGGAGGTAATTACTGGATAGGAACCAGCGGCGGCTCTGCCTTCGGACATCATGGCCGTAATCCGGGTGGATTGCGCGTGGGTGGCCAGTCCGGTATGCAGTCAGCATTTCAGGTGATCGGTGAACGGAAATATGCTGATTTCAGGCACGACAAAACACTGGATATTCGTCAGTTTCAGATGGCATTCCGACGTCTGCGGCAATTTTCTGCAAAGCTTGATGTAGCCAGAACAGAACTGGATATTGATAAAACCATAGATTCTACCTGCAATAACGGTGGATATCTGCAGCTTGAATTTGACAAGCCACGGAAAAACTCAGTAAAGCTGCTTTTGTTGTTTGATTGTGGTGGAACCATGATGCCGTTTGCAGAGTTATGTAATGATCTTTTTCAGGCTGTGCATAAAGCAAATCATTTTAAAGATGTAAAGACATATTATTTCCACAACTGCATATACAGTAAAGTATACAAAGATGCAGAGTGTGAGTTGGGCAATTGGATCGATCTGGATTATCTTTTTCGGCATACAGACAAGGATTATAAGGTAATTATTGTGGGAGATGCACAGATGGCGCCTGAGGAATTGTTTGATGTAAACGGTAATTACCGCGGACCAAATGATGGCAGAAGCGGATATGAGTGGAATCAGTTGTTTCGAAGCAAATATAAGAAGGTGATCTGGCTGAATCCGCGTTTCCACGGAACATTAAACAGCCTTGCATGGATGGAGGCAGAAAGTACGCTTGCACAGATCTACGATATGTATCCATTAACATTGGATGGACTCAAAGCAGGTATATCCAAACTCATGGCTCCACGCTGATCATTGTTTAAAGGGGTGTGTAAATTATGGATGAAATGGTCTCAAATGATATTGGTGCAGGCGTAGGCCTTGTACTGGCAGGCGGTGGAGGAAAAGGCGCATATCAGGTTGGCGTTTTAAAAGCATTAAAGGAAAATGGGATACTTGACAATGTAACTGCTATCTCAGGTGCATCAATCGGCGCGGTAAATGCAATGCTTTTTGCCATGGATGATATTGATATTATGTATCAGGCATGGGATGAAATCGATATGCAGACAGTCTTTGATGTTGATCTGGAAATGTTGTTTGACCGCAAACCCTATTTTTTCAGGAAAGAAATGCTTGCACTTATAGATAAATATATTGATTTTGACAAGCTGATCCATGGAAAATACAAGATATATAATTCAATTTGCAAATTAGGGCCGGATATTACCCATCTTACTCCGGAATATCGTTTATTATCCGATTATGATGCGGAGACGATAAAGAAGATCCTTCTTGCATCCACGGCACTACCTCTTATATATGAAGCTGTGGAAATAGACGGAAATTATTACAGAGATGGAGGTATATGTGATAATGAGCCTGTAAAGCCCATGTATGACCTGGGTATACGTCAATTTATTATTATCGGAATGGCGCATGGTAAAGTATTTGATACATCAGCATGGCCGGATGCATCATTTACGACAATATACCCGAGCAAGGATCTGGGCAGTACGATCAGTGGTACATTAAATTTTTCGGAAGCCTCCATTGATTTTCGTGAAGCACTCGGTTATAAAGATGGACTTAGGGCAATCCATACCAAATTTCAACCGGATGATGCATACATTAAGATGGAATCAGTGATTGCTCAAAATGATTATAATGAGATCAAAATGCAACTCCATGCAGACCAGGTTTACAAAAATATGGAGAAGAAAGTCAATTCCAATCTTGAAAAATTCAATGATTTAGCAAAAAAATACGAAAATTTTTAATATTGTTATTATCATATGCAAGCGCGAAAACGGTTTTATTATCAAGTAAGGATGATCTATAATGTGATAATTTGACCAAAAAATACAAATAAAATTAATAATATTTGACAAATTGCACAAAAAGAAGTAAAATATATACATAATCAAGCTCTTCGGATATGGTAACACGATGAGAGAATTGCACATTGAACGCAAACATACCATGTTGTATGATTGCAAGAAAAGGGGGCATTCACATGGCAAAAAATATCATTACTATCGGAAGACAGTTTGGCAGTAATGGAAGAGAGATTGGACACAGACTTGCTGAAAAGCTTAATATTGCTTTTTATGATAAGGAACTTCTAAATGAAGCTGCAAGGAACAGCGGAATCAGTGAAACGTTGTTGAAGAGTCTCGATGAAAAGCCAAACAAGAGTTTTTTATATAATCTGGTTATGGATCCATATAGTTATGGGTTTACAAGTACAGGTTATCAGCCAAACCTGAATCAACAGGCATTTCAGGCAACCTATGATACAATTAAAAAAATTGCAGACAATGGGCCGTGTGTAATTGTTGGACGATGTGCAGATTATGCATTACGCCATAATCCGAATCTGATACGACTGTTTATATATGCACCGCTGGAAAAGCGAATCGAAACTGTGTCAAAACGTTTTGATCTTACAGAAGAAAAAGCAAAATCACAGATCAATAAGGAGGATAAGGGAAGAGCTTCTTATTATAATTATTATACCTCCAAGAAATGGGGTTCGATTGACAGCTATGATGTATTTATTAACAGTAGCTTGATGAGTGTTGATAAAACAGTTGATTTTATAATTGATTACATAAAGTCAATTGAATAACAGCACATTTTGAATGCTTTTACGAAAAAGATTATGCTGCAGATTAGAATGGTGGGGGAATCTGCAGCATAATTTATAACCTGTTTATTTACATAATATCTTTATGGTTAATATATTTATTTCTCGCGAAGCTGAACTTTGTTCCTTGCTGTACGACGGCGTTCATTATCGATGTCAGCATAGTGCTTCCGGGTTGTGTTTACATCGCTGTGACCAAGAACATCAGCAACAAGATATATATCAGACGTTTCCTGGTAGAGGGCAGTTCCATAAGTACTTCGCAGCTTATGGGGGGTAATATGTTTTAATGGTACAGAGCATTGTGCATATTTTTTAACAAGATTTTCAGCAGTACGGACACTCATGCGTTTTTTCTGTGATGATAAGAACAGAGCATTTTCATGTCCGGGAGCAGCCTCGATCTTTTTGCGTTCCTCCATGTATTCCATGAGGGATGGACAGGCTTCATCACTAAAGTACACAAGAGCCTCCTTGCCGCCTTTACGGGTAACTTTAATACACATGTTGTCAAAATCTACATCACGAATATCGAGTCCTATACATTCTGAGATACGTATTCCTGTAGATAACATAAGTGTCAAAAGTGCAAGATCACGTGTTTTGTTCTTCTCATGGTATTGTAGCTGTTTTTCGGTCAGATTATTACCATACTCAACTGTATCAAGGAAGGTTGCGACCTCGCCGGCATCCATACGGATTATGTTTTTGTCTTTAAGACGTGGTTTATCAACTTTGGCAATGGGATTGGCCGTAACATAATCATTTTTGTAAAAATATGAATAATAGGCACTCAGAGCTGATAATTTCCGCTTTATGGAAGCTTTTCCATTTGTGTAAATTTTTCCATTTTTTTCGTATTTTTGAAGATAATCCATATAATCCTCGATAAATTCTGCATCCAGTGAGGAAAGAATCTCAAGAGATACATCCTTAGGTGAATTTAAAGGTTTTTCAGTATATACTTCACATATATATTCATAAAATGTTTTTATATCAATTGCATAGCCGAGCCTGGTTCTTGATGTTTTGGATTGTTGTATGGCACGAAAAAATTTTTTTGAATAATCCGGAAGCTCATTGCATATTTCACGGATGCGGTCAATATTTTTTAAATCAATTTGTTGTTGATAAGATATATCAGCCATAATATAAACCTCCTGAAAAATTAAGTATTTTATATATTATAACATGCCTTAATTAAAATGTATAGTATTTTCGTAAAACCTGGGTTTAGCGCATAGTTCGATTTCAAAACGAACACTTTCCTCTTTTAGCAACTGTAT
>JBJEJF010000058.1:0-27792 GCA_051877775.1 Wujia sp.
ATAGTTCAGCAGTGTAAAATATACTATCATTCAATTGTAAAAAATATGTTAGATATTTTTTGTAATGCTTTTCATGCTATATATACCTTGCCTTATCAATATTTTTTTATGAGACGCAGTTTTTTCGGAAGTTCATTACTTTTATTCTGATGCCAATGCGCACGCGCAAGTGTGTCTGAGTGTCATCTGCATATAGCATAGGGGATTCAGGGAACGCTTGCGCTCAATTGGAAACGCAAGGGTACTAAGGGTGAGCCATACGGCTCGCCCTAAGGACCCGCGTTTCCAAAAGTCCCCGAATTCCCCTATGCTATATGCAGATGACGCGAGTTCGCTGTAGCGTGCGCATGAACTGGTGTCAGAATAAAAGTAATAGAACTTCCAAAGAACTGCAAAAGTCCATAAAAAAGATATTGATAAGGAAATGCATATATGGGGCATAATATAAATTAAATTATAAGAAATTAGCTTTATTTTTTTGATTGCATATAGTATAATCATGTGGAAAGCAATGAATGGTACAGCTATGTACTGTGAATTACAACAATACAAAAATGAAAATGGAGGATTTACAAATGTTAGTTTCAGCTACAGAGATGTTGAAGAAGGCAAAGGCTGGCAAATATGCAGTAGGTCAGTTTAACATCAACAACCTTGAGTGGACCAAGTCAATTCTTTTGACAGCACAGGAACTGAATTCCCCTGTTATTCTGGGTGTTTCAGAAGGTGCAGGTAAGTATATGACAGGTTTCAAGACTGTTGCAGCTATGGTTAAGGCTATGGATGAAGAACTGGGTATTACAGTTCCTGTAGCACTTCATCTTGATCATGGTTCATATGAAGGATGCTATAAGTGTATTAAGGCCGGTTTCACATCTATCATGTTTGATGGTTCTCATTTCGATATTGATGAGAATATTGCCAAGACAAAGGAACTGGTTGCAGTAGCTCATAACCTGGGCCTTTCAATCGAGGCTGAGGTTGGTTCCATCGGTGGTGAAGAAGATGGTGTAGTAGGTATGGGTGAGTGTGCTGATCCGGATGAGTGCAAAGCTATCGCTGATCTTGGCGTTGATATGCTTGCAGCAGGTATTGGTAATATTCATGGTAAATATCCTGAGAACTGGGCTGGTCTGAGCTTCGAGACACTTGCTGCAGTTCAGGAGAAGACAGGTATTATGCCGCTCGTTCTTCATGGTGGTACAGGTATTCCTGAGGATATGATCAAGAAGGCTATCTCACTTGGTGTTTCAAAGATCAACGTTAATACTGAGTGCCAGTTATCATTCCAGGAAGCTACCAGAAAGTATATCGAGGAGGGCAAAGACCTTCAGGGTAAGGGATTTGATCCACGTAAGCTTCTTGCTCCTGGTGCAGAAGCTATTAAGGCAACTGTTAAGGAAAAGATGGAGTTATTTGGTTCAGTAGGTAAGGCATAAGATTTATCTCTTATTCGTCTGACAGGATAATTTGATCAATAAAGACAAAAAGGCTATCTGGTTGACATCTTATGTGAATTGGATGGCCTTTTTTCTTGTATGATCTAAATGATGCGCACGTATATTTATATGATGATGTCACGGAGGAAAGCAGAGAAACCATGATCATTGAAGCACATAGAAGGGGGAACGAACAGGCATGACAGAAAAAAGAAAACGGATGACCGCATTGATGCTGTGCATGCTCCTTATATTATTGTCGGCATGCAGTATGCCGGGAAGAGAAAATAATACTGGAACAGATGGAAATATCATATCCGGTACTGATGATCCTTCTGAGACGGCATCGAAGCAGGATACCGGTGAAGATAATGAGGATGGAGAACAGATCTCGGGACAAACAAGAACCGTTCCACTTTCTGAAACAGACTTTGCATTGGCAGAGTGCAGTGTGGAGGGAACGGAGGATCTCTATGAGATACCGGAAAATTTCTTTGGTGAGCAGGATGTATGGATCAATGAGATACAGGAATATGATGGAGAACTGCTGATATATTATCAGATCATAGACGGGGATTCTTATCTTGCCTGGGTCGATCCGCTTGAGATGAAGATCGATGCACAGACTGCATTGCCATACGGAGTATATTATGACAGAGCGATCAGGGCAGATGAGGAACATTTAGTACTCGTATATAATCAAATGACCGGTGAAGCTTACCTGTTTAATGAAGCACTACAGGAATATGACAGAGTGTCTCTTGGAAGCTCAGATATAGATGTCGAATATATTACAGAAGATTTATCGAAAATATATTACAGTGATTATGCACAGGGACAGATACACTGTTTTGATGTTGAGACTGAAGAAGATAGTATCCTTCAGATCTCAGATGTTGGTGCGTATTACAAGAATATACTTGGAGTCTGTGAGGAAGAAAACTGTATACTGATAAATGCGATGTCTGAGGATTCATCAGGATACATATTGTGCGATCTCGATACAGGGGAAACACTTGCACAATATGATGGTGAGCTGAATTATATGGAGTCGCATAATGGCAATTATATCGCACGCTGCACAGAGGATTCTGTATTTGAGATATTATATGGACAGATCGGCCAGCCGCAGACGTGGCTGCTTGGGATGCCGGATTATGATGAGTATAATTTTGCGGACATCGATATGGATGATTGGGCTGTATTGTCGGAGCAGGAATGTATTATTGATGATGATGAGAGGATGCTGCTTAATCTCTATGATCTAAATACGGGGAGGAGAATATATCAGCTGCCTGTCGCGACAGATATTGGATTCTTTTCCGGACATGCAGATTACAGTCAGGAAACCGGGGTGGTGGTATTTACTGTAGATGGTGATATGAGTAGCAGGATTTTTGTCTGGGACACTCTTGGTACCAGCAGTGTATCCGGGGATGACACCTGTTATCGTTATACATGGCAGAATGGAGCACCGCCAAGTGATTCGGATATGGAGATGCTGAGAGACAAAGCCGGGGAGATCGCAAAACGCCATGGTGTAGAAATCTATCTTGGAGACGACGTGCTTACATGTTCGCGGGATTACTATGAGTATGAAGCGTCGGACAATGTTTCTCGAATGGACCGGGCGCTTATGATACTGGACCGCGCATTGGAACGGTATCCGGCGGGTATGCTGGCTCAGTTGGATGACGGGTATGGAAGTATATTGAAGATATATCTGGCAGGAGACATAAAGCCGGCAGATGAGGCGGCGATCAGCAGCCCTGCGGGGATTCAGAACACTTTGGAGAGTGATACGTTTCTGGTTCTGGATATCAATGATGTATACAGTTATGAGAGTACGATCTATCATGAGGTCTTTCACGCGATAGAATGCCATCTTAATATGACGGGTGATGGATATTTTGATTATGATGAGTGGGAAAGCTATAATCCGGAAGGCTTTAACTATGATTATGACTACATAGAAAATGAGATGAGTACGAACTGGGATTATGTGCTTGGAGATATGGATGATGAGGAAGATGTATATTTTATCGATATCTATTCCAAGAGTTTTCCAAATGAAGACCGGGCACGTATTATGGAATATGCCATGATGGAGAGTGAAAACGATACAGGAGTGTTTGCTTATCCTGCGCTGCAGGGAAAACTTGCATATATCTGCGAGCGTGTAAGGAAAGGCTTTGATACGAGCGGATGGCCGGAAATGACAGAATGGGAGAAGTGGATCCGGTAATATTGTCAGAAAACAGGTGCGAAAAAACGCGAAATGCGTTCTTTCGTGCTTGTTTTATTTTTTATATTGTATTAGAATTGTAATAACTATGTATATTTTGTAGGACATATGTCGAAAGAGGTTCCCATGGCACTGAAACACGTGATGATAAATGACATAATTGCAGATCATAACGCGAGAATGCAGAATCTGAAAAAGTATTATCCGTTCTTTGTGTTAAACGAAACGACGTTTTCCCAATATAAGGAAGGAAAATATGCGTTCCTTGATATGGGATATATTACGATGGCATCTCTGCGCTTTCTGATCAATGAGAACAACTTCCATGAAAAGGATATAACATATGAAGAATATGAAGAATTTCTGATTGAGCTGCTTGAACGGGATTTCCGGCTGGAGGAGAACCGGGATGAGCTGAAGCAGCTGGTTCTGTATATATTTGATAAGCTGAAGAATGACGGACGTGCGTTTGAATTCCGCTTTTTCGATCCGGAGACACACGGGACGAAGGTTGCCAGGGTGAAACTGATCGATAGCCGCATTGTAGATGGGCAGGTTGTGTACAGCATCACTTCGGATGGAATCGAATTTTACCTGGACACCAAGGAGATCAAAGATGAGAGCAAGATCAATGTATCGCAGCTGCTTCTGGAGAAGATGATAAGCTCCAATAATTTTAAGGGTGGTATCGATGTCGTAAAACGGATCAACAGTCAGGTGACCCAGCTTTTACTGGAGAAAGAAAAGGTGCTCAAACTCCTTGCTGTAGATGTATTCGAGGGAGCAAAAGCCTGTGAGCAATATATGGAGACGACAGCCAGATGGTTTTCTGAGGAACAGAAGCTGTTTGCCAAGAATAAGGCACTGGTGGACAAGGCGATAGAACGCTGTTCCTATGATAAGGATAATGCAGATGAGGGTAACAGCCCGGTTTCCGGTGCATTGGAGGATATCAGTAAACTGGATACTGAATTGAAGAAAACGATCTATAATCACAGCCAGCTGATTGCTGAGACAACGGAGCTGCAGCAGTTGTCCGACCGTATCATCAGCCGTGCTAAGTTGAGGAGGCTGAGGCCGGTCTTTGATTTCAGACAGAGTCTGCAGGGAATCATGGAAAAGGATGAGCCTGCAAAGATGGCGCATGTCCTGATGCCGTTTTTTGCGCCCCGGATCGAGAAATCATTTTCCATGCGTTCTATTGACAATATGCTGAGCTTAAGAACGGATGATAAGCTGCGCGGTGAGAGGGTCGAGAAAAATGTACCGGACATGGATTTTGAATATGAGGATGAAATATTAGACAGAAAAATCGGCCTTAATTTTGCAAAATTATTTTATGAACTGCTGGATCAGTTAAAAAAATGGAATCATATAACACTGCGTGAACTGAACGGAATTCTGGAGATCAAATTCGGGGATGAGATATATGCGAACAGGGATTATTATGCATTCCTTGTCCATCTTGCAGGGAAGCAGAGTTACAGCATGCCTGATATGCTGCAAAAACAGGATACTATATTGGAGAAGATGGTCATTGAGTATATGACGGATGAAGACAAAGAACGATTCAGAGATATGGAATTCACGATTACATTTGGAACGGAAGAGGTTGCACTGGTATCTTATCTGCACACGCGCAGGGAAAAGGAGAGGCTGGAGCAGGCAGAAAAGGTGGATACCGTTGATGCAACGGGCCGCTTTGATGCATTTTCGGTGACGGATATGGTATTTGAGAGGAGGAACGGTTAACAGTGGAAGAGAGAAGCCTGGACAAAGCACTTGAAATATATTCGACTCTGATTACGGGCAGGGAGATATCCCGTTCGAATCCTGATACCAGAGAGTTGTATGAGGAGTTTTATTCTAATGCTTCCGTGTATGATATCACGCTCAAATTGTTTAAAAAGATGAATCTGAGTCTGTATGAATATAATGATGCGATCTTCGTATCTCCCGGCGAGGGCAACAGAGTGTTTGGCTATACAAATGATGATATGAAAAGGCAGCTTGGACTGAGACTGAACAAAGAGCTTTATATGGTTTATTTTATTATGTACAATGGTCTGCTTCTGTTTTATCAGGATTCTGCGTCATATCAGGTACGGGAATATGTGAGACTGGAGAATGTTTTAGAGCAGGTGACGAATTATCTCGCTGCGATTACGGCAGATCTGTCGGTCTATTCGATGGATGAGATGGAGGAGGAGAGCTTCAGAACACTGGCGTTGCTGTGGGATGAGCTGCCGGTGGTGACCTCGGATGACAGGGATAAAAACCGTGCGTCAAGAGCATCGAGGACCGGTTATGTCAAGCTGACATTTCGCTTTCTGGCGGCACAGCATCTGTTTGTAGAGGTAGAGGACAGATACTATCCGACAGACCGTTTCAAGGCGATAGCGGAGAATTATTTCGAGGAATATAAGGGGCGTATCTACAGAGTGCTGGGAGGTGAAACCGATGCCTAATATCAACAGAATCAGGGTAAATAATGTCAAGTATAACTTTGGCACCCAGTTTTATGATGATTTTGTCATGCGTATGTATGGAAAAAATACGCTCTATGATCTGGCAAACGGTGGTGGAAAGAGTGTGCTGATGCTTCTTCTGCTGCAGAATATGATTCCCAACTGTACGCTGGATGAAAAACAGCCCATTGAAAAATTATTCAGAACAGGTACGGGTAATACAACGATCCATTCACTTGTGGAGTGGAGGCTGGACGAAGGGGACAGCCCTGAGGGATACCGCTATATGACGACCGGCTTCTGTGCAAGAAAAGCAAAAGAGGCGGAGGGAGAATCAGAAAACAGCAGGGATGTTGCATCCATAGAGTATTTTAATTACTGCATATTTTATCGTGAATATAACAAAAATGACATTGTCAACCTGCCACTTACCAGGGATGGGGAGCGGATCACATTTCAGGGACTGCGCAATTATCTGAAGGATCTCGAACACAGGGATATGGGGCTTAAAGTCATGATATTTGACCGTAAAGGAGAGTATCAGCGCTTTATCAGCGGATATGGGCTGCATGAGAGTCAGTGGGAGATTATTCGTGGAATCAATAAGACAGAGGGACATGTCAGAACATATTTTGAAAATAATTACAAGACGACGCGTAAGGTGGTTGAAGATCTCCTGATCGAGGAGATTATAGAAAAAGCCTATATGGTGAAGACGGAGAGAGATGAGAACGGTGCGGATTCCATGGCTAAAATGCTGATCGATATCAAGGACCAGCTTACCGTTCTTGCGAGGAAAAAGAAGGATATTACCGGTTATGATCATCAGATAGAGCTTATCAGTGTTCTTGGCGACAAGGTATCTTCGTTTATGGATCTGTATCAGGAACAAAGCAGGTTGAGCCGACGGATCGCAGACATCTGTGTGACCGGAGCGGAATTTGCCCGGCATGATGAAGAGCGGATGGAAGCACTGACCCGTGCCCGAGACGAAAAACGGGAGGAGAAAAACCGTCAGAGAGAAAAACAGGAATGTTTGAAGGTTGCCCGGGATAAAAAACAGCTTGAGGAGCTTAAGGCAGAGGCTGAGAATTATGTAAAACAGCTTGGGGACTATAAGAAACGTCTGGAAGAGCTCATACAGGATATGAATCTTAAGGAGAGTATCAACGAGTATCTGGAATACATGGAGGATAGAAAAAAGTATTATCAGAATGATGCCGTGATCAGGAATATGATGGCAGAATCCTCCTTTGATGAAGACCTGCTCTATACCTACGCATACAATATCAAAATGCGCACAGATGTTGCGCTGACGGAGATCAGAAGGCAGATCGGAGAATTGAGATCTGTTATGGAACAGTCCGAGGCAAAACACCAGTATCATGACAGGCTGCTTCGGGAGGCGGAGACAGAGCTGGCTGTAGTGAAAAATACCAAGAAGAATGCAGATGAGGAGATCATACAGCTCAGTGAGAAATTATCAGGGATACGTTTGTCCATGCATAATATCCGGTTTACACAAATGACTGAACAGCAGAGGGAATGTGAACAGGAACTGGCGGATATCGAGGAAAAGCTGAAGAAGAGTAGTGAGGTCGTGGAGGAGTGCAAGCGACTGCAGTCGGAGGAGCAGCTTGCCTTGTCGATGCTTAAGGCACAGGGACAGGAGACCGATAAGGTGATTGCGTCTCTGGCAGCACGTGAACAGGAATATAGGGAGGCCTCCGAAAAATTAGAGAATATACGTCTGGTTTATGGCGGTACGGAGGATGATCATGCTCTTGCAGAACTTATAGGGGAGAGGATCACAGCTGCGATCCTTGAACGTGAGCAGATCGTCAGGGACATCAGGGAATCTGACCATTACAGGGAACGATTGGAAGAGGGAAGATTGATAGGTATTGCACCGGCGGCAGCAAAGGTGCTGGAATATATTGAGACCAGACATGGTATCACGGCGATGCTCGGCATGGATTACCTTTCAGCACTGCCCCGGGATCGTCAGAAAGATTTGCTTGAGATGAACCCGGAGCTCCCTTATGGGATACTTACCCGGGAGTATGATACGGTGAAACAGGATCCGAATATATATCATGTGGATACGGGAGATGCCTATGTCAATATATTTGACATGGATGCCATAGATGAGAAAGCGGTATATTATGGTGAAAATGGATTTGCAGTGCATCGGGATGCGGAATATCTGACGGATGCAGGGACCGTGGGCAAATTGATTGAGGCTGAGACAGAACGCAGGAAAGACCTTGGAATGCAGCTCGAGATGAAAGAGGAGGTTCTGGCTGCATACAGGCAGGATCAGGCGTTTGTCCTTCGGGTATCCGACAGTGAATTTATCAATGCAGCCAGGAGGCTGCAGGAAGAGAGAAATAAGGCGTCCGAGATAGCAGAGGAGATAGAACGCTGCAGGGAGAAGCTACAGGGGTATGCTGCGACTATAGAAAAAGAGAACCGGACTGTTGCAGAGCAGAAGCGGGAGTATGAAAAATGTCTTGCGGATATCAATAAGCTGTATACGATTACCCAGCTCACTGAGGTGATTGGAAATCAGGAAAAAATATCTGAAAATTGCAGGCAGGATATTGACAGGCTGGAGGAAAACATATGCCTTCTTGAGATGGAATCAGACGACAGTGGCAGAGATGCTGCGGAGGATAATGCAAGGCTTCATACGCTTGAGAAAAAGCTTGAGGACATAACGGCAGAGTGGGATAACAATTATAAGGCTTACTATAATGTTGACAGGGAATATGATGTGCTGACCCTCAGCGATGATGAACTTAAGGCCCGCTTTGCGGCCATGGTGAATTCAGGAAGTGAGGATGCCAAGGCGATAGAGGATAAACGGCTTTTGATGGATGCGCTGTCTGTGTCCATGGAGCGGTGCCTCAAAAACATCAGAAATCGAGGCACAGATGTGAAGGTGTTGGCGGATTATGAGGCGAGAGGACTTCTGTATCATGCTGATGAGTCTGCGCTTGAGGCATGCAGAAACAGTATCAGGGATACAGAGGATCAGATCCATGAATTAGAGTACAGATTGAAGGATAAAGAATCTGCCGTAAACAGGATGGAAGGCAGTATCAGCTATGCTATAGCTAATATCGAGGCGGCTTATGGAGGATATCGGGAGGAAACGGCAAGCCTGTCAGAGATCGTGACCAATCTGGAAAATGGAGAGATACTTCTGAAGCGATTGGAGGACGAGGCGAAGGCATGTGAGGATGAACTGAAGAATTATAGCAGGCAGCAGGGATACATGATAGATCTCTACAAGGATGTCAGACGTATTGTGACAACACATGAGATAAGCCTTGAGAATGCAGAGCCGATAGCTGAGGAAAAGGAAAAGCTGCGTGAGATATTTGAAGATACGCTCATGAAATATGACCGGAGCAATAAGAATCTGGACCGTGCGAAAAATGAGCTCATCAAATTCAAGGGCAACACTGCCTCTGCTCTGGATCAGATGGAGGTCTATGAGCTTGCAGCGACGATACGGGATGATGTTCAGATTCCTGATGATTATGAGAATGCAAAGGTGTTAAGAGATAATTTGGGCTCGATCATAGAATATATCAGGCTGGAACGTGACAGGGTAGAGAAGAGTCTGGCAGATATGGAATCGATCAAGGAGAACTTTGAGGAACAGTGTCTGCAGCGCTGTCTTGATGTGCGTACAGAACTCGATAAGCTTCCGAAGCTGTCGCGTATCGTGATGGAGGGAGAGACCATCCAGATGGTCGGACTTACGATCCCTTATGTGAAAGAGGAGTTCCTGAAGCAGAGAATGTCCGATTATATTGACAGAATAGTCGCACAGGCTGATGATTATAACAGCGATAGTGAACGCATACGTTTTATCAGAAACAGCCTGACATTGAAGAAACTGTTTGGTGTCATAGTAACAGATATGAATGGTATAAAGCTGTCTCTGTATAAGCGGGAGCGGATCAGAGAACAGAGCAGATACCTGAGATATGAAGAAGCTGTCGGAAGTACGGGACAGTCGCAGGGAATCTATATCCAGTTCCTTGTGTCCATCATTAATTATATATCGGGCATGTACCGGACAGGCAACGGAGATTCAGGCACAAAGACCATATTTATAGATAATCCGTTTGGTGCGGCCAAGGATGTATACATATGGGAACCGATCTTTGCGTTGCTTAAGTCCAACAACGTACAGCTGATCGTGCCGGCAAGAGGTGCAACACCGGCTATCACGGGACGCTTTGATGTAAACTATATTCTGGGTCAGCAGATGTCAGGCGGCAGACAGTTGACAGTTGTAACAGATTATACAAGCAAGGTTGATCAGGAGGAACTTGAATATCAGGATCTGGAATATGAACAGGTCAGCTTTGATTTTATATAACGAGAGGAAGAAATTGAGATGCACTACAAGGAAGTGAAAGCAATTCTGTCTCCCCAAAACGGCATGAATCTCTATCGTGGCTGTACACACGGATGCATATATTGCGATTCGAGAAGTAAATGCTATCGAATGAATCATGATTTTGAGGACATAGAAGTGAAGGCACATGCCGAGGATATCCTGGAGCATACCCTGAGACGCAAACGGACAAAAGGCATGATCGTCACAGGCTCCATGACAGATCCCTATGTGCCTATTGAGAAGGAACTTCAGATAACGAGACGGTGCCTGAATCAGATCGAACGGTTTGATTTTGGCCTTGCAATTCAGACCAAATCCAATCTCATAATGCGGGATATTGACATTCTGGATAAGATCAATCGCAAGACAAAATGTGTAGTATCAATGACATTGACGACATACGATGAAGAATTATGCAGAAAGCTGGAACCCAATGTATGTACCACCCGGGAGAGGGTCGAGGTCCTTATGGCAATGAAGGAGCGGGGCATCCCGACGATTGTATGGATGACGCCGATCCTGCCTTATATCAATGACACGCTTGAAAATATAAAAGGTCTGCTGGACTACTGTATCAAAGCGGGCGTATATGGTATAATGAATTATGGCATGGGACTGACGCTCAGGGACGGAAGCAGAGAGTATTATTATGAACAGCTTGACAGGCTGTTTCCTGGGATGAAGGAGCGGTATATAAAAGAATTTGGAGATGCTTACGAGATCGCCAGTCCCGATCAGGAAGCACTCATGAAATATTTCAGGGAGACCTGTGATGCACATGGAATCGTGCACGACAGGGAAGAACTCTTCCGGTTTATGCGTGAATACAAAAATAAGACGATCGGAACCCAGATGACGATATTTGATTATTCGTGATCGGATAAATGAGATATGGAAAGAAGGTAGATAATACATGGGCAAAAAAAAGAAGAACGGAAGAGCCGGAAGAAAGGAAACTGCGGCCAGAAATGAACGGAGAGAGCAGCAGATGGCAAAGTCCGGCGGTAAAAATCAGGACAACACACAGGAGAAAAAAGATGAGGCAGTTATAACCCGGCAGTCAGAGCAACTGTCGATGTATACAGCAACCGCCATGCTGGAAGCTCTTGTTGCAGCGGCAAGTGTCATGCTTGCGATGGTGGTGTGGGCCAGTCTCGTATACTATCTGCTGGAGGCAGTCCTGGGTAAAGTATACGGTGAGGAAAACCTGACAATGACGGAGATCCTTTATTTTGAGGGAGCAATCCAGGATAAGGCTGAGATGCTGATGCTGATTGCTGCGATCCTGCTTGTGGCAGTGACAGTCATGGCTATCATCATTGTGGTGAGGGCTATAAATGCGTCAAAAAAACCATTACTTGTCATATATATTCTGAGCTTTATATGCTCGGTGGCTGCGCTGGTTTTATTTATATGCTCCGGCAACGGAATCGTACATGAATTAGATACCAATGAGTATCTCCGCACGCTTACGAGAACACCTTGTTTTAATGTATATGTGGGGTGTTTTGTGGCATTGATCGTAAATGTTGTGGGAACATTAGTTAATATTATTGCCGGTGCGACAGGTCTCGGCAAGTGGAAGAAAAATGGAAGAACATATTAAAAAAGGAGTGTTTCAGTATGGGATTTAAAGACATTATGAAAACAGTAAAAAATGAGGCCGGAGATGCTGTTGAGGTTACGAAGCTCAAGGCGAAGATCAGCAAAGAGAAGACAACTGTCAAGGATAATTATGAGAAGATTGGCGAGATAATCTATAACAGATATCAGCAGGGCGGTGCGGATGCCGAACTGGCTCCTATGATAGAGGAGATCAATGCTGCCAGAACAAGGATCGACGAGTATAATCAGGAAATCAGCAAAGTAAAGATGGATTAGTGATAAAATAACAGTCTGACATATGGTTTACAATATGTATGGAGACGGAAATGAGGAAAAAATGGATTACAATGAGTTGAGCTTAAAAATGCATGAGGAACATCGCGGTAAGGTTGAGGTGGTATCTAAGGTTCAGGTCAAAAACAGAGATGACCTGAGTACTGCGTACACACCGGGCGTAGCAGAACCGTGCCGCAAAATACGCGACAACAAAGCAGATGTATACAAATATACATGTAAGTCCAATATGGTTGCGGTTGTCTCCGATGGTACGGCGGTACTTGGACTCGGGGATATCGGTCCGGAGGCAGCGATACCGGTCATGGAAGGTAAATCTATTCTGTTCAAGGAATTTGGAGGAGTAGATGCATTTCCTATCTGCCTTGATACCAAGGATGTTGATGAGATCGTAGAGACCGTAAAAAGGATCGCGCCTGTATTTGGAGGCATTAATCTGGAGGATATTTCTGCGCCGAGATGTTTTGAGATAGAGAGACGTCTGAAAGAGGAACTGGATATTCCGGTTTTCCATGATGACCAGCATGGAACGGCAATCGTTGTGTCTGCAGGTCTGATCAACGCACTGAAACTTGTTGGAAAGAAATTTGAGGATGCAAATGTAGTGATCAACGGAGCCGGTTCGGCAGGTATATCGATATGTAAGCTTTTACTGCAGCTGGGAATCGGTAACGTTGTACTTGTGGACAAGAAAGGTGCACTGTGTCCGGGAGAAGACTGGATGAATCCTGCACAGGCTGAGATGGCCGAGATTACCAATAAGGACAGACAGCGTGGAGATCTGGCCGAGATCATGAAAGGCAAGGATGTATTTGTCGGTGTATCTGCACCGAACATTGTAACTGCAGATATGGTGGCTTCCATGGCTTCCGACCCGATCGTATTTGCCATGGCCAATCCGACACCGGAGATCATGCCTGAGGAGGCAAAGAAAGGCGGCGTTCGCGTTATGGCGACAGGACGCTCCGACTATCCGAACCAGATCAACAATGTCCTTGTGTTCCCTGGAATCTTCCGTGGTGCATTGGATGCACGGGCGACAGGAATCACAGAGGAAATGAAAATGGCAGCTGCCAGAGCCATTGCATCCATCGTGACAGATGAGGAACTGAGTGAGGAATATATTATTCCGGGTGCCTTTGATGAGAGGGTTGCCAGGGTCGTTGCGAAAGCTGTGGCTGATGAGGCAAAAAGACTTGGAATCACAAAGTAGTTGACAGAAGGGCGGGGTGATTGTGGTATGCAGGATAAACTGAATGCCATACAGCAGGAAGTAAATAAGGTTGTAAAAGGAAAAGCAGATGTTGTGGAGAAGGTACTGGCGGCGATCGTTGCCGGAGGCCATATCCTGATGGAGGATATACCGGGGGTTGGTAAGACCACGCTGGCGACTACGTTTGCAAGGAGTATGTCGCTGGATTATAAGAGGGTACAGTTCACCCCGGATGTACTGCCAAGTGATATACTAGGGTTTTCGATGTATAATTCTGCGACAAAGGAGTTTGAATATAAGCCGGGAGCGGTTTTCTGCAATCTGTTTCTGGCGGATGAGATAAACAGAACATCACCGAAAACGCAGTCGGCGCTGCTTGAGGTCATGGAAGAGGGAACCGCCACGGTGGATGGTGTGACGCGCAGACTGCCGGATCCGTTTATCGTTATAGCAACGGAGAATCCATATGGTTCATCGGGAACGCAGATGCTGCCGGAATCACAGTTAGACAGGTTTATGGTGTGTCTGTCCATGGGATATCCGAGCCATGAGGATGCGGTGGAGATTCTGAAGGGAAATGCATCAAAACCGCTCAGCCGGGTGCAGGGTATCATTACCGTGGATGAACTGGTAATGCTTCGGGCGCAGGTAAATGATATGCATGTCCGGGATGAGATATATGAATATATTGTCAGCATAGTTGAAGCAACACGGGCTATGGATATATTTTCTATGGGAGCAAGCCCGAGAGGGACGATCGCGCTGCTCCGGATGGCGAAGGCCGTTGCAGTTATTGCGGGCAGAGATTATGTGACAGCGGAGGATGTGCAGCGTGTGACCGGGGATACACTGGGTCACAGGGTAAAACTCAGTGCCAGAGGCAAGGCACAGGGCATTACCATGAATCACGCCATCCGAATGGTGCTGCAGCAGGTTCCGGCACCACGTATGTAGAGAGGAAAATATGGAGAATATATTGCGAATCATTGGATATGGGGTTTTATATGGAATCAGTGCGCTGATGTTTTATTTTTTGCATAGCCATTTCCTGTTCATGGTATTGATCATTATGGCTGTGGCCCCTTTGATATTTCTGCTTATGGGATGGCTGCTCAGGCGGTATCTCACTGTCACGGTGGAGTGCCGTGCAGACAAGTATGGTCGACAGAATGAGGAAGCATTCTTCATGGTCAGGGTTCAGAATCCCACGTGGTTTGTCAGTCTGGACACAAAGCTTGTGATCGTGGTGCGCAACACTTTTTTCGGTACAGAAGGGAAAAGAACGATATCGGTTCCTGTCCGTGCGAGAAAGGGCTATACACTGGAACTGCCGATTATTGCAGAATATCCCGGCAATGTACAGATAGAGGTGGAGAGGGTCCGGATAAAAGATATTATGGGCTTTCATTTCTTTGATAAAAAATTATCGGTATCGGGAGAGATGATGGTCATGCCGGAGAGGATATATGATGTTAATTATGAGACTGTGAATCTGGAACAGGGCATGCTGGAGAGCGAGGAGAGTACAAAACGGGGAAATGATTTCTCTGATGTGCAGGAGATCCGTGAATATATACCGGGCGATAAACTGATGAGCATACACTGGAAACTGTCCGCCAAGCGGGATATCCTGATGGTCAAGGACAGGGTGAGCATGTCAGACAGGCAGCTTGTAGTCGTTCCGGAGCTCTGTGGTGCCAATGCGGCGGAGCTTAATATCATACTTATGACAGCGTACTCGATGATAAACGAACTGATTGAGGATAAGACAACCGTGCGTCTTATATACTGGAGTGCGGCGCGGTATGAGTATGAGGATATACGGATCGATTATAAGGAAGAGGTCAACGAGGCATTTGCACGGATGTTTTATGAGCAGACATACCCGAATATGGATGAGGCTTCATCACATATGTCCAGTGTGCACCCGGAACTGAAGGCGTATCTGCATATCAGTGCGTCCGGAGGAGCGGCTGTTATAAGAGTCAGGGAGAATGGATAGTGGCAAAGAAGAAACAGGAAGTAATTGAAGACAGTGTACTCTGCGAAGGTGTAAGGTTAAGCCATACTTTCTATGATAAAAAGGAGAACAGACTTTTGACGCTGCTTTTAAAGGGCTTTGTAGTCTATCTTCTGACCATGGGAAGCATAGGCTTTTATCTGTCTGCCCTCAAGATAGAGTACAATGTACTGCTGTGCCACCTTGTGATAGGGATCATGGCTGTTTTGTGTGCGATGCTTTATTACCGTCTGTTGGTGGAGAACCTTGGATATCTGATATTACTTGTTGCATTTGGCGGGCTTGTATTTCTTTTTCGGACATATATCAACAGTGGATTTTACGCAGTTGTCAATATAACAGTTGACGAAGCTGCTCAGTTTTTCGATGTGGATATCCAGCGATTATATAATGAGCAGATCGGAAACAGGTATGTGACGGTGACTTTCGTTGCGTTATTTATCGGTATCGTGCTTGATATACTTTTAAATGTATATATATCCAGACGAATGCAGTATGTTACAGCTATATTTATCGTAATGTTTCTCAATGTGATACCACTTTATCTGACGGATGAACCGGACATGCTGTACAGCATCATGCTGCTGGCCGGGATTACCATGGCGTATGCTTTTAAGTCCGGTAAACATTACAGTCCCCAGGTATCGGTGAAACGTTCTGACAGGGTATTTGAAGATAAGTCCTGGAAACGAAGAAAACAGGAGAAAAGATCCGGCAGCCGGATGAAGAAAAATGAGATCCGGCAGAAGGAGATATCATATATATATGATGTAAAAGCCATGGCGCAGACAGGAGTTCTCGTAGCTGTGCTGGTTTTGGCTTCGGTTACGGTAATCAGTTCATTTCGTCCCAAAGAGGATTTTAATACGGGTTATGTAGTAAATAAATATAAAGATCTTACGATGGCGGCTGTGAGTACGCTTCTTGTGGATGGATGGTCCGGCTTTAACCGGAATACTTATGATGTGGGAGGAATGGACAGTGGCCGTCTCGGCAATGTCTCTACGGTACGCCTTGATTATCAGACGGACATGGTCGTCGACGTCACACCATATGATTATAATCCAATTTATTTCAAAGCGTTTACGGGGGAACGTTATAATCCGTATGAAAATACATGGACCAGTATTGCGGATTATGGATGGTATGATGATACTGTCACACCGGAGGCCGATGCCCTCAAGGAGGCCTATGATGGGAATATGGAATACACATCCCGTGGAATTATGTTGATCCGGTATGTGGACAAAAACAGTGTTGATTCTGCACTGCCATATTATTATAAGGATGTGGATTCGGATACGAGCCCGGTCAGGACGAGTGTCACCTATTATCCGAGACTGGCGGAAAATGACAAGAGCGTCAGAAGCTCTTTTTATGGGGATGAGGGTGCATATACGGCGGATGATCTTTATGTGCCGGAGGAAAACAGGGATGTCATAGAGAATGTAGTATCTGAGCTTGCACTGGGAGATGGGAGCACGGAACAGGCAGTGAAGGCGGTCAAAGATTATTTTCAGGATAATATTCCGTACACGGTCCGTCCGGGAAAGACACCGGGTAAAAAGGATTTTGTCAATTATTTTCTGGCGGAAAACCAAAAAGGATACTGTGCGCATTTTGCTTCTGCGGCGACGCTCATGTTTCGGTATATGGGTATCCCGGCACGTTACGTGGAGGGATATGCCATAGATTATTATCAGATCACGAACGGAGAACTGGTGGAGGATGCCACTTATGGGGATTACTATCAGGGTTATTCGGAGATCGGTGAGACGGCGTTGGTTGAGGTCAAGGTTACAGATGCAGATGCTCATGCATGGGTGGAGATCTACACACCGGAAAAGGGATGGTACGTGGTAGATGTCACACCGACAGGAGAGACAGAAGAGGTAGAGGATTTCTGGTCGGTGTTCGATGATATCATGGGAGATTCGGATAATGGAGCAGATGTCGTCGAGGCGGATGATAACGGCACATTCCATATACCGGATTCGCTGATTCGCAATATCTGCTACGCGGTGTTTGCCATGGCGGCAGCTGCACTTGTGGTATTGCTGGTCATCCGTGGCAGGGCAGGAATCATATATGCGATCCGTTTCCATAGAGCGGATACAAATGACAGGCTGATACTTCTGTACGGAAAAACGAGAAAACGATACATCAGGCATCATAAGGCATATGCACAAAAACTGAATTACCGTGAACAGGTTGAATATGTATGTCATGAATACGGACAGTCAGTGCAGGATCGGAGGGAGAAACAGGATATGGACTGGATTTCGGAGACAGTGCGTGAAAAGCTGATATCTATTCTGGAACGTGCAGGATTCTCCGACAGGAAGATCAGTGAGGAGGAATATGAATACGCTGAGCGGTGGATGAAACAGTGTATGAAATAACTTTACATTTTGCGGAAATATAGTAGAATAACATGTGGATTGCGATGGAAAAATATAAGTAATGTCCGTTGAGGCTCTATGGCCGGGATAAAAACAAATAGGAGAAACATTATGGGTAAATTATTGTTCAGAACAGCTCTGTTTGTAGGAAAATGTGTATATGGATTGACCAGGATCCTTCCGGGTATCTCGGGAACGACCTGGCCGGGCGGAATTGCCTGCATGATAAAAAAGGATTTTGTGAGCAGCTTTGAATTGAAAAAAGGTACGAAGGTCGTTATGGTGACCGGAACAAGCGGTAAGACAACAACGACAGGTATGCTGGCACAGCTCGTCCGCAGTGAAGGAAAGACGATCTGCACGAATGCTGTGGGCGCTAATATGGGGCGTGGTGTTGCAACGGCTCTGATAAGGAGTGCATCCTTAAAAGGTCAGGTGAATGCGGACTATATCATTCTTGAGGTAGATGAAAGATATATACCGCTTGTGAGCAAACAGATCAAGCCGGATATCATACTGGTAACCAATATTTTAAAAGACCAGTCACAGAGAAACGGAGAACCGGGTGTGATCATGAAGAAAATAGCCGGTGCAATAGATGAAAAAGTACATCTTATCCTGAATCGCGATGAGCCGAACTGTGCGTCTTTTGGCGTGGGCAGGTCTTCGGTCAGTTATTATGGTGTAGCCGGCAATGAGAAAGAAACTTCTGAGGAAAAACTTACGACAGTGGCAAGCTCCTGCCCGGTGTGCAGCAGTCCGATCCACTATGAATATGAGAATCTGCTGAATATCGGTAAATTTCACTGTAGCGGATGCTCGTTGAAGAGTGAGGAAGGGGCAATGGTAGTGCAGGCAGATCCGGCAGAGGGATGTATAGTTGCGGGAGATGCATCTTATAAAGTGAAATATACCAGTACAGATTTTCTGTATTGTTATGCATCCATGCTTGCTTTTGCAGAACATGAGGGCTTCTCGAAGAAGGGAATTCAGGAATCAATACGGGCATTCAAGATACAGAGCGGACGCGTGGAGAAGATGAAGGCTGGAGACAAGACGATCAATTATCTGCGTATCAAGCAGGAGACACCGGTCACACTCCAGAGTGCGATCAATGTGACGACCTCGGACAAGCAGGAAAAGATCGTGATATTTGATCTGAGTGAGGTAGTAGATTTCACCCCTAATTATACAGGTGTTTATTATGCATATGACTGTGATTTTGGGAAGTTTGCCGATGCCAATGTGGTCAGATATATCTGTATGTCCAATGTGATATGTTATGATGAGGCAACCAGACTTGTCCTTGAAGGTGTTGATCCGGATAAGATAACGGTTCTTCCTACCAACAATTACGATGTGCTGTTGAAGGAGCTGGAGAAATATGAGTGCAGGAATGTGTATCTGCTGACATGGATGCATTCTTACTATGATTGCCTGAACAGTGTAAAAAAATACGAAAAAAAATAGATGAAGAGCCCGGATGAGGGCGTTACATATATTCGAGGAGGAAAATGTGATGGAGATAAATGTAGCATGGTTATATCCGGATATCCTGAATCTGCACGGAGACAGAGGCAATGTTATGGCACTTCAGAAGATCGCGGAGGCGATGGGATTGCAGCTTAATATTCAAAAGGTGGATGCTTCAAGCTCTCCGCAAGCCGTTGCGGATGCCGACCTGATCCTGATGGGAGCCGGTCAGCTTCGTGATATAAAATATGTAACTGAGGACATGAGAAGATACAGAGACACTCTGGAGGCATATGTGCAGCAGGATGGATATATGCTTGTGACAGGATCTACAGGTTGTATCCTTGGCAAAAAATATATGCTGGATGATAACAGGGAGACAGAAGGTCTCGGTTTGATCAATATGGCAGCCAAGGCGTTAAATCGTACCAAAATGCCGATGCTGACCCGTGAGGTGTATGGAGATGATATCGACTGGGTAACACAGGATGGAATGGAGATCGCGGGCTGTCAGATCCAGAGAATGGATTTTAGATTAGGAAAAAATACTGAACCATGGGGCAAACTGATATATGGTTATGGCAATAACTGTACAGATGGAACAGAGGGCGCCAGATATAAAAATCTGATGTTCACGAATACAGTGGGGCCTCTTCTGTCTTGTAATCCGTGGCTTGGGGTTGACATATTACAGAAGATAGCAGCTGGGAAAGGTACACCTTGCACAGATTTTGATCCGGAGAGCATTCCGTTTATGCAATATGCCAGAGAGGGTATGAAGCGCAGAAAGGAATTCATCCGGACCAAAAAGAAACTTCCAAACATCTGTGACAGGACAGCTGAACACTAAATAATATCGGAATCAGATATAATGTCGTTTTATAAATGAACTTGCAAAGGCGGTCATGAGGGCACCATATTCCATGTCAAATGCAATCATGTCTCCGACCTGATACAGAGGAGCATCAGACAGATCTATTACACACTCGTCTGAACATCCGCCAAGCAGAGTGAGGCGGGTGTCTTTCGGAAGCAGATGTTCGATCTGCACATCCTGTTTGCCGACAGCCAGAATCCCTCTGCGCATAGGGTGGGTTCCTGTCTCATCGGAGACGTTTTTGTTCTGTATCTCGATCAGCGGAACATACAGCGTAAATACATCATGTTCAAAACCATCTATCAGAGAATTATCAGCAGGATCACGACCGAGCATAACGGCCTCACCCATCCGGAACTGGTTGATACCGGAAGGAAGACCGGACTTATCCCCTGTGATAAATGAGACAGAACTGGAATTACCTCCTGATATAACCGGTGAATCCGTATCATACAGTGGCAGCAGCATATGATGGAGCTGAACCAGTGCGTTCATATTGTTTGTATCAGGCAGATAACCGAGAAAACAATTATAGTTGGTTGCGATTCCTATCAAGCGCAGACAGTGGCTCGCATGAGCGTATTCTGCAAGCGCGGTTATCTTCTCTGTATCAGTATAGAATATACCGTCTCTGAGATCGCCCAGATCGATCATGATCAGAACAGCATGTTCTTTGGACTGCGCCTGGGCTGCTTTTTCAAGCAACTGCAGGGTCGACATTTCTGTTACAAAGCTTGCATCGCTGTAGCGTACAACAGAATCGGCTTCACATGGAATGGCAGGACGGATCAGAAGACGTGTCTTCTCGGTGGTGAACCTGGACAGATTATCGATCCGGGAGTCTGCGATCACATTGACCGGAGACCGGTCGATCAGATCCATGATTACAGGATCGGCGCAGATACTTTTGGCAACAACAGCAAGGTCTATATGATTTTCTTTGCATAAGTCATAACTATGTTGTATATTGTATTTCAGTTTTTCTTTGTTTATGGTAATATAGATTGAGTCAGGTGTGATCATTTTAGTCATCTCCGTTTATATAATCATTGAATTTGAGTAAATATTACAGGATATAATAGAAAAAAGCAAGTAGAAGGAGCAGGTAATATGCAGGAAAGCAGAGTGGGAAATGCCGGAAGAAATGTAGTATTTGGCATGCTCTTAAAGGGATATCAGATATTAATGCCGTTTTTGATGCGTACGGCTATCATGTATTATATGGGCAAAGAGTATCTAGGACTCAACAGTCTGTTCGGGTCGGTTCTTCTGGTGCTCAATCTGGCAGAGCTTGGAGTCGGATCTGCAATGGTATATAGTATGTATCAGCCGATCGTAGATGGGAACAGACAGGAGATATGTGCACTTCTCAAACTGTATCGCAGATATTACAGGATAATAGGGCTCATCATCGCTGTTGTGGGCTCGGCACTTACTCCTATAATTCCATATCTGGTCAAAAAAGGCGTTCCTTCTGATATTAACATTTACATTATATATCTTTTGAATCTTCTGTGTACGGTTATGTCTTACTGGCTGTTTGCATATAAGAATAGTCTTCTTACGGCGCATCAGAGAAATGACGTTGCGAGCAAGGTCATGCTGGTGACAAATACCATACAGTACCTGGTTCAGTTTTATGTGGTGATCTGGCTTCGGGATTATTATATTTATCTTATCGTCTCGATCGTAACGCAGGTTTTTACCAATATTATAACAGCTTACTGGGCCAAAAAATTATATCCTGATTATAATCCTGAGGGAGAGTTGCCTGAGGAGCGGGTAAAGGGAATCAATTCCAAGATCAAGGATCTGTTTACAATGAAGCTTGGCGTGGTGATCGTATCATCTGTGGATTCTATTACCATTTCAGCATTCCTTGGTCTGACGGTGCTTGGTATATATGGTAATTATAATTATATTCTTACGGCGGTATTTGGCATTATTAAGGTGGTCTTTGATTCCTGTACTGCAGGTATCGGCAATAGTATCCTGACAGAGACCTCAGAGAAGAATTATATTGATCTGAAGAAGCTGACCTTTGTTGTGCTGTGGCTGTCAGGGTTCTGCAGTGTGTGTCTGCTCTGCCTGTATCAGCCGTTTATGAAGATATGGGCGGGCCCGGACAATCTGCTGGATTACAGCGCGGTGATCTGTTTTGTCCTGTATTTCTTTTTGGACAGGATCATGCAGCTTCTTATAACTTATAAGGATGCAGCCGGCATATGGCATGAAGATCGCTTCAGACCGATCGTGACGGCTCTTGTGAATCTGACCCTGAATGTGATTCTTGTTCAGGTTATCGGGATCAATGGTGTGCTTTTATCAACGGTGCTGTCTATTTTGTTTGTTGGCGTGCCGTGGATCCTGCACAATCTGTTCTCAGTACTGTTTAAGCGGGATATGAAAGAATATATAGGAAAGCTGTTTTTTTACTCTGTTGTTACGGCGGTTGTATCGGTTGTCTGTGTCCTTCTGTGCAGCCTGATCGAGGACCATGGTATATTCACGCTTCTTCTTAAAGCGGTAATATGCTGTGTGGTTGCCAATGTTTTATATCTGCTGGCATATTTTAAGACAAAAGAGTTTGGACAGGCAAAGGAAATAGTGAAGAGATTAGTAAGAAGATAGGTGGATACAATGGGGAAGAAACATCATTGGATGCCTGGTGCGGTGATTGGGATAATACTTGCGATTGGACTCGTCGGATGCGGAAAGAAAGATGAGCTTGTTCTTATAACTACAGAACGCAGCACAGAGACCACAGAGTCCTCCCTGACAGCACTTACGGATGATAGTGTAGAGGATGCATCAACAGAGGAGACTGTTGTGACGGAGGAAGCATCGGAAGAAGACCTTGCGGTTACATTGGAGGATATCTATGCAGCCAACAGCGGGGACAGGATACTGTCCGGTGGACAGGGATGTAGTGTCAATACCATATATTATGCAGCGGGGACAGAGGTCTATTCAGAATACCGTTTTCTGGGCTTTGACGAAAATGGGAATTATCTGCAGGCATATGAAGATTCGGACGGGACGGTGGAGGTCCTGGATAATTATAACCAATGCTGGTATGTGGTAAGTGATCATCAGATCTGCACCAGACTATATCCGGAGGATGGAGTCAATGCCAGACTGATAGATTATAATCACAACAATACAATTATGACGCTGGATGGCGGTGAACAGCTGCAGAGTATATATCGTGAGAATGGCAGGCTGGTGGTGGAACTGGATTATACAGACGATTCAGACGAACAGTTTTTGTATAAATATTATCTCATGGATGATCTGGTGGTGGATGAGATATATTGTTATGACAGTTCGGGAGAACAGATATCTCATGCGTGGGTGACCCGTGGAGCAGTCTATAACACTCCGGATGAGATCCAGGATATATTTACAGGTCAGACAAACCTTCGAATCATTAATACGATATATCCGTATGGCGGAGGTGCGGATAATATCTACCAGATCCCGGATTGTTATCCTCTTGAACTTGAATTGATAGAATATAAGGCATATGAAGACGAAACATGCACGATTCCATGGAATGAAGATAATGAGGATGCAGGTATGGAGGGCGCCTATGGTGATGAGACAATCTACCTGCAGTATGGAAGCTAGCATGGCATTTATATGTAAGATGAATTATACATATTAATTAAAAATGAAAAAAACGCGAAAATACCATTCACAAATAAAAAAAAGTAGTGTATAATCATAATATCTTTGGTGAAGGATCGGGAGTGATTTTAATGGGAAGTATAATCAGTACGAACAGTTATGCAGGAAATGTTATGAACAGCATATTCAGCAGTCTTGGTTCTAATGATTCAACAGGATTAACAAGTCTGTTGGGCGATTATAATGCCATAAAAAACGGAAGCTATCTGAAGCTTGCCAAAAAATTCTATGCTTCCGAAGCATCGGATGTAAAAACAACATCCAAGACGAATGAAAAAAATAATACAACCAGGACAGATGCTGTCCAAGGCAGTACAAAAAAAGAGACGACTGCAGCGATGAAAGCGGCAAACTCTGCGGTAGGTTCTCTGCAGAAGCTCATGGACAGTTCACTTTATCAAAAAGTTGACAGTAAGGATGCCGATGGTATGTCTGTAAACGATTATAATAAAGATGCGATCATGAGCAGCCTGAAAGATTTTGTCGGCAATTATAACAGTCTTATTGAGACTGCCGGTGATTCAGATAACTCTATGACGCTTGAGGCTGGCGCAAGGATGGTCAATCAGACAAAAGTATATGCAAATGCTCTGAGATCGGTCGGGATATCGATCGGAGATGACAATAAGCTTACTCTTGATGAGGAGGCATTTTCCAAGGCAGATATGACCGATGTAAAGTCATTGTTTACAGGAAGCGTTTCTTTTGGCAAAAACACACAGTCAAAGATGCTGCAGATATACAGTGCGGAATCTGCAAGTCAGAGCACAGTATATGGTCTTTATTCATCACAGTCGGCAAATACATTATCGATTGGAAGTATGTTCGACAGCATGTTCTAAGCATTATTAATGAGACAAACTCTTCAAGAGAATCGTATATAAGAATGAGGAAAGCCTGCAGATATTCTGTGGGCTTTCTCTCGTTATAATAATGAAGGGCGGCAGGAGGTAGAAAATGTCCGGAATAAGGTTGGATAAATACCTGGCGGATGCAGGGCAGGGAACACGAAGCCAGGTCAAAGCGGTTCTCAGACAGGGAAGAGTCACGGTAAACGGAGAACCTGTAAAAGCACCTGAATATAAAGTGGATGCCGATTCTGACCGGGTTGCATTGGACGGCAAACTGATCTCCTTTGAACGATTTCAGTATTATATGCTTCATAAGCCGGCCGGTGTCATATCAGCGACCAGTGATAAGCGGGAACGGACCGTGATAGATCTGATCCGCGAGGAGAAGAGGAGAGACCTTTTTCCTGTAGGGCGTCTGGATAAGGATACGGAAGGGCTGTTACTCATCACAAATGATGGGAAGCTTGCCAATCATCTTCTGGCACCCGGCAGACATGTAGCAAAAACTTATTATGCACAGATAGATGGAAGTGTGACAGGTGAGATGATCAGCGCATTTGCAGAAGGCGTCGATATCGGAGATGCGCGTTTGACGGCACCGGCAGAGCTTCGTGTGGTGTCAGAGGGGGAAACGGAGCATATCAGCTGTGTGGAAATTACTATCACGGAAGGACGTTATCATCAGATCAAGAGGATGTTTGAATCTTTTGGACGCAAGGTCGTGTATCTGAAGAGGCTGTCCATGGGACCGATTGTTCTGGATAAAGATCTGCCATGTGGAGCGTACAGGAAACTGACGGAGCAGGAGATCATAATGCTGAAAGGAGAAAAAGATTATGGGAATGAGTTATGAGGAACAGTTAAATGCTGCGCTTAATATCCTGCATGAATGGACACTCCGACTGTTTGACTGTGCAGGAAGAACCATTCAGGAAGCGGAAACATTCTGGAATGAATTACAGGCAGCACCGGAGATACTGAAGGAATATGCGTATTACTATGATAACAGGGAGTTTTTGTGTCAATATAATGTAAACGGGTATACGATAGCGGATATGCTGGTATGGCAGATGGATCATTTTAAGCTGCATATGGATCGGGCGGACAGTGCAAATCGCTATGACAAAGACCGTCTGATGCTGAGCGCCTTCCAGGCGATGCTGGATCTGCGCAATAATCCTGTCAGGATATCGAGAGAGTTTGCCAGTGAGACCGGAACAGATCTCTCGGAAGGCTGGAATCTGCATTAAAAGAGTCAGTGGCATCTGTCAGGCATAATTATTGTACATAAGGCCACTGTACAGAGATTGTGTATATGCGGCACCGAACTGATTGCGTGAGTTCGGGTATGTGACCATCAGCTTATTGACATAGGCCATGGGATCAAGGGTCATGCGCCGCGTTGCAGTATCTATATCTTTTTTGAGAAGGGCAGTCCTGCTGAACAGATCGGCAAAGCTGCCATCTGATATGCTGCCAGCCAGTACAGATTCATCTTTGACAAGGTGATGGCTCTCATTGATGGACAGACCGGCAGATGAAAGCTCCTGTTCATGGCTCGCAATGATGCCGGATATATCATGGGCAAGGCTCCGGCTGCCGATAGAAGTCTCCCCTTCTGCGTCAGCCATATCAACCAGATTATTGTATGCATCGATAAACATATCGATCTGTTGAATCACCGTGTCCGTATCCGGAAGAAAACGGATGTTGACGGGTTCGCTGCTTACAGCATGAAAATCAAGTTCCACAGTCTGGTTGATGGAGATATGATTGGATGTGGAACTGTGCCGCTCGTTATTTATATAAAATTCTGAATTGGCCGGATGGTCTGTAATCTGATTCAGCCCTAAAACGGTCACGATATCTTCGTTATCCCCACTGTCCTTTACCGAAAAATGTAATCCATCATCTGTTCGTGGAATACCGGTCTCGTTAGATGACAGCATGACAGCACTGGATCCGTCGGATGATATGACGGATGCGGTGACACCCAGGTTTCTGTTGTTGATATACTGGGTGAGCTTATTTTGAACAGACAGGTTGGTATCGTCAGATGCCACAGAGACGGAAAAACGCGTGCTGGCGTTAACTGTCTCTAAGACAAAGTTATGCGTACCGGGTGTAAGATCAAGCTTGTTGTCTTCCAGATAGTTGCCGGTATTGACCTGCTCCGAAGCAAGGGCATCAAGCCGGATGCTTAGTCCGTCAGGCAGAGAACCGGAATTCTGTGTTCGAAAAGAACCGGTTATGGAAGCTTCGTTGTCGGAGGACAGCATTTTTCTGGAATACATGGCACTGTCCGGATCCGAGAAGGCATCGGATGTATCATGGAGTGTGAGTGCTGCCTCCTTGATAGAGATGATATGTTCCTGCCCTGCATCGGATAACGCAAGCAGATATAGAGGTGAGTTTTTGTTGTAACGCACCATGCTGTTGTAGATTTCTTTCAGCTCAGAGGATTTGTGTGTTGTATTGCGTTTTTTGGGAACGACCCCGGTGTTCATGTGATTATATATGTTGGAATTTACACGCATACAATACCGCCTCCTTTCGGTTGAGATGAAGATATACTTATATAAATTATATTATATGTTTGGCTTGATGTCCATATGAAAACTGGAAAATAAAGGATAATAATTTCGACAAATTTTCTTATTGATATGTTGGAATGTTATCCTGTCCTGTGAAAGGATAAAAAACTTTTCATGAAACATAATTTTTAAAAAAATTTGAAAATTATGCAATAAATTCCGCTTTTTTTGCGTTATCCATTATACAGGGAGCAAAAACAT
>JBJEJF010000059.1:0-6204 GCA_051877775.1 Wujia sp.
GATATAAAGGAAGTAAGAGCTTTATAATAGATCGTCACATAATACCAATTATACGAACAGAATGTGCTTTGTAGATAGTTGATTTAAGAGATTAGGAGGATTACCATGGAGATACTGGATATGTTTAAGACAGTATTGGAATATATTGTCGAAGTCGGGATACTGATATTTGAGTTCATCGGTGTTGGTATTATTATCTGGACAAGCCTTGTGAGTTTTACCAAGTATGTTCGCGGCAGAGAAGATACAAGGATATATCTGGCAAAAGGTCTTGCCATGGGTCTTGAATTCAAGCTCGGAAGTGAGATATTGCGAACAGTCGTTGTACGTGAATGGAAAGAGATTGCAATTGTTGCCGGAATTATAGCGTTACGGGCAGCTCTTACATTTTTGATCCACTGGGAGATTAAGCAGGAAGAATTGGCGGAACAGCAGAGAGGCGATACAGAAGGATAAGGTGTCATGAAAAAGAATGATATATACGAGCTCACAATAGAAGATATCGGAAATGACGGAGAGGGAATCGGACATATTAAGGAGGATGTGGTTCCGTTTAATATGAATGCAGAACCAGTCGGTGCAGAATCCGGTGTAGATAGCAGGGAAGATGAGCGTGGCATTGCAGTGTTTGTCAAGGATACCGTTGCAGGCGATGTTGTGAGGGTCAGGATCGTTAAGGTGAAGAAAAGATATGCCTATGGACGTCTGGAGGAGATTATTACACCATCTCCATACCGCGTGGATGCAGTCTGTCCGAGAGCGAGAAGCTGTGGCGGATGTTCACTTATGCATATGTCATATGAGAAACAGTTGGAGTATAAGTGGAATAAGGTAAAAAATTGTCTGGAACGAATCGGCGGACTGGAAGATGCGGAAACACTTATGGAACCGATATGTGGGATGGAGGATCCATACCATTATAGAAATAAGATGCAGTTTCCGGTTGGACTATCCAAGGATGGAAGGGTACAGATTGGATTTTATGCTGGCAGAACACATTCTATCATTGATCTGGAACAGTGTGCGATCGGACATCCGGTCAATGATTATATTATAAGCAGGTTGAGAGAATGGCTTCAGAAATGGCAGGATCAGACTGGGACATTTATCTATGACGAGATCTCTCATACAGGACTGGTACGGCATATTCTGACCCGGGTAGGCTTTACAACCGGAGAGCTGATGGTATGTCTTGTGATCAATGGAGACGGCCTTGATGCGGTGGAAAAAAGGAGAAGTGCGCGTGCAGGTCAGGGTAAGCGGCAGGCAGGACACGATTCATCTCGTATGACAGATGGGCTGCTTGAGTGTCTGCGAGAGGCAGTGGAGGCATATAATGCCGAAAATGGATATAATATGGATATGAAGCTCCATGTCACGCTTACCGGAGTGAGTATCAATATAAATAAAGACAAAACAAACAGAATATTGGGAGATACCTGCAAAACGTTGTGGGGGCAGGGATATATTTCAGATTATATTGGAGATATACAATTCAAGATATCTCCGCTGTCTTTTTATCAGGTAAATCCCGTGCAGACAAAGGTGCTATATGACAAGGCAGTTTCCTATGCAGGTCTGACCGGAGATGAGACGGTCTGGGATATGTACTGCGGAATCGGAACGATATCTCTCTGCCTTGCGAAGCATGCAAAAAAAGTGTATGGTGTGGAGATCGTTCCTCAGGCCATAGAGGATGCAAAGGAAAATGCGCGCATCAATGGTATCACGAATACCGAGTTCTTCTGTGGAAAGGCGGAGGAGGTTGTGCCCCGGTTTTATAACCGGGAATCTGTGGACGTGGATAAGGATGATCCTGTACCGGATGGACGGCACCCGGATGTGGTTGTTGTTGATCCACCCAGAAAGGGTTGTGACAGTGTACTCCTCGATACGATCGCGCAGATGGCACCAGAGCGTCTGGTGTATGTGAGTTGTGATCCGGCTACTCTTGCACGGGATGTGAAGTTACTTTCAGAGAAAGAGTATGTGGTTCAAAAAGTGGGGGTTGTTGATCAGTTTAGTCATTCAAGCCATGTGGAGAGTGTTGTCCTCTTGTCCCAACAAAAACCAGATGATGTGATTGAGGTTGAAATAGAATTGGACGAGCTGGATTTGACTTCAGCTGAGAGTAAGGCGACTTATGCGGAGATTAAGGACTACGTGTTAAAAGAGTATGGGCTGAAGGTGTCTAATCTCTATATTTCACAGGTAAAAAGGAAATGTGGAATAGAGGTTGGGGAGAATTATAAGCTTCCAAAAACAGAGGATAGCAGACAGCCTCAATGTCCGGAAGAGAAGGAAAATGCTATAAGGGATGCACTGGAGCATTTTGGGATGGTGAAATAAGTGTTTCATGTTCAAGAAAGGATTTGAAGTAAGAGTATAGAAATAGGATTTGATGGCACTCGGGCAGAAAAGCTTGGGTGCTTTTTTAATGGAAAAAGTGCAGGTCGTATATTATAATAGGATTATGCTTGGTGGAGTGTTGATTCCACCAAATCGGTATTTACAGAAATAAAGGAAAGCGTACTGACATTTTTTTTGATTTCTACCATAAAAAGGTTATTTTTGTTCGTATCTAATATATAGGACATGGGATATGACGGCAGTGAAATGAAAGTGTAAAGGAGAATCACATGAAGAAAAATATATCATAAAAGGGAGAATCATTATGAAGAAAAAGATATTGTATGCAATATTTGTCATTTGTATAGTTTTTATTGCTGGATGTGGAACAAAAGAGATGCTAATACACATGTGGGGTGCAGTTATAAGTATGATTACGATACAAATGCTTTTGTGCTTTGTGAGGAGAATGTTATTGAATGAAGGTGAAGCCTGCTTTTGTTGTAAATAGATTAATCGGTATTGATAAATTCAATAACATTTTTTGTTGGAGAAAATGGAAGTGGAAAGTCAACATTACTTGAAGCAATTGCAGTGGTGCATGGTTTTAATCCCGAAAGTGGTACAAAGCATTATGCTTTATCTACGCATTCTGAGTTATGTAATGCTATAAGAGGTTCAAAAGGATATAGAAAGGAAAATGGACAGCTTTCTGACAATTCCATTCGTGGACTTAAATGTTTAAGCAAGAATATGGAATATTTGTATTACAGGTACGAATTGGCTGGATTATGGAAATGAAATATGAAGAAAAAAATATATCGAATAATAACTCATGTTGTATCGATGATAGTTGTTATATGTATATTATCGTCGTGTAAAAATGAAAGAATAGATACCTTTACATCACCCAATGGTATGAATAAAATAAAGATAGAATATGATTATGCAAGTAGACCGACGCTTTTTTATAATGATGAAAAAGTATGGGAGTATCCGAATAGTGGTTTTAATGAAGAAGCATATTTTTACATAGAGTGGGAAGCTGAAGATATTATTAAATTAAAGTATGATGATGAAAGTCATAATGGAAAGAATAAGGAAGAATATAGGATTGAATTAATGTTATCAGGAGATGTCGCATCATAATAGGAAGTTGTAATTCAATGGTGTCACAAAGTGACTGGATTTTGGAGGTAAAGAGTATGAAAACTAAGAAGATTATTACAGCCATTATAGCTGCTGTTCTTGTATTGGCATTATTGACGACTTTATTTATTGTGTCAATCAATCATTACTTTGACACACATACTTGGGCAACAATTTATATATCAGGCGAAATTAATTCCGATACCTTCGACGCTTTTGCCGAGGAACATGAATACTTAAAAGGTGATAATATAGAATTTGGAAATGTGATACTGGTTATTACTGATATTACACATGACGGTACTGTTACATTTTCAGTGCAGCAAGGAAATTTATATAATGAAGCCGGAGAAGTTGTTAATACTGATATTATTGTCAAAGGTGTAAAGGCAAATTACAAATTGAATGATGGAACTGTGTACTTAATAGTAAACAGCAATAGATATCAATAACTTCCGATTGTTTCCTTAACAATTTGTCGAGTCAGAGTAAATATATAATATTTCTAAGTGTTAATAGTAGAGATGAGTTTATAATTATATGATAATAGAGTATTTTTTGGGTGCAAATGTATGGATAAAAATAAAAGAAATCTTTTGTATATATTATTAGTATTATATGTTGAAATACTGACTGCCTTTAGAATAGGATTCAATGTTAATTCTAAAATGTATGATGTGTCTTACGGGTGGGCAGGGTATAGTCCGTGTTTGACTAGTATTGGCTATATTGTTAGCATAGGAGTGACTATAGTAATCGTAGTATTCATTCTTGTTCCAAACATTTACCTGACAATGAAGATAATCAATAGTAAACAATGTAAAGGTCAAATTTTTATCATCTGGGCATGTGTTATATTGGGAGTTATTATAGCTGTTCTATTGAATTTAGCGGGTATTAGTATAATAGGAAGGATGGCCTGCTCTTTGCTTGAGTTTATTAATAGTGGAATAGAGTTATATTATATGGACTGGTTGATGTGAGATAAATTGATTTTTCGGATTGCAGAGTATGATGCTTCGCTCTTATGGAGGCTGATTGGTGTTGCGAACCTACTATGTTTTGAAAAGGCAAAGGAAACGTTTTCTGCGATGAGAGTCATTCTAAAACAAAAAATGCAGGAGCTAAATAAGCAGAATAGATGAAAGAGTAATATCAAAAAAGCCTATTTTGTTAATGGAGTGAGTGAAATGAAAAAAACATTATTTATATTATTTATCGCAGTATTATTCAGTGGGGTGTTTGGTTGTAGTGATAATTTCAATAATCCTGAAGAGACATCTGGTGATTTGCAAGTAGACTATGATGCTGCTGAGATTGAATTCACTGAATATATAAACAATCTTAAATTGCCTAGTTATTATGTGTCTATTACCACAGAGCCGGCAAGTAATAAATATGATATTACAGGAGATGGATATGAAGATTTATTTAGACTATTATATTATGGAAGTGGGATGCCGAGAGTAAGTTTCTCAATGTATGACCCTGTGAATCATAACGGGTATATTCTGGACAGTTATAATTTCAGCTATAGAGTGGAAAATTGTGATGAGAATGAGTTTGTTATAGTAAAATATAATGCTGCTATCGGTGAAAAAATTGTTGGAACGATTATACTTGAAAATGATGAGCTTATATTTATAGAGAATTAATAATCCCTATTTCGAGGAAGAAGAGCTATGATTAAAAGGAAGACAAATTATATTATTTTAATTTTGACAATTGTATTGTTGTTTGTGACAGGATGTGCGCTATCAGGAGTATCAAAAGTATATAAATACAGAACCACCGGAGATGATATAGTTGAGGATTTCTATCTTGAAAAAACAGAGTATTATTCAGATAAGGTTGTGATTTACTGGAACGGAACAATCAATAACATAGATAAGTATAGTTTTTCTGATGCATTTGAAATAAAAGGAAATACTCTTGTTTTGAAAACAGATAAGCCAGAAGACTTTACTTCGTTTTATATGTCTTATGCTGATTTTGATTATAAATTTCGCTATCTTGACAGTGACCAATATGCATGCATATGTACAGTTATGGATTCAGAAGGTGGCTTGCATTATAGTGGAAGCATAGATCGTTATTATACCGAAGAAGAGAAAGAAAAGCAAAAAGAACAGGCTCAAGAGAGAGAAAATGAGCAGAAAGAATTGTTTGAAAAGCTTGAAGGAACCTGGAATAGTGACGATGGAGAGTATTTTAGAGTTTATAAAGATGATGATTATTCTATTCAATATTATGTAGATGAAAGGGAAGGAACTGAAACACCGATATTTTTTCAGGAATATTTATATGTAAACGAAAATAGGATAGCTATTTTGTATATTGATGGACCATTTGATGCGTATTTTGAAATTATTTTATCGGAGGATGGTCAATCATTTGAGTACAATAGCAAGGTGTTTTATAAGGGATTGTGATAAACGGATTACAGTATAGAATACGAAATTTGAGAAGCTGATTAATACTATGATTAAGACAAAATGGAAATAGGTCAAGAGTTCGTGAATATGTCTTTGATTCTGACAGAGTTACCATACCATCTGGATTGGACTCCGTAGTGTTAGGTTGTACCCATTATCCATTGCGGCAAAACACCATTAAGTGTTTTATGGGAGAAGAGTTTTATCTGGTTAATCCGTAAGCGCTTAGTTTCAGGGTATACCCCAAATGCGAATTCCGGACCTCGCACTA
>JBJEJF010000060.1:0-26949 GCA_051877775.1 Wujia sp.
CGTAATTTCTACATCTACATATATTTTATTGCCGAACATACGTGTATGAAATAGGTCGATACCGTGCACATATTGATTTTGAAGAATAAATCTGTATATTTCGCGTTCTGTTTCATTGTCACAGGCGTGATCTACCATTTTAACGACCGCATCCTGGAATATGTCATAGGATGCTTTTATTATGAACAGAAAGATTACAAGGCTGGCAACTGAATCCATGACAGGAAAACCAATCTGGGCACCAAGAATTCCCACCAGTGCACCAATAGAGGAAAGAGCATCGGAACGATGATGCCATGCATCGGCCATAAGTGCACTGGAGTCTATACGCCGGGCATAAAATCTGGTGTACCAGAACATTGCTTCTTTGGTAATGATGGATATGATTGCAGCGATGAGCGCTAATGTACCGGGGATCTCCATTTCATTGTAATTCTTATTCACGATATTCATGATGGCTTCCAGCCCGATCCCACATCCCGTGATACATAGTAACATTGCAAGGATAATGGCAGCTACGCATTCCATGCGTTCATGTCCGTAGGGATGTTCACGATCTGATGCCTTTGAGGACAGTTTTATTCCTATTATCACAACGATGGTACTTAATACATCGGATGCGGAGTGAACTGCATCGCTGATCATTGCATTTGAATGGGATACAATTCCGGCGAAGAGCTTGAATATAAACAATATTGTATTCCATAAAATAGTAAGTAATGATACTTTGTTTGCAATTTGTTGATATTGACGACCTGATTGGAGATTTATTTTTTTTCCATCAATAATTTTATTCATTATGGACCTCATAGCAGGATTGTTTTCTGTTATATTTAATATATGTATAAGGCAGTAAACGTTGTGAAAAATGACGGAATATCTTGATAAAAAAATGAAATATGATAAAATATATCTATATCCTGTAGTGAGAGAATAACACTGTTCATGATATTTTCCCCGGACAGGGAGTACTAACATTATAATGGGGTGAAAAGATTGAAGAAAAAAACAATAAGTTTAAAAGTCAGATTACTGCTTATGGCAATTCTGCCGGTATTTATCATTACTGCATTTGTATCATTGTTTTCGAGAGTCAAGATCAGAGAGGGTATGCGTCAGGAGACTATGACAGGTCTTCAGGGAATGGTTAATAGTCTGGATGCTATCTATGATGGTATGGCGGAGGGGGATTATTCTGTACAGGATGGCAATCTGATGAAAGGTGAGTTTAATATCTCACAAAATCAGCATATTCTGGACGATCTTGTGGAAGACACAGATTATGAGGTAACTTTCTTTTATGGAAAGACACGTATGGCAACAACTCTGTTTTCAGAGGATACAGGGGAACGACTTATAGGAACAGATGCAAGTGATGAGGTAGTGAAGACGGTTCTTGAAGATGGGAAAGAATATAAGAACTATAAGACCTCAATCAATGGCAAGAATTATTATGTATACTATAAGCCTGTTAAGGATAGCTCAGGTGATATTATTGGTATGATATTTGCAGGTCTGCCAAGCGTTGATGTTGAGAGTTACATAAGCTCGGTTGTAAGATCTATTATATTTTCTGCAAGTGCTATAGAGTTGATCATAATAATCGTAACTGTGATAATGGTTCTGACTATTGTCAATTCAATCAAGAGTGCTGAAAAGGCTATTGATGATCTGTCAGAGGGTAATCTGAGCGTGGATATGAATCAAAGGTATATGAGCAGAGGGGATGAGATCGGGCACATGCTCCAGTCCCTCAGGGCATATGCAGATAAAATGAATGAGATTATCGGCGGTCTGCACCGATCTTCTGATATAATGGTTGAGTCGGGAAAGAAACTGGAAGAAATGACACAGATTACTTCCAAGACGACAGAGGAGATCAATAATGCCGTAGGAGATATATCCAAGGGTGCTGTTACACAGGCAGAAGAGATCGAAACGGCAACAGAGCATATATATAACATTGGTGAGATCATTGAACATATTGTTAAGAGTGTTGCTCAGCTTGAGAGTACAGCGGTGAGTATGAAAAATGCAGGAGATGAATCAGCGGAGATCATCAAAGAGCTATCTGATTCTAATGACAGGACCACAGAGGCCATTGATCGTATCGGAAAGCAGGTTTATGCGACAAATGATTCTGTACAGTCTATCAAGGAAGCGATTGCAATTATACGTTCAATCGCTGAAGAAACGAACCTTCTTGCCCTCAATGCTTCGATAGAGGCTGCAAGAGCCGGTGAACACGGACGTGGATTCGCAGTTGTAGCATCTGAGATACAGCAGCTTGCGGAGCAGTCAAATGATTCATCAACCAGAATAGAGGAGATTATAGATGCATTACTTTCTGAGTCAGAACTGACAGTAGAGGTAATGGAAGAAGTAAAGATCATTGTTGAACAGCAGCAGCGAAAGCTCGAGGATACGAAGGCTAAGTTTGAAAATGTTGAGCAGGGTATCAGTGTATGTAAGGAAGAGACGGAGGGTATCCAGGGTCAGACAACACGCTGTGATGAATCAAAGGAGAAGATCGTTGATATTATACAGGGTTTGTCTGCAATATCCGAGGAGAATGCTGCAGCAACACAGGAGACCAATGCGTCTATGGAAGAACTTAATTCTATCATTGCGGTGATGTCGGAAGCTGCCAGTGAGTTGATGACATTGTCAGAACAATTGGATGAGAATCTGAGATTCTTTCGTCAGTAGGAGATCATTATGTTGATACATTCGATTCCTCCGGTTTATGACAAGCAGTCGGAGATATTGATATTGGGGAGCTTTCCTTCCGTGAGATCACGGGAGGAAGGCTTCTTTTACGGACATCCGCAAAATCGTTTCTGGAGAGTTCTGGCAGGTGTACTGGAGTGTGAAATTCCACAGACTATAGAACAGAAAAGAAAGTTTCTTCAGAAAAATCATATTGCAGTATGGGATGTTATATATTCATGTGATATAATAGGTTCATCAGACAGTAGTATTACAAATGTTGTACCAAATGATGTAGCTCGTATATTGCAGGAAGCATCGATAAAAAATATTTATGTAAATGGAAAAAAGGCAGAGCAGCTTTATAACAAATACATTTTTCCTGCTACCGGGAGACGGGCAACGTGTCTGCCGTCTACCAGTCCGGCCAATGCGGCATGGAGTCTGGATAAATTAATGGTAGCATGGAGCGCGGTCAGATTGATATAATAATTGCGAGTTGGGAATCATCATGCAGATCATGATGTAAGAAGTGAGCAGGAGTGGGGATCAGATGAACTATAATATTGATTTTGATGTGGCAGCATTGATATTGGCAATAACAACGCTGGTTCATTATTTTACAAAAAAGAGAATAAAAAACTTCACCACAACACTGTTTTCTTCTATGCTTTGGATCTCTGTGATATCTGTGGTTATGGATATTGCCACAGCTATAGTCGATGTAAATCGGGTGTCATCAGGTATTATATATATCGTAAATGTTATATATCTGATACTGTTCAATTTACTTCCATTTGTATATTTTATATACATACTCTCCGGAATCCAGAGCCCTAAGCAATGGAATATTGGAAAGAAGATTATGACATGTATTCCCATTGTTGTTGTATGTTTGTCTATCATTACAACACCTTGGACAGGGTGGATCTTTTTCGTTGATACTCAAAATGGATATACCCATGGAAGCGGTTATATCGTGCTATACATAATTGCATTCTGGTATATGTTTTTGGCACTTCTTTATAGTATACGTAACAAAGCCAGATTGACATTTGGCCAGCGCTCATCAGTATATTATTATTCTGTATCGGTCCTGTTTGGAATTATCTTTCAGGCCTTTTTTCCGCGAATTCTTATGTTGCAGTTTACAGGAGCCCTTGCGATTCTATTGTTGTATCTGACCTTGGAGAATCCGAAGGATTATGAGAACCGGGAGCTTGGCATATATAATAGAAGAGGATTTATCAAGATCGTGGGTGCAGCGATTGAAAAAAATGACAGGTTTTCTATATTGGGTGTCCGTTTTAATGGTTACCAGTCTGTCAGAGAGAATCTTGGATTGGAAAACAGTCAATTATTCATGAAGCAGATCGTCGATTATATTATTCCCAATATTGCACCATTGGAATTATGCTGGATTGCAGAAGGAACCTTTGCGATATATGCCAGCGAAAAAACGGGTGGACTTGATGGTGTTATCCGCTTTATTCAGAAGGAATTTAACAGTGCCGTGAAGTTTCATGGAATCGATGTTGTTGTGTCAGCATCCTTATTCCAGCTCGATTATCCGGATGATGTGCAGTCGATGGAGGATCTGCTTGATACGATTGATTATGAGACGGAGCATGTTCAGGAAAAGGAAGATGGTGTCGTTGTAAGAGCCGGTGAAGATATTCTGTACAAGCTCAGACGAGAGAATTATATTCAGCAGCTGATGAAGAAAGCACTGGTTGACAATGTGTTTGAGGTATATTATCAGCCAATCTATTCTGTAGATAAGAAACGATTTCATTCAGCAGAAGCATTACTGCGTCTGCGTGACAGGACAATTGGCTTTGTGAGCCCGGAAGAGTTTATTCCGATGGCGGAGAAAAACGGCATGATTTTTGAGATTGGAGAATTTGTTTTCCGAAGTGTATGTAAGATGATGTCCGAAATGCGCTTGTGGGAAAAGGGGATCGACTTTATAGAAGTGAATCTGTCACCGGTACAGTGTATGGATGAAGAACTGCACCAAAAGCTGATGCATATCATGGACGAGTATCAGCTGCCATACCACTATATTAATCTTGAGATTACGGAGACTGCGACGGCTTCGTCAGAAGAGATTCTGCGTCGTAATATGGATCCTTTGATTGAAAATGGTATTACATTTTCACTGGATGATTACGGGACAGGATATTCTAATATTGCAAATGTTATAAATTATCCTTTTAACATTATTAAATTGGACAAGTCGATGGTGTGGTCTGCATTGGAAGACAGCAGGGCGATGCGTGCCCTGAGACATACGGTATCAATGATCAAGGATCTCGGTTTTCATATTGTGGCCGAAGGTGTGGAGACGTTGGAGCAGGCGAGTCTTCTTGGAGGGCTGGGTTGTGATTATCTGCAGGGATATTATTTCTCTAAACCGGTACCTGAAGACGGCTTCTTGAATATGCTTCAGAACAATGAACGGCAGGCGGTAGTTACCGAATAAAAATATGGGGATGTCACTTCTCGAAATTCTATTCGCTAAAGTGACATCCCCATATTTTATTTGAAAGTGTGCATTGTATCTTACAGTGCCTTTGAACAATTATTCAGGAAGATCATGTACATGATTGCCGCAATCAATTCAACTATAACAATAACAACAGATGCAATAGCAGCAAGAATATTGATCAAAGGAATGATCGAAAGAATGCCGCATATAACTGCTGCAATCGTGCAGATCAGATTGATGTTCCATACAGTATCGCCATCACTTGCGATTGAGTCTTCGCCTACATAGCGCAGCAGCTTGGCACTGGAATGACATACATAATACAGGCTTGCCAGACTTAATACTGAACTCACGATCGACATGATAGATGAGAAAGTTCCGTCTCCACTTGTGAATAAGGAGACGATTATGTTGACGACAGACAGAATCAGGGCTGTACGGAATCCCTCGTCATCCATGGATGCTTCGTTAAGACCCATTACAGTCAGGCAGAGACAGACAACCGAGCCTATCATGCCAACGATGCCAAGAAATGGAATCGCTGATAAAACTGCAGCGATAATTGCGATGATCTCAGCCATAAATACTTTCTTTAAACCATTTGCAGCATGTGAATAAGTTCCCATAAATAAATTTCCTCCTTATAAAAAATAAGCAGATAACGGGAGTCGAACCCGCCTTTCCAGCTTGGGAAGCTAGCGTTCTACCGATGAACCATATCTGCATGAAAAGGATTATACCACCTTGAAATGATTTTTTCAATCATACAAGATGGTATAATTATATTTTTTTGCTACATTAGAATTTTTATATGGAAAAATAGTCTACATAATCCACATGATATTTCCCTGACGGAAAAAGATATTGATACAGGTCGATAAAGTAATCGTCGGTCATACTTGCCATGAAGTCTGTAACGATTTCGTTTGGATCAAGCGACATGTACGCTTCGATAAAGGTATCGGCATTAAAATATCTTCCTGCTGCATTGGCTGTCCGGAGGTAACTGATATGGTGGCGATAGAGAATAGAATCCTTATTCATGTCCTTTGCCTGACTGAGAAGTTCTTCGTACAGAGCATTAAACATAGGATGAATATTCTCATTATACATTTTATTTAACTGGCTATTGCCATATATTTCAGCGTAATTTTCCATTTTGGCAGTTGAAAAGGCAGAGTAGGCATCGGCGTCCATACTGATGTATGGTTTTCCGTAGCTGTGTTCGATGATACTGACTGTCATATTGTTGATGATCTCAGCATTCGTACTCCCGATACTTTTATCTGTGAATTGTATATTTTTATCTACAAGCCCCACTTTGGCAGCATCTTGGCGGTCTTTGCCCAGATACGCAATAATATCGCTGATCCTTACAACACAGCCTTCCAGCGTACCCGGAATCTGTCTTTTGTTGGCATTGCTGTCTGTGTAACAGCTTTCCACATTGGCATCAAAATTATCCCAGGCGCAGTGATGGTATTCCGGGTCATCTTTGTTTATGGAAGGGGCAAATTGTTTTGGACGATATTCCTGCTGTTCCATCTCTCCGTTATGGCATAGAACGCCATCCAGAACCTGTAGACTGACATTGCGGCAGATAAGTTTATCCAATACGCGGACACTGTGGACGTTGTGGTTGAAGATACGCCCGGTATGTTCGCTGTAGAGTTCGCTCAAAAAACGTTCTCCTGCATGTCCAAAAGGTGTGTGTCCGATATCGTGTCCAAGGGCAATTGCTTCTATAAGATCCAGATTCAGCCCCAGAGTCATACCGATCGTTCGGGCGATTCTCGAAACCAGCTGGACATGGAGTGCCCTGTGGGAAATGTCATCATTTTTGTAACAGGAAATGACCTGGGTTTTGTCGGAATAACGATTGTAGTAATTGTTGTGCAGAATTTTCTCCACATCCATGACAAAAGCCGGACGCCACAGTTTTGGATTATCATGTCCGTCGTATCGCCGAATAATATCCTTATCCGAACAGGCATAAGGATTCGTGGTATGTTTTTCTCTGTCTTCAAGAATTCTGTCCTGTAATTCAGGAGACAGCGCTCTGTAATTGTTGATATGCGACATGGATAGGTGACCTCCTGCATAGATTTTATTAATCATCAGTGACTGATTTTATTATAATATAGCAGATTAAGACAGGGCATACAACAAAAATCAGACAGCAGGAACAGGATATCAGACAGTTGAAATCGCGTATCAGACAGATGGAACAATACATATTACACAGAAAATGATCATAGATTGTTCACAGAATTGGGATTGATTTTCTGGTGGATATTATGTTATCCTAATAGTATTCTACTTCTCTTATAAGGTTTCTGGCATATCTATGCCGGTATGGGATTCGGTTGCACCGGGGATAATCACATGATAAATGCGCAGAATGCGGATACGGAAAAGTGTGTTGCGTGGCAGATCAGGACAGATGCCAGGCTGCCTTTGCAATATTAAAAAGGAGGAATTATATTGGAAAAAGATCTGGGAACACTGACAAATGAGATGACTTACAGAAAGTATCTTATGGAAAAGATTGATATGGAGAAACTGTTTCGTGATATATCTATTCTGGATTATAATGCGATGCAGGCAATATTGAAATGTAATGAAGGCAAGGAAGAAGATGACAAGATATATCTCAGGAAACTGGCGGAGGAATTGAAGCTTCCTATCAGTCAGGTGTCGCAGATGATCGGCAGGCTTCAGGAAAATGGTATGGTGAAATGGAAGCATGACGGCAAAGGAGAACAGGGAACTTATATTATGATTACCGAAAAGGGTAAGGAAGCCGTATATAATCAGCATGAGGTTCTGAAGCAGTTTTATAGTCGTGTTATAACCCGATATGGTCATGATAAGTTTACACAGATGCTGGAGATGGTTACAGAACTTGAGGACATTATGACTGAGGAGCTGGTGGCAGCAAAAGAAATATAGAAAAATCACATGGTAATATGGATATTACCCTCATTATATGATAAAATCTAGCAATAATAATAAAAGGGGAGGACTGTGTTTTTACATATGTTGTGAAACATAGTGCATGGATCTATGGAAAAGAAAAGAAATTCATTTACGGGGTCGCTTGGATTTGTACTTGCAGCGGCAGGAAGTGCTGTCGGATTGGGAAATATATGGCGATTTCCGTATCTCGCAGCCAAAGACGGCGGCGGATTGTTTTTACTGATGTATTTATTGCTTGCAGTAACTTTCGGTTTTACACTGTTGACAACAGAGATCGCAATCGGGAGAAAGACAAAACAAAGCCCGCTTACTGCATACAGTAAGATAAAAAAAGGCTGGGGATGGCTTGGAGTATGTGCATGTCTGGTTCCAATAATTATTATGCCGTATTATAGCGTAATAGGCGGATGGGTCGTAAAATATTTTCTTACATATCTGACAGGACATGGTACAGAGGCTGCACAGGATGGATATTTCACAGGCTACATTACCTCGGATGTTGAACCTATCGTTCTGATGATCATATTCCTGGCAGTTGTAGCTGTTATAATCTTTATGGGTGTAGATAAAGGTATTGAAGCGTCTTCCAAGATCATCATGCCTATACTGATTCTTCTGGTTATTGGAATTGCTGTATTTTCTCTGACAATCAGTCACACAGATGCAGATGGTATTACGAGAACAGGATGGGAAGGCTTCAAGGTCTATGTCATACCTAATTTTGACGGACTTACGGTGAAGGGCTTTTTTACCGTGTTGCTGGATGCCATGGGACAGCTGTTCTTCAGCCTGTCGGTTGCCATGGGAATCATGATAGCATATGGTTCCTATGTAAAAGATGATGCACATCTTGGTAAATCTATCAATCAGATCGAGATATTTGACACAGCAGTTGCATTTCTTGCAGGTGCTATGATCATTCCGGCTGTCTATACATTTATGGGATCGGATGGTATGGCGCAGGGACCAAGCCTTATGTTTGTGTCTTTGCCTAAAGTATTTGCAGCTATGGGCAAAGTGGGCAATGTGATAGGATGTCTGTTTTTTGCCATGGTGCTGTTTGCAGCGCTGACCAGTGCTGTATCTGTTATGGAGGCAGTTGTGGCAAGCCTTATGGATCAGTTCCATCTGAGCAGGACAAAAGCGGGTATCATCGAGGGAGGTATCGCTCTGGTCGGTGGTATTATCGTATGCCTGGGATACAATAAGCTGTATTTTGACGTGACACTTCCAAATGGTGCCCATGCACAGATTCTGGATATCATGGATTATATCAGTAATAATGGATTGATGCCTGTAGTTGCGATAGGTACATGTATACTGATCGGCTGGGTCGTAAAGCCGAAGATTGTTGTGGACGAGGTTGAGAAGAGCGGATGTCGTTTTGGTCGAAAGACGTTATATACCGTCATGGTTAAGATCGTTGCTCCGATTCTGCTTATTATATTGCTTCTGAAGTCACTTGGTATACTGACCAACATTTAATTTGATAAAATAACTTGACTTTCCTTTGCAAAATAAGGTTATGACAGAGTTTTCACAAGTAAAATTCACGTTTTTTGTGTTTAAAACCTAAAATAGTTTAAATATGTTGACGAATCACTTTGTTTTGTTAAAATATAATTAATGCATGTCAGATATTTCGTCTCCCTAGTGCATATTATAGAAAATGTAATCCCATTTTCAAAACGAAAACCTGGCATGAAAATCAGCATATGTAAAAAAGTGGAATGTGAATGCGTTCCGCTTTTTTGCGTTATATATTGCTTAAAGACCGATCGGGTATAAAAATAGTATGCTCTAAGGGTTACAGAACAAAAACAGAGAAGGAACGGTGGGGAAGATGGAAAAAAGAGAAATGATCTATTACAAACTGGATGCTGTGGATGAAAAGATCTTAACGATCCTGCAGGATAATGCAAGGACTTCACTGAAAGACATTGCAGAGCAGGTGTTTTTGTCACCTACGGCTGTAGGCGCGAGAATCGACAGGATGCTGCAGGAGGGTGTGTTGGAAGGCTTTACGACCAGAATCAATCCTGAAGCTATGGGACATTATATCAAGGCATTTATTAATCTTGAAGTTGATCCGGTCAGAAAAAGTGAATTCTATCCTTATATTGACAGTGTAATGAATGTTGTGGAGTGCAACTGCGTAACAGGTGATTATTCTATGCTGATCGAGGTTCGTTTTCCTACCACATCGGAACTGGATCATTTTATCGGGGAGCTGCAGCAGTTTGGAAAAACCAAGACGCAGATCGTCTTTTCAACATGTGTAAAGCATCGATGCAAGTACTGGAGATAAACGATCTGATATCACACTTGCTTTTCTCAAGTGGGAAATGGAAATTTGTGGTCATTACTTAAGAAAAGAAAGAGCTTTTTCAAGCTGATTTAATTTTTTCGTGATTAAACACAGTTTCATCTTTACATTCGAAAGTCAGAGTAATATAATGAGAATGTCGGTCGAAGAATGCGGCCAAATATAATTTCTAGGGGGAAATTTATAATGTCATATGTTGATGAAGTACTTGAGATAGTACAGAAAAAGAATGCAGATCAGCCAGAGTTTTTGCAGGCAGTAACAGAGGTTCTTGATTCCTTAAGACCTGTTATCGATGCAAATGAGGAATTGTACAGAAAGAATGCAATTCTTGAAAGGATTACCGAGCCGGACAGACAGATTATGTTCAGAGTTCCTTGGGTAGATGACAAGGGTCAGGTTCAGGTCAACAGAGGTTATCGTGTACAGTTCAATAATGCGATCGGACCGTACAAGGGTGGTCTGAGACTTCATCCGTCAGTTAACCTTGGAATCATCAAGTTCCTTGGTTTTGAGCAGATTTTCAAGAATTCTCTTACAACACTTCCGATCGGTGGTGGTAAGGGTGGTTCTGACTTTGATCCTAAGGGCAAGTCAGACAGAGAGATCATGGCATTCTGCCAGAGCTTTATGACAGAGCTTAGCAAGTATATCGGTGCTGATATTGATGTACCTGCAGGTGATATCGGAACAGGTGCCAGAGAGATTGGTTTCATGTTCGGTCAGTATAAGAGAATTCGTGGTTCATTTGAGGGCGTTCTTACAGGTAAGGGACTTACATATGGTGGTTCTCTTGCTCGTACACAGGCAACAGGCTACGGCTTGCTGTATCTGACAAATGCATTGCTCAAGGATCACGGTATTGATATTGCAGGCAAGACCTGTATCGTTTCAGGTGCTGGTAACGTTGCAATTTATGCAATTGAGAAAGCACATCAGCTTGGTGCAAAATGTGTAACATGTTCTGATTCTACAGGCTGGATTTATGATCCGGAAGGAATTGACGTAGAACTCCTGAAAGAAGTAAAGGAAGTTAAGAGAGCAAGACTCTCTGAGTATGCTGCTGCCAGACCATCTGCTGAGTATCATGAGAAGAAGAATGGTGAGCATGGTGTATGGAATGTTAAAGGTGACATTGCTCTTCCATGTGCTACACAGAACGAGCTTGACCTTGAGGATGCAAAGGCACTTGTAGCAAATGGTGTTATCTCTGTAACAGAGGGCGCTAACATGCCTACTACTCTGGATGCTACAAAGTATCTTCAGGAGAATGGTGTATTGTTTGTAGGTGGTAAGGCTGCCAATGCAGGTGGTGTTGCTACATCTGCACTTGAGATGAGCCAGAACTCCGAGAGACTGTCATGGTCATTCGAAGAGGTTGACGGTAAGCTCAAGGGTATCATGGAAACAATCTATGCAAATATCAGCGACGCTGCAAAGAGATATGGCGTTGAGGGTGACTATGTTGCCGGTGCCAATATTGCAGGTTTCGAGAAAGTTGTAGATGCTATGTTAGCTCAGGGTGTTTGCTAGGCATTGAGCACTTTGTGAATGCAAGCGATAGCGAAGCATGAGGTTAGTGCGAAAGCCCATCCCGAACCTTAACGAACACGAGTCGAAGACGAAGTGTGAGTTTAGTTGAGTGGATGGTGTGAAGGTTTTAAATAATTAGAGAGAAGAAGGGTGTCATGCAAGTTTACTTGTAATGGCGCCTTTTTTCTGTTCGATATTGAATGGCGGTTTGTTAATTAGTTATATTATCAAAATACGATTGAATTATAAATCAAACGGATATATAATCACCTATGTATGCACACTGTTTCATATTAGAGAGTATACTATATATCGTCTGAGAGCAAAGAAGAGACAGCTAGGTAACAGCTTGGACGGAAAGGAGAACATATGTCATACGTTGAATATGAGAAGGCACAGAAAGCAGGATTAAAAGCATTTAAGGCTGCAGTTGCCAAGGGAGAAAATGAATACCTTCCGGTTCTGGATGAGATTCTGGAGGGCGTTGATATACAGGGAGAGGTCAATCTGGGACTGGTACAGATCCCGCTTGACCGTGTTGTAGGAACAAGTAATGTTGGAAGAACCTATGCGTTTGCCAATAATTTTATGCCTATTCTGGATTATAAGACAGAATTCGGCGATAAATGGTCCAATCTATGTGACAGCCAGATCGAGGAAGGAATCAGGGAACCCATCAAGGCTTATGAATATCTGAATAAATTCTATGTGGTTGAGGGTAATAAGAGAGTTTCTGTCATGAAGTACTTTGATGCAGTCACGATACCTGCACAGGTGACGAGAAAGATTCCGAAGCTGACAGATGATCCGGAGATTCGTATCTATTATGAATTTATGGATTTTTATAAGCTGACGGATATTAATTATATCTGGTTCAGTCAGGAAGGGTGCTTCAGGAGGCTGCTGGAGCTGACCAGTGAGGATCCGGAAGCTGAGTGGACGGATGATCAGAAAAAAGATTTTGGCTCAGCCAATCATAATTTTTGTATGGCATTAAAAGCCAGGGGTGGAGATAAACTGCCGATCACAGGTGGTGATGCATTCCTGATCTTCATTGATATATATGGATATGAAAATATTAAAAATCTGACAGAAAATGAGATGAAGGAGAAGATAGATCCTCTATGGGATGAATTTTTGACAGAGTCTAAGGGACGGGAGATACAGCTTCGGATGGAGCCGGCAAAAAAAGGCAGGAAGAAGCTGATGGATTATTTCTGGAGTCCGACTCCGAAAAAAGTCATGGTGGCATTTATCTTTGATAAGAATCCGGAGGAGTCTGAATGGCTGTATGGACATGAGCTGGGAAGATTATATATAGAAGAACATCTGTCTGACCACTTTAAGACGATCAAGGTGCACAATCTCAATTCGGAGGAGGATGCCATGACGGCGATGGAGGATCTGATCCAGATGGGTGTCAAAGTCATATTTACTACGTCCTCCCAACAGGTCAGTGCCAGTGTGAAGGTAGCGGTCAATCATCCGAATGTTATTATACTGAACTGCTCGCTGAATACTTCCTATGCCTTGATCAGGACATATTATGCGCGACTGTATGAGGTTAAATTCCTGGCGGGTATGATAGCTGGTTCTCTGGCTCGCAACGGAAAGATCGGTTATCTGGCGGATTATCCGATCATCGGGATGCCTGCCAATATCAATGCATTTGCCATAGGCGCCAGGATGATGAATCCTGATGCCAGGATCTATCTGGAGTGGACCACTGTAAAAGGTCTATCCAGAGATCGGGCTCTTGAGAAGTTTAAAGAGCAGGGAATCGATTATATTTCTGATCAGGTCATGATCAAACCAAATGAGGCCAGCAGACAGTTTGGCTTATACAGTATAAAGGAAGAAAAACCGGTCAATATCGCCATGCCTGTATATCAGTGGGGCGTGTTTTACGAGAAGCTTCTCGAGGGTGTGCTGAGTGGTACGTTCCAGCAGGAGGGAGATAACGGAGACAAGCCGATTAATTACTGGTGGGGATTGTCTGCGGGAGTAGTAGATATTATATATTCGCAAAAACTCCCTGATGGCACCAGGCGTATTGTCAATCTGATCAAAGATCTGATGATAAAAAATGAGTTTCATCCTTTTGAGGGTGTTATGTATGGTCAGGATGGAACCGTTAAAAATGAGGATGGTGTGGTCATGGCTCCGGAAGATATCATGAAAATGAGCTGGCTCGTGGACAACATCGTGGGTGAGATACCGGAAAAAGAAGAACTTAAGGATGAAGCAAAGCCTATCGTGGAATTAAAGGGCGTTACGGATACGGTATAGAAAGGTTATAGTAACAGATGAGAATTTTGCTGCTTGCAGATGAAGAGTCAAGATATTATTGGGATTTTTTTGAGAAAGAAAAGCTGGAGGGGATAGATCTGATCGTGTCATGCGGGGATCTTGCACCGCAGTATCTGTCGTTTCTGGCGACATTTGCCAAGGTTCCGGTCCTTTATGTCTATGGTAATCATGATTATTGCTATGAGGAAACACCTCCTGATGGATGCATCTGTATAGACGACGATATATACAATTATCAGGGACTTCGTATCATGGGACTGGGTGGATGTATGTGTTATAATTATGGTCCGCAGCAGTATACACAGGAAGAGATGCGTAAACGGGTAAAAAAACTCAGGCGTAAGATAAAAAAGAATGGTGGAATAGATATACTTATCACGCATGCACCGGCATATAAGCTAAATGACAGCGAGGATCTTCCGCACACGGGATTTGAGGCATTCACGGAGATCATGGACACCTATAAGCCCAAATTGTTTGCGCATGGACATGTACACATTAATTATGGAAGAGATTTTAAGAGAGAGTCTTTCTATAATGAGACAAGAGTCATAAATGCTTATGAAAAATATATCATAGAGATTTAAAACTTTAATTAATTAAAAAAAGATATCCTTATAATGAAATATCTTGTGATATTTTGTTAATTTTGTTATAATAACCCCAATATTGTTCTGGGACTAAGAGGAGATGATAGTATGGCAGAAGTCGATTTTGACCAGATTTTAGATGAATATGTCCGCTTTTGTAATGATTCAGGAAAGATCGATCTGAATCTGTATGAGGAATACAATGTAAAAAGAGGACTTAGAGATTCCAACGGACGTGGCGTACTGACAGGATTGACAGAAGTTTCGGATGTTATGGGATTTAAAGTTGTGGACGGAGAACGTATTCCGATTCCCGGCGAGTTGTATTTTCAGGGTTATGAGATACAGAAGCTGGTTCAGGGATTCCGTAATAGCAAATATGGTTTTGAGGAGACAACGTATCTTCTCCTGTTCGGAGAGCTCCCTACAGAGGCACAGCTCGAGAGCTTTATTAATGTGCTGGAGGATCTGAGACAGCTGCCTGAGTCGTTTAGCCGGGATGTTATTATGAACGCTCCGAGCCGGGATATGATGAATGTACTTCAGAAATGTGTACTGACATTGTACACCTACGACCCTGATCCGAATAATCTTGATATCAAAAATGTGCTGATGCAGTGTCTGCAGCTGATTGCACAGTTCCCTGTCATGGCATCCTATGGTTATCAGGCTTACAGACATTATTATCTGGATAAGAGCCTTGTGATCCATCGTCCAAAGAAGGGACTTTCCACTGCGGAAAATCTGCTTCGTTTACTGCGTACTGATGGAAAGTATACAGAACTTGAGGCAAAGGTACTGGATGTATGTCTTGTCATTCATGCTGAGCATGGCGGTGGTAATAATTCGACCTTTACCACACATGTATTGACATCGACCGGAACAGATACCTATTCTACGGTGGCAGCTTCTCTGGGATCATTAAAGGGACCTAGACATGGTGGAGCCAACATCAAAGTTCAGAAAATGTTCGATGATCTGAAAGCGCATGTAAAAGACTGGGAGAATGAGGATGAGCTGAGTGAATATCTGATGAGCCTGCTCGATAAGAAAGGTTTTGATCATTCCGGTCTGATCTACGGTATGGGACATGCTGTCTACAGTGAGTCAGATCCAAGAGCTGTGATATTAAAGCGTTATGCCAGGATGTTGTCTGAAGAGAAGGGACTGGAAAACGAATTTGCGCTGTATGACAGGGTAGAACGCCTGGCAGCAGATCTGATTGGCAAGCAGAGAAGAACATTTAAGACAGTATGCGCAAATGTGGACTTTTACAGCGGCTTCGTATACTCTATGTTAAAGCTTCCGGTGGAGATATTTACACCGATATTTGCGATATCAAGAATCTCCGGCTGGTCTGCACACAGGATAGAGGAGCTTGTCAACAATGGTAAGATAATACGACCGGCATACAAGTTTGTCGGCGTGCACAAGGATTATGTTCCGATAGAAAAACGTTGGTGATTGCCACAATGTTATATAAAGCAGGAACCGGGAACAGTTATAGTTGTATATTTAAGGCGGATTAGTATCCGCCTTTTTATTATGCCGTAGACATGGCGACAGGAGATGGAGTTATGTCGTGAGAAGGCATTTGGGTTGCCTTGACTTCTAAGGGGGCGGTGGATATAATAAATATACTATAGAAAAAGGAATGGACGCATATGTGGATTGCAGACAATTGGAAAGATTATGAAATAATAGACTGTTCTGAGGGAGAAAAGCTGGAGAGATGGGGAAAGTATATTCTGCTTCGGCCGGACCCGCAGGTGCTGTGGAATACACCGAAGAAGAATGCGGCTTGGAATCATTTGAACGGACATTACCACAGGAGCAGTAAGGGCGGTGGAGAATGGGAGTTTATGAAGCTGCCTGAGCAGTGGACGATAGGTTACAGGGATCTTACTTTTAATCTGAAACCATTTGCCTTCAAACATACAGGACTGTTTCCGGAGCAGGCGGTTAACTGGGACTGGTTTGGGGATATAATAAAAAAAGCCGGTCGTCCCGTTAAGGTCCTTAACCTTTTTGCGTATACAGGCGGAGCGACCCTGGCAGCTGCTAAGGCGGGCGCGCAGGTCACACATGTCGATGCATCCAAAGGGATGGTTGCATGGGCAAAGGAAAATGCGGTTTCGTCAGGCTTAGGTGATGCACCGATAAGGTGGCTTGTGGATGATTGTGTAAAATTCGTGGAACGTGAGATAAGAAGAGGCAATCACTATGATGGAATCATTATGGATCCTCCATCCTACGGACGTGGACCGAAGGGTGAGATATGGAAGCTCGAGGAGAAGATACATCCGTTTATTGCTCTGACTGCGGAACTGCTCAGTGATGATCCTTTATTTTTCCTGGTCAATTCTTACACGACCGGTCTTGCGCCGGCTGTGCTGACGTACATGATATCCACGGAGATAAAAAATAGATATGGCGGATATGTGGAATCGCAGGAGATAGGACTTCCGGTGACGGAATCGGGGTTGGTATTGCCTTGCGGTGCATCGGGAAGATGGACGGTAGAATGAGTGAAAAAAAGAGAAAGAAGACGTTGAAACAATCTCATATAGGCTCTGCGGATATGTCCAGGAGAACAGCGGTATTTAAGCTTGCGATAATCATATTATTGATTCTGATACAGATCGTATTCCTTTTCGTTGTGTATGGCATCATGAAAGAATATGTTCTGTACTGGCGTACGGCGGCGTTGCTGCTCTCTATATCAGTAGTATTTTTTATAATCAATAAACAGGAGAACCCGGCATACAAGCTGGTCTGGGTGGTGCTCATTATGTCGGTTCCTCTGGTTGGAGGGGCACTGTATGTCTGTCTTGCAGGCAATAGAACCAGAGCAAAGTTTCTTAAGGAAGCACAGGATAATCATCTGGATACTTTTCATTATCTTCCCAAAGATGATGTAATACAGGATGAGATAAGACAGCTGAGCAAGAGCGCCAGTGTACAATCGACATATATATCCCGGTATGCAGGATATCCGGCATACAAAAATACAACGGTAAAGTATTTTCCGCTTGGAGAAGATAATTTTCAGACTCTCGTGGAAGAGCTGAACAAGGCAGAACATTTTATCTTTATGGAATACTTTATTATCAAGCAGGGAGAGATGTGGGATACTGTTCTCAATATATTAAAGAAGAAGGCTGCAGCCGGTGTAGATGTAAGATTGATCTATGATGATTTTGGCTGCGCGATGTGGATGCCATCCAGATTTACACATGAGATGGAGGAAGCAGGAATCAAAGCAGTTCCATTCAACCCGATTGCGCCTGTGATCAATCTGCGGCAGAATAACCGGGATCACAGAAAGATTACGGTTATAGATGGACACACAGGATTTACGGGTGGTATCAACCTTGCAGATGAGTATATTAATAAAAAATCGAGATTTGGACATTGGAAAGATACCGGCATTATGTTGAAGGGAGATGCCGTCTGGAATCTTACGATCATGTTCCTGCAGACATGGAAGCTTGTAACAAAGGAATCAGATGAAATCGATTATATGCAGTATGCCCCGCTTGCCAACAAGACAACGCCTGCATATACGGATGGATATGTCCAGCCCTATGGTGATACACCGGTCGATGACGAGATCGTGGGTGAAAACATATATCTGAATATGATCACCAAGGCCAAGAAATATGTATATATTACTACACCATATCTGATTATTGATAATGAAATGTTTACCGCACTTACGCTGGCGGCCAAGAGCGGAATCGACGTCAGGATCATCACACCGGGAGTCCCTGATAAGAAGCTGGTATATATGGTAACACAATCATATTATTATCATCTGATCAAGGCCGGTGTAAAAATATATCAGTATACACCGGGATTTATTCATGCCAAGACTGTTGTTGTGGATGATTCTGTGGCGACTGTCGGAACGATCAACTTTGATTACAGAAGTCTGTATCTGCATTTTGAGTGTGGTGTATGGATGTTTAATTCGAGTATAATCTATGATATAAAAGACGATTACATGCAGACACTTGAGGTATGCGATGAAGTGACGCTTGAGGAAGTTGAGCAGATGAGTGGATTGAAGAAGTTCTGCCAGGCGATCCTGCGATTGGTGGCACCGTTGCTGTAAAGGGGGACAAATGATGGCAGAAAAAAAAGACACAAAACATGCACTGGCGGAGAGTCTGAAATATCTTCTTCGCAGAAATGCTATGGAAAAGATAACCATAACGGATATTACAGACCGGGCAGGCGTGATAAGACCAACGTTTTATAATCATTTCAGTGATAAATACGATCTGCTGGAATATATAATCCGGGAGGATCTGATGCAGCCGATCAAGCCGCTTTTGGTCAATAATATGATGGGAGAGGGGCTTACGCTGCTCTTTTCGAATATAAAAAATGAGAGAGAATTCTACTCTAATGCGATTAAGATCGAAGGGCAGAATTCTTTTGAGAGTATTGCGAGAGCGGAGGTAACAAAACTTTTGCTTGAGGTGATAGAACAGATATATGGTGGAAATCATCATCGATATGTATGGCTGTCGAGGGATATTGTAGCGGAATATTATGCCCAGTCTATGTGCTATGTGGCTATTACGTGGATCAAGCGGGATTATATGATAGAGCCAAGGGAATTATCTGAGATATATCAGTATCTTACCAGAAGTACAATGCTCGATGTCCTGAAGGAATTTATATGATCTGTCCAGCTACGACAAAACGATATGAATGTATAACAATAACAACATATTGTATAAAATGTATAAGAAAAATATACACAAGAAAAGGATTGAATATTCTAAATATTCAATCCTTTTTCTATTATGTACACGAACAGCAGATGATGCATATCGGCCGTAACATGCAGAACTGCCGGACATGTGATACTTGTTATCAGGGGTTTATAAAAAACAGGAAAGAAGTGAACAAGATGATTAAATTTGGCAAATGGGTGGTAAAACACAGGATTATGATATTGATATTAGGTGTTTTGCTGCTGATCCCGTCAGTATTCGGGTATTTGAATACCAGAGTTAACTATGATATTCTTACATACCTTCCGGAGGACATTGAAACAATGGAAGGCCAGGATATTATGGTTGATGAATTCGGGACGGGAGCTTTCTCCATGTGTGTTGTAGAAGGCATGGAGGAAAAAGATGTTGTGGCACTGCGTGAGCGTATGTGTCAGGTTGAAAATGTGAAGGATGTAATATGGTATGACTCATTTGTTGATCTTTCTGTACCTATTGACATGCTTCCACAGGATATACAGGATGCATTTATCAATAAAGATGCGGATGCAACTATCATGTTTGTGTTGTTCCCGACATCCATCTCGGCTGATGAGACTATGGATGCGATCAAGGAACTGCGGGGCGTTATAGGAAAACAGGCGCATCTGTCCGGTATGTCGGCTGTAGTTGAGGATATAAAGGAATTGTCAGGGAAGGAGACACCTTTATATGTGTTGATTGCGGTCGTATTAGCGACGCTGATTCTGGCCTTGTCTATGGATTCGGCGATCATTCCGGTGTTCTTCCTTTTGAGTATTGGAATGGCTATCGTCTACAATCTGGGTTCAAATGTATTCAAGGGAGAGATATCCTATGTGACACAGGCGCTGGCTGCTGTGCTGCAGCTTGGCGTTACAATGGATTATTCGATATTCCTGTGGCACAGTTATGAGGAAAAGCAGAGGGTATATCCGGGAGATAAGCCGAGAGCAATGGCGCATGCTATTTCCAATACCATATCTTCTGTTGTAGGAAGCTCTATCACAACAGTTGCCGGTTTTGTGGCATTATGCTTTATGAGTTTTACCCTGGGTATGGATCTGGGAATTGTCATGGCCAAAGGTGTTATCTTCGGTGTTATCAGCTGTATCACGATACTGCCGTCGATGATTCTGGTCTTTGATAAGATCATCGAGAAGACGAAGCACAAGGTATTGCTTCCTGATATCAGTCGAATATCAGGCTGGGTGACGAAACATTTTTATATATTTTTGATTCTGTTCGTGGCGTTGCTTGCTCCGGCTATCTATGGTTATACGCACACGGATGTATATTATGATCTTGCGGGAACGTTGCCGAAGGATCTGCCGAGCAGCATTGCAAATGAAAAGCTGGCCGATGAATTCAACATGGGAGCGACTCATATGATCCTGATGGATAAAAATACGTCGGTGAAAGATGTGTGCGCCATGACAGATGAAATGGAGCAGGTGGATGGTGTAAAAGCCGTACTTGGACTGGACAGTGTAATTGGAACCTCGATACCGAAGGAACTTCTGCCGGATTCAATCGTGGAAGTTTTTGAGAGCGGAAACTACAAGATGATGATCGTGCTGTCGGAGTATGCAGTTGCATCTGACGAGGTGAATGAGCAGTGTGCAATGTTAAAACAGATATTGAAAAGGTACGATGAAAGCGGAATGCTGATTGGAGAGGCACCGTGTACCAAGGATCTGATCGAGATCACAGATAAGGACTTCAAGGTGGTCAGCGCTGTATCGATAGGTGTGATATTTATTATAATAGCGCTTGTGTTCAAATCCATAACTTTGCCGGTCATACTCGTTATGGTCATTGAGTTTGCGATATTTATCAATATGGGAATACCGGCATATACAGGAACGGTCCTCCCGTTTATTGCGTCGATCGTTATCGGAACGATACAGCTTGGAGCGACAGTCGATTATGCGATACTGATGACCAATAAATATAAGAGAGCCAGAAACCATGGCATGGAGAAACGTGAATCGGTCGAAGAGGCAATGAAAGGGGCTGTACAGTCTGTTATCGTCAGTGCGTTAAGTTTCTTTGCAGCGACATTTGGTGTTGGTATGTATTCCAACATCGATATGATTAGTTCTCTCTGCACGCTGATGGCGAGAGGCGCACTGATCAGTATGGTTGTGGTTATATTTATATTACCGTCTATGTTTATGGTTTTTGATAAGCTTATCATCCATACGAGTGCCGGTTTTAAACCGAAGGCAGAAAAACAGACAGAAACGGTTGCTGTAAACTAGTCAACTTGCATGACATATTCATGTAGTATAGATGGAGGAATTATTATGAGTCATTTGAATATAAAGAAAAGAAAAAAATATGTAGTTACAGGTGCTGCAGCGATGGCTGTAGCTGTGGCATCCTGTGGACTGGGTGTATATAACAGCCAGGATGTCAATCTTCAGAACAGCAGCATTTATATGGCTGGGAATACTGCATGTGAGACCAATGTGGATCCTGTAGTTTCCGGTGCAACTGTGACGGATGCGGTATCAGATGATGATCTGATCAGGCAGATGTCTGACAGTGTATCCATGGAGGAAAAAGATGTATATAAAGATGAGACGGTATATGTATTTGCAGACGCATCCGGTGATACGGATTCAATCCTTGTAAATGAAAAATTAAAAAACAGAGAAGGGTCGGCTGAGCTGGTTGATAAAACAGATCTCACGGACATCGTCAATGTAAAGGGTGATGAAACATTTTCCCAGACAGGTGATGTGATCACCTGGCAGGCAGACGGGCAGGATATATGTTATCAGGGAAGAACGGACAAGGAACTTCCGGTAGAAGTCAGTATTTCATATTATCTGAATGGTGAAAAAATGACGCCGGAAGAGATAGCCGGTAAGAGCGGACAGGTAAAAATACGTTTTGATTATATCAATAATTCTCTTACCAGTAAAAAGATAGATGGTAAAAACGAAGAGATCAAGACACCCTTCGTTACAGTATCGGGTGTGATTCTTGGAGATAATTTTACTGATATTTCAGTTGAAAATGGAAAATTAATGTCAGAAGGAGACTCTAATATCGTTGTGGGATATGCTATGCCTGGGATGTTGGACAGTCTTGGGATAGATGCAGAAGATCTCTCGGACGGAGTCTCTTTCCCGGAATATTTTGAGATCAGTGCAGATGTGACAGATTTTTCTCTGGATATGACGGTTACGCTTGTAATGAATGGATCGGAAATGAATATGGCGGGTGTTGTTGACATGTCCGAACTGGATGATATGGTGGATTCTCTCACAGATGCAAGTGCACAGCTGGTGGAAGGTTCGGGACAACTGTCAGAAGGCGTTGACACATTGCTCTCCAAGATGGGAGATTTCAATTCGGGTGTCAGCCAGTTAAAGCAAGGACTTGACAGCCTGGCTGAGGGTTCGGGTACTCTCGCATCCGGTGTAAATACGATCAATGTCAGCGCACAGTCGATTAATCAGGGAGTTGCAGCACTTGATGCGGCGCTTTCCACGCCGATGAGTGATGAAGCAAAACAACAGACAGCCAAAGAAGCATCAGATACTGCACAGGCAGCTGTGAAATCAACCTTTGAAGGCGGACAGTATGATGCTATCGCACAGCAGGCGTCAAAATCTTTCTCGACGACGATAAACAGCAAGGATACTGTAAATATGATCTATTCGGGGCTGAAAGCAAACGCAGGCCTCAGGGATGGCCTCTATAATGCCGGTGTTCTGTCAGCATATCAGACGACCGCCGCTCAGAATCCGGGATTGACCTATGAGATGTTCATTGGAATGTTGGATGAACAGACAAAAGCAAATATATACGCACAGGTAGATAACAGCCTCCTGACAATGGCAACACAGATCGCTGCGGGCATTGCAGAAAATGGTGCTGATGCGATGGGAGCCCAGGTGGCAGGTGCGTGCGAGGAGGCTGCTGTAACAGCGGCAGGCCAGGCAGCAGGCCAGGCAGCCGTGGCAGGAGCCGAGGGAGCAAAATCTCAGATCTCTGCACAGATTAATGCACAACAGGACAATGGTTACAGCCTTGTTACCGGAACGAAAGCGCTGGCAGATGGAATAAGCACACTTGCAGCTAAGGTCCCTGAGCTTACCAATGGTGTGAACCAGCTGGTCGGAGGTGTCGGTAAACTGGCATCGGGAAGCTCCCAGCTGTCCGATGGGGTCAGTCAGTTATCTGAGGGAGCTTCAAAATTGGATGATGGAATGAACCAGTTTAACCGGGACGCTATACAGAAGCTTGCTAATGCATATAATGGTGATGTAAAGAGTCTTGTATCACGGGTAAATGCTGTGCTTGAAGCAGCTACGGAATATGATACATTTACCATGTTAAATGAAGGAGATACAGGTGCAACCAAATTTATAATCAAGACAGAGGGAATATCTGCCGAGTAAATATGCTTATCAGTAAATCCTATATAAACCCTTAAAGGAGCTGCCTGTCCTTGTTTATATGTGCAGGGCAGCTCCCGTTCAGGCCGGAATCCGTCCGGCCTGTTTTTTTGCTCCATAGGCGGGTAATATCTGTCAAAATCAATCTGTGATCTGAAATCAGCAGGCGTCGGTTTACATTTAGGTCAAAGTATGTATAATGATAGAAAAGCTTCATAAGTTATAAAGATGATCAAAACAGGATGGTGAGAGCATGGACAATATCAGAGAAAAACTGCAGCAGGCAGTTCGGGATGCAGAGCAGATAACGATCAGCAACAAAACAGATAAACAATATCAATACAGAAAGATTACGGTGGCTCCGGTCATAATAAAAGACAGAATCCAATATCAGATATCCTGTTATACGGATAAACAGGTATTCCAAAAAAATGTGGACAGTTCAGTGCTGGTTGACCGTCTTTTTGAGCATTTTCCGGAACATTTATGCCAGATCAATATATTCACGGAAGACAGGGAGTACAGCTTCCGAATGACCAAAAAGGGGAAGCTACTGCAAAATGTACGTCGCATACCCACATCGGATACAGAGAAGATAACATACGATGCACATTATAATAGAAGAAACTGTTCTGTGGGGCAAAATGGGCACAACCGCAAAAAAAATTATATTCTGCAGGAGGGGATGATCATACCGCCCCTTGTTGATATGGGAATCTTTACAAAGGAAGGCAAGATCGTGAAGTCCATGTATGACAAGTTCAAGCAGATCAACCGGTTTATAGAGATGGTGGATGATGTCCTGAAAGATGAGACTAAAGAAGAACTCCATATTATAGACTTTGGTTGTGGAAAATCATACCTCACGTTCGTTATTTACTACTATCTGGTTGAACTGAAAGGGAAGAAAGCGGACATCATTGGTCTGGATCTGAAGGCAGATGTTATAGAAAAATGTAATCAGACAGCTGACAAGTATGGATATAAGGGACTCCGTTTTGAACTTGGGGATATCAATGGCTATCATTCTGATATGCCTGTTGATATGGTCGTAACGCTGCATGCATGCGATACAGCGACAGATTATGCACTGTACAATGCGGTGAACTGGAATGCCCGGTATATTCTGTCGGTTCCTTGCTGCCAGCATGAGGTGAATGGACAGATTGACAGTAATACCCTTGCGCCGATGATGAAATATGGCATTATAAAAGAGAGGCTGTCAGCACTGGCTACGGATGCTGTGCGCGGCTGTATGCTGGAGTACAGAGGATACAGGACACAGCTTCTTGAGTTTGTTGATTTTGCACATTCTCCCAAAAATATACTGATCCGTGCGGTAAGAGCCAATGTCAGCAGGGAAAAGAGAGAAAAAGCGCTTATGGAAGTTGAAAAAATGTGCGGGGAACTTGGCATCAAGCCGTCTATCGTTAAGCTGTTGATGTAAAAAAAATAGAATAATGGTGCAAAATGGAATAATCTGTGCTAATATAAATGAAAAGCAAGCCGAGAGGAGCTTGAAATTTATTTTTTGCGAACAATGGGAGGATATTATGGCAAAGCAAAAAAAACAAAAAAGCAGCAATGGCATTGGCGGATCCATTTTTGGACTGATCCTTTTTCTGGTATTGGGTATTGTATTGATTATATCTGAATCAAAATATCTGTTCAGTGCGCCTGTAGATTTCAATAAGGAGATTGCAGATAGTGGAACACCTGAGAAAGGTACATATGTTACAGTTGGTGTAGATGCTGTTGTGGACTGGTATGCGGAGACAGAGTACAAAATTAATGGAATTATTCCGGCGGGAAAAGAGCAGCATTGCCTGTTGTGGCTGGATGATGGCTCATTTGTTTCCATGACAGTAAAGGGAAAGAATATCGATAAAGTTAATAAGTTGATACAGGAGACAACATATTATCTGAGCGGTGTGTCAGATGACCTTCCGACAAAGGTTGTCTTCGAAGGAAAGGTAACATCAATCGGTTCTGAGGTATCTCAGTATTATAATGAGGTTCTGGACGCGTATGAAATCAGTGCTGCAGACGGACTTGTTATCCGCTATGTTACGATTGATACGACAGAATCAAAGATGCGTACATGGCTGATGTTCGGTTTCTGCATGTTGATGGCAGCTGTGTTTGTAGTAACACTCGTGATATCTGTGAAGAACAAAAAGAAGGCAAAACAGCAGCAGGCTGCAATGGCAACACAGGCAGCATATTCAGGTTCGATGCAGACCGGCGTTGATCCATATGGCAACCCGATACAGCCGGGCGTTGATCCATATGGTAATCCGATACAGCCGGGTACTGATCCGTATGGGAATGTAAATAATCCCGGAATGAGTGGACAGAGTATGCCATATGATGATAACAATAACAATCTGTATAGTTAATATAGTATAGCTGGTGCATATCCGTCTGTTTTCGGCACGAAGACAGACGGATATTTTATGTAAACTTGATGCCGCGAGAGTCTTTTGTAAAAGAAAAAGCTATGGAAAAACGCGTGAATCAGATTATATAAGCTTTATAAAAAAAATAAAAAAGTTCTTGCAATATACGGATGCTTGGATTATAATATCACTTGCTGTGACATTGATAGCGTAGAAGCGGAGGTTGCCGCAGGGGTGATCCGGCGGGTTTTTCGTGGAGCGAATGTCAATTAAAAATAACTGGCGACAAGTCACTGTACCGAATAACCATCCGTCAGGAAGAAGATTCCAGGAGAACGGAGATGACGTGGGGAGTTGGAATGTTCATCATTACGACACACACGGGAAAGTTGTACAGTCACCACTTGTCGTACTACAAAAAGTGCGAAAAG
>JBJEJF010000061.1:0-75683 GCA_051877775.1 Wujia sp.
TTTCGCATTATACATGCTTCCGCAAGCGCAATCCTGTGCAATGCTCATTATATCATGTCGCCTTACGGCTCCATGCTGTTTTCGCATTATACATGCTTCCGCAAGCGCAATCCTGTGCAATGCTCATTATATCACGTTTGCACTAAAAATGTCCAAAAAAAACGGGAATGCCGGAAACTTGCTGTCTCCGACATCCCGGTATATTTATTTTCTATATAACCATACACATCAGCTGCTGCACGACGAAACCGCAGGGAACGATACCGTAAATCTTGTTCCAAAATCAGGTCTGGACAATACATCTATGGTTCCCTCGTGGGCATCCACGATCCATTTTGCAATGGAAAGTCCAAGTCCTGAACCTCCTGTATTCTCATTTCTCGCCTCATCAGAACGGTAAAATCTCTCAAAGATATGAACCACCTCAGATGAATCCATACCGATTCCCTCATCCTGAATCAGATATTGCACAAGATGGCCTTCCCGCCTCACAGTAAGCTTGATGGTATCTCCGGCAGATGAATACTTTGCAGCATTCTGGATAAAGATCCGCATGGACTGCTTTATCATGGCCCGGTCTCCATACAGCATGACAGGATATACATCATCTGGTTCCGACGGTACATCATATACATAATGATGCTGATCATCTATCATCATGGATTCCTCCCATACTTCCTTCATAATCTCTGCCATATCAAATTCTGTGCGTTTTAATGTATTTCTTCCGCTGTCTCCTCTCGCCAGGAAAAGCAGCTGTTCTACCAGCTCCTTCATATGCTCGGACTCATGCTTTAGAGCCTCTATGGATTCCTCCAGAACACTCTCATCCTCTTTCCCCCATCTATCCAACATATTCACATATCCCTGAATGACCGAGATAGGTGTCCTGAGTTCATGCGAGGCATCTGAGACAAAACGGGTCTGCTGCCGCTTGCTCTCCTGCATCCTCGCAAGCAGATTGTTGAGTGCAACCTCTATACTCTGCAGATCTTTATCTCCTGTCGATATCCTGATATCCGATGCATCCGGTGACAAGCTTGATATAGCATGTTCCAGCTGCTCCAGATTGCCTGCAGAAGCGTCATGAGTATTTGCAGCCCCTTTTCCCTGAATGCCATCCCCCTGACCATCATACTGCATCGCCATTGCACTGATCTCCTCAGCACGGACCGCAAGGTCATTTAACGGACGTAGCTTGCGCCTTATATCATCTGTATTAAACAATGCCGACACAAGCTGTATGAGTTCAACCGTAACCAGAATGCACAGCGGAATCATCAGATAATCAAACACTTCGTGCAACAAAAACTCATCTCTCTCCTCCTGTCTGCCTTCCCCGGCCGTGGTGATGAGTTTTAATTCCAGATACGATGAGCCCTCTATGCTCCAGTTTATTTTTGAATATTCCTCCGGCAGGGAAACATTCAGCTGATCTGCTCTCCACAATACGATCGTGAGGATGAGAAGCATGGCAAATACGATATCAAATACCATAACCCCGCAAAAACGTTTCAGCCAAAAACTGAAATTAATTTTCCTCGCAATGGAGGTCATTTTTCTATTGTCACGTCCTCTGTCTTCCATATCAATTATCCTTTATCACATACCCAACGCCTCTGACCGTATGTATCAGTTTGATTCCATATCTGTCGTCGATTTTCGTTCTCAGATAACGGACATAGACGTCAATAATATTGGTCTCCCCGATATAATCATATCCACAGACCTCGTTCATCAATTTTTCTCTGTCAAGCACAATATTTTTATTGCGCATCAGAGTATGAAGCAGTTCAAATTCCCTGTGAGAAAGTTCTACCTCCTCCCCACATACAAGTACTTCATGTCTGTCTTCGTCCAGGCAGACATCACCAACTACAATACGGTGTCCCGCTCCTGTCTGGGCATTGCCATGATTCTTCAGTGCCACTCTGATACGGGCAAGCAGTTCTTCTATCGCAAATGGCTTTGTGATATAATCATCTGCTCCCGCATCCAGTCCGGATACCTTATCCATCACAGCATCCCTCGCTGTGAGCATGATGACCGGTGTATCCTTCTCAAGCCGGATCCTTCTTAGGACTTCCATTCCATTTAATCCCGGCAGCATCACATCAAGTAAGATAAGGTCATAATTCCCGGCAAGGGCCTTATCCAGTCCTTCCCGTCCATCTAATGCCTTATCTACTTCATTTCCCTCATGCACCAGTTCAAGTTCCACAAACCGTGCGATCTTGGCTTCATCTTCAATAATTAATATTCTGCTCATATATTTCTTCTCCCAGACAACATAAACCGAATCATCCACATATAGCCCACTGCGAATGATCCGGTCTTATAATTATTATTTATTCTGGATATCCTTCTTGATATTCTCGCAGGCATCGGCTGCCTTATCGCACATATCATTCAGATCCACAGATACCTTACCGACACCCTCAAAATGATATTTACAATCGCAGAACATACCTATGATCAAAAGCGGGAGCACTATCCAGAATGCAAAGATTAAAAACAGAATGAACACGATCAACGGCATTGCCATAATCTTCTTTCCGGCATGATCCACATGGAATGTAGTATCACATCCTTTTTTGATCACCCTTCCGCACCAGCTGAAAAACCGATCGATCATCTCGCCGAAAGTTTTTTTCTTACAGGAATCCTCATAGCTTGCCTGTGCTATTGCGAATTCTGTTGACGGCTGCTTTGGTGATGTACTGAAACTGTTTACCTCAGGTGCCTTTACCTTGCCCAGCTTCTCCAGATAGACGATCGCATCTAATATATCGTAATCGCAAGCCTCCAGTGCTGTCTTTGCATCCTCGTAAGATACGCCAGTCTTCTCTCTGATTTTTTCTACTTTTTCCAGATTATCCATTTTACATACATCCTTTCTGATTTGTAATCTTTCTTTGTTAAGATAGCTGCTATGTCCTTCGCTCATCTTGTAGCCTTATCTTACCGCCTGAAAATTAATCTAAAATGCATGAAAGATTAAAATCAGATTAAAATGTTATAATATTTTTTAATTATCCTACATAAGGGATTCGTAAAGCTTCGTGATATCAGCCACGCTTGTCTCCTTCGGATTGCCAGGTCTGCAAGCATCATCATATGCTGACTGAGCGAGGAACGGAATGTCCTCAGGCTTCACGATCTCCTTCAGATCAGCCGGGATTCCTACATCCATAGACAGCTGACGCACTGCATCAACCGCTGCCTTTCTGTACTCTTCCTGACTCATGGAATCTACACCCTGGACGCCCATTGCTCTTGCAATCTCTCTGTACTTCTCTCCAGTTGCCTCGGCATTGTACTCCATAACGGTAGGAAGTATGATCGCATTTGCCACACCATGCGGTGTATCATATAATGCACCGAGCGGATGTGCCATGGAATGAACGATACCAAGTCCTACATTGGAGAATCCCATACCTGCAATATACTGTCCGAGTGCCATGCCTTCTCTGCCTTCAGGTGTATTGTCCACAGCACCACGAAGACTTCTCGATATGATCTCAATTGCTTTCAGATGGAACATATCTGATAGTTCCCATGCGCCTGCAGTTATGTATCCCTCTATCGCATGTGTCAGTGCATCCATACCAGTTGCCGCTGTCAGTCCCTTAGGCATACTTGCCATCATCTCAGGATCCACGAATGCAACGACCGGAATATCCTTCGGATCTACACATACCATCTTACGATTCTTAGCTACATCCGTGATAACATAATTGATCGTAACCTCCGCTGCGGTTCCTGCCGTAGTCGGAACTGCAAATATCGGTACACATCTGTTCTTAGTCGGTGCCACACCCTCGAGACTTACCACATCCTCAAAATCCGGATTATTGATGATCACACCGATAGCCTTTGCTGTGTCCATGGAAGAACCACCACCGATGGCAACAATGTAATCCGCACCGGAAGCCTTATACGCAGCCACACCGGTCTGTACATTTTCGATCGTCGGATTCGGCTTGATATTGGAGTACAGTTCATATGCAAGAGATGCCCCCTCTAACACATCAAGCACTTTCTGTGTAACCCCAAATTTGACCAGATCAGGATCCGAACATACAAATGCCTTTCTAAATCCTCTGCTCTGTGCCTCTGTTGCGATCTCCGCAATAGCACCTGCCCCATGATAGGATGTCTCGTTCAACACGAATCTGTTTGCCATAAAATACTCCTCCTTTTAGATATAATACCGAAAAAGCCTTCCCTCTATCCAAACCATATAGGGAAGGCTTTCTCACAACTTACAACCGCGGTTGCCTTGCTGATTAAATTATATCGAAATTACAGGATATTTGCAATAATTATTACCCATATAACACAAAAATCACAGTATCGTTTTCCATATATATGCTCATCTAAAGACAAGTCAGAATATCATCGTAGATCGGGGCGTAATGCTCTCCGGTAATACCAAAATTCATCTCCTTGTAGTTCCACACCGCGCGTCCAATTCCGTATTCTTCAAATACTTCATGAATATCCCTGAACCATTTTAAAGTATTTTCCGGACTCACCTTATCGATCACTCCATATTCTCCACAATAAAGCGGTACATCATACATCTCACCAAGCCTGACAGCCTCTGCAAAAAATGCCCTGAAGAACTCCTTTCCAGCCATCAGATCCGCATATGGAAGGATCGGCTGTGCATAATTGCTGTCTATCAGTCTGTTATTCTCTGATATATAAAACTCTATCGGTTTCGGGTAATCTACAACATAGTCGAGTGGCATATTTTCGACCCAGAAAGCTGACTGATGCGTAAATATCAGAGGCTCATAGCAGTGAAAATTATATGCGATCCTGTCATCATATGGTTTTCCCAGATCTCTGATTGTTGACACGGAATTGCTTCTTGTTCCACCAAGCAATATCCATGTATCAGGCGCCATCCCACGGATCACCTTTATCGTCCGCTCTGCGATCCGATTCCATTCGTCCCTGCATTCCGCATCGACCACTTCATTTAAGAGTTCAAACGCAATATGATCCGGATAACCACCATATCTTCGGGCAAGTTTCTCCCATAGATGTATGAATCGATCCTGCAGCTTTTCACTATGGAAAAAATCCGACGAATATCCCGCATCATCAAACACATATCCTGCTGTTTTATGAAGATCGAGCACAAGATTCAGATTATTAGCGATCGACCATGAAACCGCATTATCAATATACTGATATCCAGTTTCGATCTCATTTCCTTCCTCATCCTCTATAAGTTCAAAATCTATCGGAAGTCTCACATGATCAGCGCCCATCCCACTGATCTTTCTGATATCATCCCTCGTGATAAAGCCATCCATGTGTTCCTTTTCAAACCTACATTGTGACAACCATCCTCCCAGATTGATTCCTCTGGTAAATCCTTCAAATTTTCTCATAACGCCATCCCCTTTCATCTTCCGAATTAATATACTATTCAGCTACCAATTCTTTACGATAAAAAAATATCATTTTCATACGGGATTCAATATTATAATCATTACATTATTGTCAAATTCATGATGCATATACAACAATCAACTGTTATCCTTGCTGTAATCGACCTTAAGGAGACACAGACCCTTGGCAGGTGCAGTAAATCCTGCCCGGCTTCTATCCCTGGCATCCAGCAATTCCGGAATACTCTCCGGCGGTCTCTTGCCAAAGCCCACCTCAAGAAGGGTTCCGGTAAGGATCCGTATCATATATTGCAGAAATCCACTACCATGATACGTCATATTCAAATAGGAACCACTCTGAACAATATCAATATCATAGATCTCCCGCACTGTTGATTTCTTCATTTTAGGATTACCGCAAAAGCTTTTAAAATCATGTTCTCCAACCAGATGTGTCGCAGCCCTGCGCATAAGCTCTACATCCGGCTTTCTGTCCGGGATATAAACAAATTTGCGATTAAAAACAGGTTTCAGATCTCCCACATAGCAGGTATAACAATAGGTCTTACCCATAGCATTATATCTGCTGTGAAAGCGATCCGATGCAGCCTTTACCTCTCTTACACAGATATCTTCCGGCAGATACCGATTCATATACTCGCATATCTCCTGTTCGGACCTGTCTGTGTCCAGATGTACATTGGCAACCATTCCCTTGGCGTGCACGCCCGCATCTGTCCGCCCGGCCCCAATCACCTCCACAGCTTCCCCTGCCATCACCGACAGAACAGACTCCAGCTTCCCCTGTATCGTAAGCTCCGTATTGGGCTGGTGCTCCCATCCGTAATATCTTGAACCGTCATATGCTATGATCATTTTATAATTTCGAATCATGCCTGTCCCTCCATATATTTTCATTCATTATCTGTCCGTACCATATACCGCCTCATCGATATACCTGTAATAATCATAATCGCAGATATTTTCTGCCATATTAAACTTGTTTTTCACCTGTGCTATCTTGCTCTCAACATAATTATCATCTATCTTCGAACCATCTATACTTCTGACCTCCCCTGTATTGGCATTGTAGGAACAACGGTCTGTGATAAAACTCCTGTCATTGAACAGTACCATTCCTTCACTGTCCGACAGGATATCCTGCCCTACCATCATCCTTGAATCAAACGGCAGTCCCATCAGATTGGAAACAGTGGGCAGAATATCCAGACTGGAGCAGTATTTATCAACTGTGACCGGCTCCTTCATGGACGATGACCATATGATCAGGGTATTCTTATACCAGTCAAACGTGCTGTCCAGTTCCTCGCCTGCCAGCTCATCCACGACATCTTTATTGTCATATGGTACATGATCCGCTGTCACCACGATAAGCGTGTTATCCGCAAGTCCTGCTTCCGCAAGTTTTTGATTTAATTCAGTCAGGGCCAGCTCAAGCTCATACTGGCACGCAATGTATGCCTTTGTAGTCTCAGAGTATTCCAGTTCCTCCGTGATATCCTTATGTCTCGCTGACATGGCATTTCCACCCCAGTTATACATAACATGACCGCTGACCGTCAGATAATATACATGAAACGGTTCCTCGTCCTTATACATATCAAAAGTCTGTTCTATCATGTCAAGGTCCGATTGCGGCCACAACCATGTTCCATCTGCATCCCGCTCAGGCGTAAGTCCATTTCCCATGCCGATCCATTCATATCCAAGATTAGGATGAGAGAGATTTCTGTCATAATATGTATAATCATTGTCATGAAATCCCATCACCTTATATCCCTGCCGTCTCAACTGCATGCTCAGGGTAAACATCATATCATTTTCGTTTTTTCCACTCTTGTACATACTTAAGTAGCCGCCGTTTTTCGGCATAAGACCTGTCAGATCTGCATATTCTCCCCCTGATGTAGAACCATACCAGAGTGGAGTATAATAATGTTTAAAATAAAATCCTTCCCTGCTCATCCTGTATAAGGTCGGAGTGCGCTCCTTATCGATGACATACCCCGAGAAGCCTTCTGCCACGACAAATATCAGGTTGTATCCCTCAAACATACCTGTATATTCGTTTTTATCCGTCGGTGTAAGCGAGTTCACGTATCTGTGAATCGCCGCAATATTGTCATCCTCCTCTTTCTCTGCCAGAACATCCAGATCGATGTCAAGAACATTGGGAGAAGTATCGACTATCTCCGCCTCCGGCATCACCTCTGGTGCCGACATCCCGAATGTATCATACAATTTCTGTCCTGCGCGGCCTGCAAAAAACCTGGTGTAAGCTGCATGTCCGGACCAGACTGCCACGCTCTTTATACTATCTTCGCTATCCTTGTCTCCCTGTACATCCGAAATATTCTCCACATCATTTTGCGGTGCATCTTCCGCCACAAAACTGACATCATCCTGATGTATTCCCATCACTTCTTTGATCCCATTTTTCACATCCAGCCACAAGGCCTCAGATACCCCAAGTTTTTCCACAGCCATATCGACTGAGCTGTAATCCCGGTATACCTCATACGGAGAGTATGGTTCATGTGCCCCCGCACCGAGAATCGCCAGCGTCATCAAAAGCCATGCCACGACCAGTCCGATTTCACCCGCATACCTTGCAAATGAATACCGTTCACGAACCACAAAACATTTTCTTAATATCACACTATATAAAACCGCAGGAAGCAGTGCAAGAAGAATAAACCACCACTCACGCCTGACAGCCTGCCATATGACATCCGCAAAATCAAAGGCCTGGCCTGTAACACCGATCGAACCGGACACAGAAAGATATGTATGAAATACACCACTGTAGATGATCTGAATCACATAATATCCGGTGATCAGATATATAACGATATGTCGGGCAAACTTTCCCGCATTTACCGATAAAACACTCAGCATAAGTCCCAGGATCATGCCCCAGAGAACAGAGAACAATAGCTTAGGAAGCAGGCCTGATATACTCCCTCCAAACCGCACTGCATGAAAAAGCAGTTCCAAATAGAGAAACAGCAATGTAAAAAGCATCTCCGGTGCTGTCAGCAATTCCCTGTATTTTTTTTCATTTGTCTGTCTTTTATCAGATATTGTATCCGTGCTGCGCTCACCCATGATATTTTTCCTGCCTTTCTGTATTGCCTGCCTGAACCATAACATAAAAACCTTGTCAAAGGCGACATGATATATTGTATCAGAAAAAAAGTATGCTGTCATAAAATAAATGCAGAGATTCTTAAAGCTTTATTTTTTTACGTTACTTTTTGCATATGGTCTGTTATAATAATAACATCTTAACCTGATGAAAAGGAGGCATATTATGGCTTTTCGAAATGATTTTTTATGGGGCGGCGCTGTGGCAGCCCATCAGCTGGAAGGCGGCTGGCAGGAGGGCGGAAAGGGCCCGAGTGTGGCTGATGTCATGACCGCAGGTGCTAACGGTGTGCCAAGACGGATCACAGACGGTGTGATTCCAGGCGAAAATTATCCAAATCACGAAGCAATCGATTTTTATCATCACTATAAAGAAGATATAAAGCTTTTTGCCGAAATGGGTTTTAAATGTTTCCGTACCTCTATCGCATGGACGCGCATCTTTCCTCAGGGAGATGAGGCTGAGCCAAACGAAGAAGGTCTGAAGTTCTATGATGATCTCTTTGATGAATGTCTGAAATACGGCATCCAGCCTGTCGTTACACTGGCTCACTTTGAGATGCCATATGGTCTTGTCAAAAAATACGGAGGTTTTCGCAACAGAGCCTGCATTGAATTTTTTGTACGCTATGCGAAAGTCTGCTTCAAGCGCTATCAGCATAAGGTAAAATACTGGATGACATTTAATGAGATCAACAACCAGAGTGCATATACCTCTGAACACCACCTCTTCCAGGACAGCGGGCTTCTCATCCATGAAGGAGACAACAAAGAAGCTCTTATGTATCAGGCGGCGCACTATGAACTGGTTGCCAGTGCCCTTGCAGTCAAGGCGGCACATGAGATCAATCCTGACCTTCAGGTAGGATGCATGATAGCCATGGCACCTATCTATCCACATTCCTGCCGTCCGGAGGATATGATGGCCCATACGGATGCCATGCACAAGCGCTATTGGTTTGCCGATGTACATGTACACGGCACATACCCACCTTATGTTCTGAAGCATCTGGAGCGCAACAACATAAGCCTTGATATCACAGATGAAGACAGACAGGCACTTGCAGAAGGTACAGTTGACTATATTGGCTTCTCATATTATGCATCTTACGTGACCCGCGACCACGGAAGAGCTCCTTTCTATACCTATATGGAAGAAACTGACATGGAGAACAATGAATATCTTCCGAAAAGTGACTGGGGATGGACGATAGACCCACTCGGAATACGTTACTCATTAAACTGGATGTATGATCATTTCAGACTTCCTATGTTCATTGTTGAAAACGGTTTTGGTGCCATTGACGTTATGGAACAGGATGGAACTGTCAACGACCAGTACCGCATCGACTATCTCAAGGCCCATATTGCTGCAATGAAGGAAGCCGTCGACTATGATGGTGTAGATCTGCTTGGCTACACAATGTGGTCTCCAATCGATATCGTTTCCGCCTCCACCGGTGAGATGAAAAAAAGATACGGTTTCATCTACGTGGACAAAGATAACGATGGCAACGGCACCCTTGCACGAAGCAGGAAGAAATCTTTTGCATGGTATAAGCATGTGATTGAAACCAATGGAGAAGAATTATAGTCAAACCGACGCCAAAATATGCATAAAAACAAGAGGCATTTTACGGATATAAATGCCTCTTGTTTTTATGTGCGTTTTATGTGCGTTTTATGTGCGTTTTATGTGCGTTTCAATATCATTCCTATAATCCAGTTGACCAGATATGCGAGAATATCGATGGCAACGATTGTAGCACCGACCGGTGTAGAGAACAGAATGGATATCAATATACCTGCCAATGCACATATAACAGACAGTACAGCTGAGTATATCACCACTCCACGGAAGCTCTTTATAACTCGCATTGCAGACAACGCCGGGAATATAATCAACGCCGACACAAGCAGAGAACCTACCAGATTCATTGCTATAACAATGATGATGGCTGTAATTACCGCGATCATCAGATTATATGCCTCTGTTTTCTTACCTGTCGCCTTGGTAAAATTCTCATCAAAGGTCACTGCAAATATACGATTATAGAACAGACAATAAAATGCTACCACGATCACCGACATAATAACGCACAGCCATACATCACCCGACCGCAGCGTAAGGATCGATGTCGAACCAAACAGGGTACTGCAGACATCCCCCGATATATTCGCTGATGTAGAAAAAATATTAAGAACGAGATAGCCAAGTGCAAGTGCTCCGACTGACAGCATGGCCACCGCGGCATCTCCCTTTATCTTTGTATTCTGTCCCGTGCGAAGCAACAGGATCGCCGCCACGATCGTAACAGGCATGATCAGTATTGTCGTATTGGTCAGCTTCATCACTGTTGCGACAGCCATTGCGCCAAAAGCAACATGTGACAATCCATCACCGATAAAGGAAAATCTTTTCAGCACCAGTGTGACACCGAGCAAAGACGAACACAGGGCGATCAGTACTCCAACTATAAGGGCATACCATACAAACGAAAAGCTCAAATAATACTGTAATTTATCCAACATATTATCTCTCACCTCCCGCTGTCACTGTCTCCTGTCCGCTTCCGTCAGCAGATGACTGAAACCGTCTCCATTTATCACTGTTCATATACGCTTCCCTGGTTCCAAAAAACGAATTATTTTTTTCCACATGAAGGACATGGGTCGCATACTCTATCACCTGAAGATCATGTGATACCATGATAATAGAAATACCTTCCCTGTTCAGTTTCTGAATCAATTCATAAAAATCAACGGTTGCCTTCGGATCAAGTCCTGTCACCGGCTCATCTAACAGTAACACCTTACTTGTCGCACAGAGTGCTCTGGCAAGCAGGATTCTCTGCTGCTGTCCACCTGACAGATTACGGTAGCTGTCATGTCGAAGCTCCCACACACTGAGCCGCTTCATATTCTCCTCTGCCAGTTTTTTCTCCTTTTTTCCATAGAAAAACCTTCTTCCACATTTTGACAATGTGCCCGATAGCACAATCTCCCAGGCAGTCGCAGGAAAATCCTTCTGCACGACCGTCTGCTGTGGAAGATATCCTATCTCGTACGGCATCAGCCCGTCGCCCGTAGTGATCGTCCCCACCATGGGTTTCAGCAGATGCAGCAGATTTTTGATCAATGTACTTTTACCTGCACCATTTTCACCAACAATGCACAGATAATCTCCGGGATTGACTTCAAAACTCAGATTGGATACAACCGGAATTCCCTCATATCCAAGTTCCAGATTATCACAAGTAATATATGCCATAATGCCCTCCTGACAATACATAAACGAAAAAGCAAATCATTTGCATTTATTGATTCTATACTTCGTCTGTACAAAAGTCAAGCCTTTTATCTAAAGGCATCTCTCCCTGATCAGATTATTCTGTTGCAGTATACACATAAATAATAACACTCTGCCACAAATAGCATCCCCGTCCCCCGGAAACACCGCCATCATACCCTGAACGATATCATAGACCGTATTGTTTCCATTGATCATATTCCACAACACGGAACCGTATGAATCAAGCATGATATGGCTGAACTCCGGCGTATGAAACAAACGCTGTGCAAGCCTGTCATATATTCCGGTATGATGAATATCAATCTCAATATTGCCCGTTTTACTGATATGCCACTGCAGTGCCGGATGTCTGTAAAACACATGATCCATATAATTATCCCGTTTTTTTCGCATTTTGTCTCCTCATATTCCGTCCTGTAAACCAGAACATCGTGCCAAGCAGAATGGCAAAACATAGAATGCTTCCAACATTTCCCAGCATATTTCCCATATCAAGCATATCCGCCAGTGATCCCTCTCCTCTCGGAATAATCGCAAAGACAGCCAGCATAATTCCGACTAAACCCTCTCCCGCAATCAGTCCGGAGCTGTATAGAATTCCATTTTCAACCACATCTCTGTGCTCTTCATCCGAGGAATATTTTTTCCTTTTTTCAAAAAACCACCGTATCAGACCGCCCAAGAATATCGGAGCAGACAAATGAATCGGCAGATAAATCCCTATTGCCACCGGAAGTACAGGAAGTCCCAGTATCTCAACCGCTACAGCAATACCTATCCCGCAAAACACCATGTTCCATGGCAGTGAACCTCCCATAACGCCCTCCACGACCAGGCGCATCAACGTAGCCTGGGGTGCGGGTAACTCGGCAGAACCATACCCCCATGCCATATGAAGCAGGTACATGATCCCTCCGATGGCGATGCCCGCTCCCACAACACCGATCATTTCTCCCAGCTGCTGTCTGAGTGGTGTCGCACCTACGATATAGCCGGTCTTAAGATCCTGGGATGTATCACCGGACATAGCCGCGATAATACAGATCACTGTTCCGATACAGATTGCAGAGATCATCCCTGCATATCCGTTATATCCCATCGCTTTGAGCAGAGAAGTAGACACAAGTAACGTGGCAATGGCCATCCCGGATACCGGATTATTGGATGAACCCACAAGTCCTACCATCCGGCTTGATACCGTAGCAAAAAAGAATCCAAACACAATAATAAGCAATGCACCAGCCAATGTTACCGGAATCGCCGGGATCAACCAGATAACCAGCGCAACCAGCATGATCCCCAATATCACAACAGTTGCCGGAATCTCACGTTCGGTTCTTAATACATTTCCCCTATCCACCCTGTGGGATCCTTTTATGTCTAATGATCTTCTGTGCCCCAGACCGGTTATCGTCTGGGAAAAAGTCTTAATGATAAGGGGCAATGATTTTATCAGACTGATCACGCCTCCGGCCGCAACGGCTCCGGCTCCGATATATCTGATATAACTGCCCCATATATCCCACGTACCCATATTGCGGATAAGCTCTGTGGCAGGCGGAACGATCGTATCTGCCCCGAACAGCGCGATGAGAGGCATCAGTACAAACCAGGCCAGGATACCTCCTGCAAACATATAGCCGGCTATCTTAAGTCCACAAATATATCCCACGCCTGCCAGTGCCGGAAGAACATCCATGCCAAACCCCGCTCCCCGAAATGTCCTGCTGTGCCAGTCGACCTCCGATGGAAACAATCTGAGCCCCTCAGCAGCAAATTTATAGGCTGCCGATATTCCCATGCCCGAGAATACAGTCCCGGACTTTTTGCCTCCACGCTCACCGGCCAGCAGCACCTCTGCACAGGCTGTTCCCTCAGGAAATGGCAATACTCCGTGTTCTTCGACAATAAGCGCACGGCGAAGCGGCACCATAAAGAGCACTCCAAGCAGACCGCCACATATGGTAATTGCCGCAATCTCCAGAAAGTCCGGTGTGTCAACCAGCTCAGTTTCATCAGCCCACATAAACAGAGCCGGCAACGTAAATATTGCCCCTGCTGCCAGGGATTCGCCTGCCGATCCGATCGTCTGAACCATATTATTTTCAAGAATAGAGTCTTTTTTCAGGATAAATCGTATGATACCCATAGAAATCACTGCCGCCGGAATAGACGCAGATATCGTCATCCCGACCCGCAGTCCAAGATAAGCGTTTGCACCGCCAAACACCACCGCAATTATAATACCCAGCACGATTGATGTCACTGTCATCTCCGGCATAACACGCTCTGCCGGAACATAAGGTTTAAATTTTTTTTTATCACTCATACTATACTCCCGGACATTCCCGCATATGATGCGGGATATTTTATCTAAGAGTATTATGCCGGGATATAAAAAAATAATTCATTATTCAATGGACAGCATCAGGCATAAACTCCCTTAAATGCCTGATATGTTTTCTCCATGCCATCAAAAAAATCCGTATATTCAATCTGCAGGTCATACATACTTTTGGCCGCAGAATATAATTCCGATTCCTCCGCAGTTACCGGAAATGGTATCGGAAGCCCCTGCTCAGCTGCCTGAGCCGCCTTCACAGGATACAGCTGTAGCTCTGTTGCCGCTGCCTTCCCTATAGCATCTGCAAATATATTGTAATCTATGATCTGTTCGTTACACAGGTTGTAGCTCTGTCCATATGTCTCCTTGTTTCCGATACATCTTCTGACTGCCTCAGCAGCATCTTTTACATACACAAACTGAAACCGGCCTGTTGCATCAACGATCTGAAGAAGTATCCTTTGCTGTACCGCAAGCTGGATAAACACAGATTCCCTCGGTGCATAATTAAAGGGTCCATATAAGACAGCCGGTCTTAACACCGTATATGGAATATCCCGGGCATTGCACATTTCTTTTACTTCCTGCTCTAAAGCAACCTTGCCGGTAATATACTGTCCGGCTTCCCCGGGGAACTTCCGCATCTCAAATGGCGTATTCTCATCCTTGAGTCCCTTTATACCACGTTCATAGACATCGACTGTACTGATAAAAATGTACTGTCTGATAGTTCCCGCAAAATTCTCAAGTACACAGGAAATATCTCCCGGCTCGTAGCCGCAAAAATCGATCACCGCATCGTAAGTCTCTGAACAGGATCTCCATAGTGCAGGATCTCTCCGGTCTCCCTTTATCTGTTTCACGCCAAAGCTCTCCATGGACCAGGTTCCCCTGTTAACCACTGTAATATCATGCTCTTTTGATGCCTGCATGACAAAGACTCTTCCAAAGAAATAGCTTCCGCCAATAACTAACAGCTTCATAAACAACTCCCCAACTATATCAATGATATATGATCTACTTTCTTATAATTCTCTCCATATCGGCATAAAAATCCGGATAAGAAATATCCACACATTCACTGCCCTCTATCTCAGTCTCTCCCTCAGCATTCATTGCTGCCACAGCAAAGCTCATGGCAACACGATGGTCCAGTTTACTGTCTATTACAGCTCCATGAAGCTGCTTTCCTCCGGTGATGATCATACCATCCTCTGTAGCAGTGATATCTGCTCCCATCCGCTTAAGATTATCCACCATGACATCTATCCGATTGGATTCCTTTACCTTAAGCTCCTGGGCATCTCTGATAATGGTATCGCCCTCCGCAAAGCATGCAAGAACTGCAATAGCCGGTATCTCATCGATCAGGGTAGGAATGATATCTCCTGCAATCGTACATCCATGAAGGGATGATGTACGCACGGTAACATCTGCTGTAGGCTCTCCCGTCCTGCCCGGATGCATTTCAACTGTCATATCTGCTCCCATCATCTCACATACACGCAATATCCCATCCCTCGTCGGATTGACCCCCACATTTTTTATCGTGATCTCAGAATGTGGTGTGATCAGCCCCGCAACGATAAAATATGCTGCCGATGAAATATCTCCCGGAACATATACCTGACGGGCATACAATTCTTCTGCCGGTTTTACGGTGGCAGTCTTGCCCTCTGTGACAATATCCACGCCAAATTCACGGAACATCAGCTCCGTGTGGTTCCTGCTCACAGCCGGTTCAGTCACAGATGTCTCACCATCCGCAAATAATCCTGCCAGGAGGATTGCAGATTTTACCTGTGCTGACGCCACCGGAGAATCATAATGGATGCCGTGCAATCCGGTTCCATGTATGATAAGCGGTGCGCATCCATTGCCCTGCTCGCTTCTTATATCCGCTCCCATCATGGATAAAGGTGTTATAATCCGTCCCATCGGACGCTTGCGGATTGAAGCATCCCCATCTACTCTTGAGACAAAATCCTGCGCAGCAAGAATGCCTGACATCAGTCTTGTAGTCGTCCCACTGTTACCTACATCCAGAGTGTCCTCCGGTGCACATAATCCATGAAGGCCGCGTCCCCGGATCACGACCGTTCCGTCCGCAGAGCCCGGATTCTCGATCTCCACACCCATCTTTCTAAAACATGATATCGAAGAAAGGCAATCCGCCCCCTGCAAAAAACCATGTACCTCTGTATCGCCTTTGGCAAGTGCTCCAAGCATAACACTTCTATGAGATATTGACTTATCGCCCGGAACCGTGACCTCACCGGAAAAACCTTTCACCTTTGTAAACTTCATATGCTTTCTCCATCTTCATCTATAACATTTATTTTCTACGCCATAACCTGCCACAAACAGGCATGCCAGAAACCGCCCTGTCATCATAAAATCCATGACATATGGACACACTACTAATAATATATCCCATCTAAACTGTCATGGCAAGTTATAATTCATGTTAAAGATCAGCGCATTCAGCGGTCTTATCCGATTGCTTGAATACACAGGGATATTATTATATAATGTGTTTGTTTTGAAGGATTATACGAGGAGGCTCATTATGGAACAATTTTTAAAACTCTTAGAAGCGGGGAAGACCCAATTCCACGTTGTAGATACATGTAAAAACATATTACAGAACAATGGATTTGAACAGCTCTCAATCGATGCAGACTGGGATCTGATTCCCGGAAATAAATATTATGTTATCCCTTATTCTTCCATGCTGGTTGCCTGGGTCATGGGAAAAAATGTTTCCAGTGTCAGATTTGCAGCTGCACATACGGATTTCCCGATGCTGAAACTGAAATCCAATCCCGAGATAACCAAAAAAGGCTATGTTCAGGTCAATGTGGAGCCTTATGGCGGACTGATAACACAGACCTGGTTTGACAGACCACTTGGTCTGGCAGGAAAAGTTGTACTAAAGGGACAGGATGCATTTTCACCTGAAGTGCGTCTCTTTGACTCTCACAAACCGCTCTGTATCATCCCGAATCTCGCACCGCACCTGAAAAAGGACAGTAAACTACAGGACGTCGATGTACAGAGAGAGCTGATTCCGCTTCTGACCATGACATGTTCTCTGGAGAATTCCGTGGAATCCGAACGTGTCACAGAAGGTTTTATCCTGAAATATCTTGCCGGAGAACTGCAGGTTGATGAAAAGGATATACTGGACTATGATCTCTATCTGTATATCGATGCGAAACCATCCCTCGCTGGTCTCACAGATGAATTCATCGCCGGTGCAAGAATCGATAATATCTCTTCCGTTGCAGCCATCATCAATGCTCTCTCCTCGGAACATATTGATCACTGCATCGCCATAGGCGCTTTTTTTGACAATGAAGAGATCGGCAGCCGCTCCAAGCAGGGTGCTGATTCCATGGTGCTCCGCCAGATAGCTGAACGCATTGTACCTGACAGAAGGCTGTTTAATCATTCCTTTAATATGTCTGTTGATGTGGCACATGCCACACACCCGAATTACCCGGATAAAAGTGATATCACCAATGATGTCATTCTGGGACATGGTGTCGTCCTGAAATCCAGCGCTGCACAGAAATATGTGACTGACAGTGAAGCCGGTGCTGTTGTCGCCGAACTGTGCCGTGAAAATAACATTAAACTGCAGAGACAGGTAAACCGCTCCGGCATGGCAGGCGGTCAGACGCTTGGTCCTATTATGTCCGCATATCTGCCTGTCAGATCTGTCGACATTGGTATTCCGATGCTTGCCATGCACTCAGCTTGTGAATTGATTCACAAAGAAGACTATACCGAGCTCGTGAAGCTGCTTCGCGCCTATTATGAATATTAAAAATCAAATCTCGCTGTTCCAGTTTATTATAAAAGGCGGATATGTGTTTCTTATCCGTCTTATTTTTTTGCATGCCGAACCGTATCCGGGGTTTTGGCTCGCAACCTTACGCCTGCCAAGTATATCTAACATTCGGTTCTCACAATCCCTTATTGTGTGCCGCTCCCCAAAACTTGCTTCGCTTCGGACATTGGTCCGCGGCACACCCGATTGCTCAAAACCGAATGTTGATATACGTAGGCAGTCTAGTTGTCTTCGCAAAACCCCGGATACGGTTCGGCAGCCATGCGGTGTATTACTCAAACAGTCTGTCCGCACCCCAATTAATCGAAAAAGCAAAATATTGATATTCCGAGATGCCTAGTTGTCTTCAAAAAACGGCAGAAACCGATCAGCATGTCACCACAACATAATAAAAGGCGGATAAGAAACACGTATCCGCCTTTTATATTATTATATACAACAATGCGATTTGATTTTTAATATTCTTCTACCAGGCGCTTCAGCCAGTCACTGAGGAGCGTATCATTGGCATTATAGATAATATTTTTTGTGGAATAGGGATCATCTGTGATAACGCTGTCCACATCAAGCATAAGCAGGTGCTTGATATCCGGCTCATCATTGACAGTCCATGCGTATACATCCTTGCCATGCTTATGAATATCCCTGACCATATTGGCACTGATAAAGCTGTGCTTGATACTGAATATGTCAACATATTCCAGGTTCGTAAAGTCACCAAATGCCATATTCATAATATACACAGTACGGATGTCTTCATTGAGCCGCTTCATCTGACATATAACATCATAGTCAGCTGATGCGACCACACAGTGATCTATATAATCATATTCCTCCAGCAGTTCCACGATCCCCTGTGCATAATCTGTATCTGTATCTGCAGGTTTCAGTTCAATATTCAGGAATACATTATTCTCTTTGGCAAACTCCAGCACCTCTGTAAGTGTTGGAATATGCTCACCCTCATATTCTTTCGAGAATTTACTTCCTGCATCAAGACTCTGAATATATGCATAATCAACAGTTCCCACCCGGCGTTTTACTCCTGTCGTGCGGGCAAGGCTCTCATCATGCATAATGATGTATACTCCATCACTTGTCTGACGCACATCCAGTTCAATGATATCAGCCTGGTTTTCCACTGCCATTTCAAATGCTGCCATCGTATTCTCCGGCGCATTTGCAGAATCTCCCCGGTGTGCAGTTACAAGGGCTCTCGTTGGATACATAATATTCAGGCTTACCCTGTTACTCATGCTGAGATAGATATATATGCCATTTAAAACAAGACCAATCAGCACCATAGCCAGCGTGATCATACGATTCCGTTTTTTCTGCTGTTCCGGATCCAGTTCTTTCCTGTGTGCCCTTCTGCGCACCTTAACTTCATCAAATTCTTTATAGGACATATCCTCTTCCAGCTCATAGAACCGATGACAGATGTACGAATATATCAAAGGAGTCGCTATTACCGAAAAAACAAGATACAGACCCACAAAGAATATCTGTACCATGGTAGTAAACACAAAATTTAATTCCTTGTAGGATATAAGCTTTTTCAATATACCTGCAACCAGGGTCGTAAGTGTACCTTCAAGGAGGAACAGGACAACTGTCAGGAAAAGATTAACGAGAAGAATTCCAAAAAAAGTACGGAATGCCTTTCTCTTGATAATCTTTCTGCTCATCATCACAGCATCACGGTAATTCAGCCTGTACAAGGTAAAATAATTGAGCGCATAGATCCTGCGCATGGAAATCACACACAATATCAGATATAGCACAAATATGATCAGCAGAAGCATATCATATCTGTGAATGAGCTGTCTTAGGAATTCCGGCACCTTCAGGTTGATGACCGAACCGGTTATCATAACGGTATAAGTAAACGGAAGTACAAACAACACATATATGACTATCCCATAATTCTTCGGATTGATCACTCTTACAGCATTACCCAGTCCTTTCAGCAAAAGGATCATCGCATGGGTCTTTTCCTGCCGATGTGATGCCTCCATGGCATATATCAGTGCCGATACATTGATCAACAGATATATCGAAATAATTATAATAATACAGACCGCCAATATATACGTTGATGGTGACCGCAGATACCTTCCTATCGTTGCGCCCGAAATATACCCAATGCCGGCCACTTTCACCGAGTAATTCAGGATAGCATATATAACCGGCGTAAGCACCGCCATGGAAAGCAGCTTATACAGGATCTCAAAAAGTATGATTGAAGGTGCATTATAACGGAAAAGTTTAAAATTGTCACGAAGTGCTTTCATATTCTGTTCTACACTTTCCTTTCCACTGTCCATTATAATATCAACATTGCGTCACCAAAAGAAAAGAATCTGTACTTTTCTTCAACAGCAATTTTGTATGCTTCAAGAATCTTCTCTCTGTCATAGAGTGCGGAGACAAGCATCAACAATGTAGATTCCGGCAGATGGAAATTGGTGATCAACCGGTCCACAATCTTAAACCGGTAACCCGGATAGATAAATATATCCGTCCATCCGCTGCATGCACGAACCTGACCATTTTCGTCCGCAACCGTCTCCAAGGTTCTCGTACTTGTTGTTCCAACTGATATAATCTTACCACCCTGCTCTTTTGTCTCATTGATAGTCCGTGCTGCCGCTTCATCGATTACATAAAATTCACTGTGCATATGGTGCTCCAGAATATTTTCTGTCTTCACCGGACGAAATGTTCCAAGACCTACATGTAATGTTACCCTGGCAATTTTTACGCCCATGGCCTCCACCTTTGCAAGCAATTCTTCCGTAAAATGCAGTCCCGCTGTCGGTGCTGCTGCCGAACCGCTATGTGTTGCATAGACAGTCTGGTAACGATCTTTATCCTCCAGTTTATGTGTAATATATGGAGGAAGCGGCATCTGCCCCAGCTCATCAAGTACTTCTTCAAAGATACCCTCATAGGTAAACCGTATCAGGCGGTTTCCCTCATCCACAATATCAATTACTTCCCCTATGAGCTTTCCTTCTCCAAAAGAAATTATCGTTCCGATCCGCGCTTTTTTACCCGGCTTGACCAGAGTCTCCCACACCTTATCATCCCGGCGTTTTAACAATAATACCTCTATCGATGCTCCCGGTTCATACTGCTGTTTTCCATCCTCTCCGGGTTCATCTTTGACATGAAGCTTGGTTCCTATCAGCCTTGCAGGTATGACCTTTGTATCATTGATCACCAGACAGTCCCCGGGATTCAGATATTCTGTTATATCCCGGAAATGTCTGTGGCTGATCTCGCCCGTCTCACGATCTATAACCATAAGACGGGAGTCACTTCTCTTTTTTAACGGATCCTGCGCGATCAATTCCTCCGGCAGGTCATAATAAAAATCACTTAATTTCATTTCTTTCATCATACTTTTACGCTCTTATCTCTATTCCCAGCTTACCAAGTTCCGCAAGGATCTTCTCTACTGCAGGATTTACTTCTGCATCCGACAATGTCTTTGCCTTGTCGCGGAATACCAGAGAATATGCAACTGACTTTTTGCCTGCAGCCACCTGCTCACCCTCATAGACATCAAAGAGTTTGTACGACTCTAATATCTTTCCTCCGTTTTTCTTGATAATCTTCTCTATCTGACCAACAAATATATCTTTATCTACGACCAGACTCAGATCTCTTGTTATGGCAGGGAATTTGGCAATTCCTTCATATTTTCTGTCAAATGAAGACAACATCGTGATAACATCCATATTTAATACAGCAACATATACTTCCGTCTTGATATTATAATTGTCCGCTGCATCCGGATGAAGCTGTCCCATATAACCCAGAGATAACTTTCCTTTCAGGATATTAGCCTGTCTTCCAGGATGGAGGAATGGATGCTCAGTCGTCGGTTCATAAGTTACTTCTTTTGCAAAACCAAGTTTCTCAGTCAGCTCCTCTATAACACCCTTCAGATTGAAGAAATCACCGTCGCCGTACATTCCAAGTGTAAGTTTCATCTGCTCATCCGGCAATTCCGTAAGTGGAAGAGCCTTTGGAATATACACATTTGCAAGCTCATACAAACGGGCATTTTTATTTCTTCTATTATAATTTGTAGACAGGGATGTCAGTATTCCATTTAACGGAAGTGTTCTCATAATAGAGAAATCCTCGCCCAAAGGATTCATGATCTCTATAGCCTTCCTGTATGGAGAATCCTCCGGAATCAGGAGCTTATCAAATACCTTCGGACTCTCAAACGAATAACACATACCACCTGAGAAGCCATTGCTCTCTGCAATATCTCTTGCCACACCATTTATACGCTCTGCAAAGCTCTTCTTACCTGCAGTCGCCTCTCCATGTGGCAGTGTAACCGGAATATTATCATAGCCAAAGAACCTTGCAACCTCCTCTGCAAGATCCGCCATGCAATTCAGATCCTGTCTGAAAGTCGGTATCGTAAGCATATTCGTATCCGGATCATATACAAGCTCAAGTTTTTTGAATGTAGCCAGCATATCCTCTGCCGGTATATTGGTTCCAAGAAGTCTGTTCATCTTATCAGGTTCAAATGGAAGTTTCTTCTCCTTTACAGGATCAGGGTAGATATCGATCACGCCATCTACAACCTTGCCACAGCCAAGTTCTTCAATCAGCTGACAGGCTCTGTTCATTGCCTCTAATGCAAGATTTGGATCAAGACCTTTTACGAATTTGGCTGCAGCATCCGTCGCAAGTCCGATTCGTTTGGAGGACAACCTGATATTGGTTCCGTCAAAACATGCTGCTTCGAATAAAAGAGTCTTGATATCATCTGTTACCATGGAATTTTCTCCTCCCATGATACCTGCGAGACCGATCTCCTTTTCACCATCACATATCATAAGGACATCTTTGTCCATGATCCTTTCCTGACCATCCAGTGTCACAAATTTATCTCCATCCTTAGCACGTCTGACAATGATCTTATGACCTGCGATCGTATCCAGATCGTAAGCATGCATTGGCTGTCCATACTCCTCCATAACGTAGTTGGTGATATCAACCAGATTGTTAATTGAACGGATTCCCTGGGAAGCAAGTCTCTCACGCATCCACTTCGGTGATGGTCCGATCTTCAGATCCGTTACGACCCTTGCTGTATATCTCGGGCAAAGATCTGTGTCCTGAACCTCGACAGAGATATAATCATTTACATCCCCACCTGAACCCTTTACCGAAACAACAGGCGCTACAAATGACTTATCAAAAGTTGCAGCTACCTCCCTTGCCATTCCAAGCATCGAGAAACAATCCACACGGTTAGATGTTATCTCATATTCAACCACTGCATCATTTAAGCCAAGGGCTGCAACAGCATCATCACCAGGCTTAACCCCTGAATCCTCCGGGAATATATATATACCATATTCCGGTGCTTCAGGATAAAGATCTCTCGATGAACCCAGTTCCTCAATACTGCACATCATGCCATTCGATTCAATTCCACGCAGTTTTCCCTTCTTAATCCTGATTCCGTCTTCAGGAAGCGGTTCTCCGTCATGTCCTCCGGCGACCTTACCACCATCCAATACAGTCGGCACCATATCTCCGACCTTGACATTCGGCGCACCTGTTACGATCTGTATAGTCTCATCCCCTATATTTACCTGGCAGATAATCAGCTTATCTGCATCCGGATGCTTTTCTATCTTCTCGATCTTACCTACAACAATTTTCTGAAGATTCTTGTCTTTCTTCTCATATCCCTCCACATGGGAACCTGACAGAGTCATTCTGTCCACAAATTCATCTATATCCACATCCAGATCAGGAACATATGCTTTTATCCACGATATCGGTGTATTCATACTATATACCTCAACTTTCTTATAATAATTCTATCTGTCTGTTTGCATATTATGCAAAACCATCTGCACGCTTTTATCTTAGAACTGACCCAGGAATCTGGTATCATTCTCGTATAAAAGTCTCATATCATCTATCTCATACTTAAGAAGTGTAATTCTCTCAAGACCGATACCGAATGCAAAACCTGTATATTCCTCCGGATCAATACCGCACATCTCGAGCACATGCGGATGAACCATTCCACAGCCGAGGATCTCTATCCATCCACTGCCTTTGCAAACACGGCATCCTTTTCCTCCACATTTAAAGCAGGTGATATCCACCTCTGCAGACGGCTCCGTAAATGGAAAATGATGCGGACGGAACTTGGTCTTTGTCTTCTCACCAAAGAACTCTTTTGCGAACTGATCTAATGTTCCTTTCAGATCTGCCATTGTAATGCCCTTATCCACCACAAGACCTTCCACCTGATGGAAAGAAGGAGAATGTGTTGCATCCACTTCATCAGAACGGAATACACGTCCAGGGGATAAGATCCTGATCGGAAGCTTGCCCTGCTCCATAATTCTTGCCTGAACCGGGGAAGTCTGTGTTCTGAGCAGGATATCTTTGTTAATATAAAATGTATCCTGTTCATCCTTGGCCGGATGATTAGCCGGAATATTGAGCAATTCAAAATTATACTTGTCATACTCGATCTCCGGTCCCGATACAACTTCATATCCCATACCGACAAATACACGTTCCAGATCCTCAAGTGCTATCTGATTTGGATGTCTGTGCCCATCGATCTTCTTTACACCCGGAAGTGTCACATCTATCGTCTCACGCTTCATCTTTTCAGCTCTGACAGCCCGGTTAATAGCAGTAAGCTTCTCCTCAAGCTTTTCCTCAATAGTCTGTCTTGCCTCATTTACCATCTGTCCAACCTTTGGTCTGTCCTCCGGTGCGACATCCTTCATACTCTTCAATACCTGTGTCAGTTCACCCTTCTTACCAAGTATTGCCACCTTGATCTCATTGAGCATGCCTGCATCCCTGGCTTCGGCAATCTTAGCCAATGCATCTTCCTTAATTCCCTGTAATTTTTCCTTCATAATATGTCCTCCATATTTTATTTTCCCAGAAATAAAGAGAGCCTCATCCCAAAAGGGACGAAGCTCTCTTCCGCGGTACCACCCTGATTCGATCATCTTCAATGATCGCACTCTATATGTGTAACGTACATAAAACGATATACCCTACTTATACGGGGCAGTCACCCTGTATCTGTTCAAGCATATGACTCCAGTGTGAAAATGAGAACTATCCTTAACCTGTGTATGATTTCCAGCCCATGATCATACCTCTCTGGCAGGTGAAATAATTCCTTGTTGCACCATCACAGCCACTCAGCATTATTCATCTAAAATATTATTCTAACACAACGATTTTATGTGTCAAGTTTTTTTTCGGCTATCTCAGTATCATTGATTCCCCTGATATAAGCTGCCACGATATCGATCAGCTCTTCACTGGTAAAATCCACCTCGTAAAACATCTTATCAGGATTAGACATCGTAAGCCTGTACACAGGACTGTTTCTGTGTTTCCCATCCTCAACCAGATTCTTCGAGAGATATTTTATATAATCAAGACGGATCACATCTGTCCTTGTAAGATAGCTGACGATCATATAGTCCGCTGTTATATAGATATTATTTTTCTTAAACAATAAACGCTTGGTGAGCTGTATATCCAGCTCCTCAATAATTGCGCCCGGATTTCCATACGCGGCAAGCTGTCTTGACTGTGAATGCAGCAATGGATTGATCCATACAAGCAGCGTGTATATAAATACAAGGACACAGATCACGACCGGCGAATAAAAGAACACATACACCATCGAGATAAATGCAAGTGGATAATCAGGTTCGCTGATCATATATTCACAGCAATAATCCTGCAGCCGTTTCAGATCAATACCATTCTTAGAAGACAGACGGTTCAGAATATGCTCCGTAGACACAACATCCCTGATGATCTTACCCTTGACTGTTATACTGTCGATCTCTATCTGAGGATCATCCGTCCGGATCAGGAACATCAGCATATTTCCCTGATTCATAGTGTAATAATAAGCACCTTCTATCTCGCCATCCACATAATAGTCAAAACCCGTATAATACAGATCCTCAGCTGTATACTTAACATTAAAAGTATCAGCCTGATAGAGCTCTGCAAGCTTCTCCGGTACATGATCGATACTTCCTATATCATTGCAGCGTATCTGGTCAAAGATCGGATAACGCATAAACATAAATATAAGCAACAAAAAAACAGCAATTGCCGGTATCGTAATTGCCAGGGTATTCTTCAATAATAATCTTTCAAATTTTTTATTCTTCATTTATACAGAAATCCCCATTTTTTATGGCAACATCTTATCATTTATGGGTATTCAAATCAACCCTGAATAACAAGAAGTTTTTTTAACACATTTCAAGTCCATGAATAATATATACCATAAGAATTAAAAATGGGAGGAAAAACAATGAGCGATTTATCAGCTACTCAGTGCGGATGCGGTGGCGGCAGCTGGGGCGGCGGCAACAACTGCTCCTGCATCTGGATTATTTTGATTCTGCTTTTCTGTGGATGTGGCAATAACGGAGGTTTCTTCGGAAATGATGGTTGCGGTTGCGACTGCATCTGGATTATCTTAATCCTTCTGTTCTGCTGCAGCGGAAATGGAAATGGCTGTGGTTGTGGCTGCGGCTGCTAATAACTCCTTTCCGGCAGGGCTGCTGCTCCGGCAGCAGCCTTTTGCTGTAAATATGCATTTCCTTTTCATAAGCATTGACTTTGTTACATATATTAATACCAATAACATGAAGGATGGATAATGATGGATGGATGCGGGCAGTTTCACCCCTTGGACAAATTAATCGCAGATCACTCTTTTTCCTTTCTTGAAGCCTTAGTGCCGTTCGTGGATTATCCATTCAAGAAGCCTCTGGTATTATTTATCAAATATCAGGAGCTTATGGCTATATTCCATGCACTAGACAACCGTCCGTTTCTGTCCGAATGTGGTTTTGACTGTCATCCATCCGGTCCTGAAGATATGCTGCATGACATGTGTCGTTTTCTTCCTCCGGATTATGCTGACTCTATCCGGCAGATGAGCCAGATGATGAAAATGATGCAGATGATGAATATGGCAGAATCGCAGGATATGCATAAAGGAAACAGCTATGCTGCATCCGGAATGTCGCCTCAGGTACATAGGCCTCCGGAAGATGAACCCGACCTGTATGAGAGCGTTCTATCCATATTGGACGGGGATGCATGACGCCTTATTGCAGAAATATCATATTGAATCTTAAGACAGGAGTGAAATCATATGAATTATAACTATGATCCAGGAAACAATCGCGCATATGACAGAAGTCGTGAAGAAGAAGGTTCTTCTGATTTTAGTTCTAATCCGAAGCTGCACGGAATTGATCCGATAAAGTTAAAGATAATCATGGAGATAAAAGAAAAAAGCAAATATAAATCAATGGAAGAACTGCTTCCCGAGATCATGAAGATTAATCAGGAATTAAACAGACGGAATATGAATTTTACACAAAATGAAACCGCTCTGCTCTTAGATGCTATAGAGGAGTCTCTCTCCCCAGCCGAAAAGAAGAAGTTTAATATGTTAAAGTCATTTATGATGTAATAAATATACCGTAAAAAAAATGTATAAAACAAAAAATATAGTATCACAGAAAACCTTTTACTCACGTCGGTACTCAGCGAGGTATTATCGAGCTTAGTACCGCTACATGAGTAATTGAGCGCAAGCGCGTTTTCTGTATACTATATTTTTTATTTGATATACATTATTTTGCTACGATATTGACGATCTTGCCCGGCACGTAGATCTCTTTGATAACATTTCCTGTCAGTCTGTCTCCTAAGGCATCCTTTGCCTTGGCGATAACTGTATCCTTATCATCATTGACAGAGATATTTACAGTAACTCTGGTCTTACCATTGATCTGGACTGCTATCTCCTTTTCGTCATCTGCCATTGCATCCTCAGAATAAGCAGGCCATGGATGATGGAATACAGAGTCTGTTCCGCCAAGCTGCTCCCAGAGTTCCTCTCCAAGATGCGGTGCAAATGGTGCGATCAGAAGTACCATTGTCTTTAATGTCTCCTTATCGACACCCGTTGTCTTGGTAAGTTCAATAAACTTATTATTGTACTCCATGAATCCGGAGATAACCGTATTCAGATTGAACTGCTCCAGTCTCTGTGTGATATCAAAAACCATCTTATGGCGCAGCTTTACAAGTTCCTTGGTCTCCGGTGCATCTTTTTCCTTATTGGTCATGACCATGTTATAAAAACGATTGACAAATCTGTATATTCCGTCAATTCCGCTGTCATCCCAGATAGAATCAAGTTCTGGCGGTCCGATAAAGAGCTCATACATCCTAAGCGTATCGCATCCATAATCTCTCACAATATCATCAGGAGACACGATATTACCCAGTGACTTACTCATCTTGGTAGCCGCACCGGTAACCTTATCACGGCCACATACCATACCCTGATTGAAGAGCTTCTTAAATGGCTCATCAAAGTCAACCACACCTATATCATGCAGGAACTTCGTATAGAATCTGGAGTACAGCAGATGAAGAACTGCATGCTCCACACCACCGATATACATATCTACAGGAAGATATTTATCCGCCTTCTCACGGCTCACCAGCTCATCCTTGTTCTTATTGTCCACGTATCTGAGGAAATACCATGACGATCCTGCCCACTGAGGCATCGTGTTTGTCTCTCTCTTGGCAGGTTTCCCACAACATGGACAGGTTGTATTTACCCAGTCTGTAATATCTGCAAGTGGAGATTCTCCTGTACCGGTCGGCTGATAACTCTCAACATCCGGCAGAAGAAGCGGAAGCTCCTCCTCAGGAACAGGTACAGCACCACAGTCCGGACAATGTACGATCGGAATCGGCTCACCCCAGTATCTCTGTCTTGAGAATACCCAGTCACGAAGCTTGTAATTAACCGTTTTCTTACCATAGCCCATCTTCTCTATCATCTCAGGTGCTTCCTTCTTCAGAACGGATGACTCCATGCCGTTCCATTCACCTGAATTGATCATCGTACCGGAAGCCTCAGTATATGCTTCTGTCATATTCTCGATCTCCTTGCCGTCCTTGGCAATAACCTGGATGATCGGGAGATCAAATTTCTTTGCAAACTCAAAATCTCTGTCATCATGGGCAGGTACGCACATGATCGCACCGGTACCATAATCAGCCAGTACATAATCGGATAACCAGATCGGTATCTTCGCTCCATTTAACGGATTAACAGCATAGCTTCCCGTAAATACACCGGTTTTTTCCTTATCCTGCATTCTGTCGACATTGGACTTCATGGAAGCCTCATATATATATCTGTCCACTGCCTCCTTCGTCTCCGGTGTAGCAAGATTCGCAGCAAGCTTATGCTCCGGCGCAAGTACCATAAAGGTTGCTCCATACAATGTATCAGGTCTGGTCGTATATACAGTGATCGCATCATCTCTGCCATCGACCTTGAAATTCACCTCTGCACCATAGGACTTGCCGATCCATTCTCTCTGCATCTTCTTAACCTTTTCCGGCCAGTCCAGCTTGTCCAGATCTTCCAGCAGGCGATCAGCATATGCGGTAATCTTGAGCATCCACTGACGCAGATTTTTCTTGGTTACCTCTGCGCCACATCTCTCACATTTACCATTTACGACCTCTTCGTTTGCAAGACCTGTCTTACATGAAGGGCACCAGTTGATCGGCATCTGCTTTTCATATGCCAGCCCCTTCTTAAACATCTGAACGAATATCCACTGTGTCCATTTGTAGAACTCCGGATCCGTTGTATTAACTTCCATATCCCAGTCGTAAATTGCTGCAATCTCCTGAATCTGTTTCTTGATATTGGCAATATTAGACGCGGTGGAAATACTCGGATGTACACCGTTTTTGATCGCATAATTCTCTGCAGGAAGTCCAAATGCATCCCATCCCATAGGATGGATCACATAATGTCCCTGCATGAGCTTATATCTGCTCCATACATCAGATATGACATATCCTCTCCAGTGACCTACATGAAGTCCGTTTCCTGACGGATATGGGAACATATCCAGACAATAATACTTCGGTTTCTTTCCGTCATTGACGTTGATCGGGTTTTCCTCCCATTTCTTACGCCATTTTCCTTCAATCAGCTTATGATTGTATCCGCTAGCCATTTTTTATCCTCCAATTACATAAAATAATATTATACAAATCTATTCAGCTCATTATTATAAGTATATCCTATCTTGTCAAGCTTTTCTTCTATATCTTTTCTGTCAACATCGAATTGAGCTGCAAATTCATCTATGTTTATACCGTCATCCCTCAGTCTTGTATTGACAAAAGACAACAGCATCATCGGGTCTCCCGGCAGATTATCCAGTGCCATCTATAACACCTCTCCTGTTATAAGCCATGGAGAAGGCTGTGTCACAAAGATACTGTTCTTATCCGTCTTGGATACAGTAATCTGCATAACCTCCATATTGCTTATATTGTATTTTGCAAACAGAGCCTTGATACCTGACAGGATATCAAGCTCCAATGTATAAATTACAAACTGCATCTTTGGATTCTTCTGCAGAAGTCTTACGATGTCCTCCTCAAGGTGCTTATTGGCAACTATAAATGACAGTCTTGGAACCGGAATACTGTCCATGGATTCCTGGCTTAAGTCAGGTATGATCTGCACATTATGTACACCAAACTGCTTAACATTATCCTCCATAGTCTCCTTGGCACCTTTGTCATTTTCCACGCAGATAATCGTTCCGTCACCTGCCACAAAAGCTGCCTCAATTGCTATACTCTCAGCATCCACCAGACAGATCGTATCCTGGGAATCCACACCAAGCAGACTCATGATGACAGCACGTATCTCGTTTCCGACATATTTGATAGGGCCTTTGGAAAACATTTCATTTTTCATACCGATTCTGTATGATTCCCGTGTATTTTCATTGAGAATAAATATAACGGTAGGTCCCGTAATCTTACGATTGATTACCTCTTTGATCTTAACCTTCTTAACCTGTCCCTCTTCCTCGATACCTACACCGTACCACATATCATACTCTCCGAATCCTGCCTCCCAGAATTCGTAGAACAGATCTTCATGAAGCTCATCTGCAAAGATGAGAACTCTCTTATGTGTCTCCACAAACGGTATAACATTCTTCATCTTCCCACAGATATCGAGTAGTTTTATTTTCTCCGGGCTGACCTCCATCATCTGGGAAAAGAACCCCATCCACTCCAGAATCTGATTTGTTGAATAACTTCCCTTTGCCATAATATGCCCTCCTTAGCTAATTCTTGTCATCACTTTCATTCTCTGTATCATCCGGCTTGTCCTGCTGCATGTCGAATTTCTCTTTGCGTGCATCCTCCTGCTGCTTTTCCTGTTTCATTTTATTAAGCAGTTTATTCTGCAGCATCAGTTTTTTCCTTTTCTGTCTCAACGTCTTACGTTTTTCATGCTTATCTCTGTATATAGGTTCCCCGCTCTTCTCATCGAACCCTTTCAGCATGAAATAATCTTCGGTTTTGGAAGAAAGGTTTTTCTTTCTGAGCCCATCTCTCAGCTGTACAGCTATAAAAGCATATATACATGCAAAAACAGGTACGCCCAGAATCATTCCCGTTACACCGAACAGATCTCCACCGACCAGGATAGCCACAAGCACCCACACTCCGGATAATCCCGTTGCATCCCCGAGGATCAATGGTCCGAGAATGTTACCATCAAACTGCTGCAATATAATGATCCAGATAATAAAGATCACAAACATGATCGGATCGTCCATAAGGGCAAGCAATGCCCCAGGAACGGCTCCGATAAAAGGTCCGAAAAAAGGAATGATATTAGTCACACCAACAATAACACTGATCAGCACCGCATATTCCATGCCGATCGCCGATGTGAAAACAAAGCAGAGAATACCGATAATTATGGAGTCAATGATCTTGCCATTGATAAATCCGCCAAACACAGAATTCGCATATGCCGCTCCCTGCAGTATCTTATTGCCTGTCTTTTTGGAGAACACACAATATATGATCTTCTTAGCCTGCGCAAGCAAAATGTCTTTGCTGGTCAGCAGGTAGATACAGACAATGAGTCCGATCAAAAAATTAAATACTGCCTTCACACCGACCACAACGCCGGACGAAACCTTGAGTGCAATCGTATCCAGATTCGGCATGATCGTATTCTTAAATATACCAAATACATTTTCCTCCAGATAATCTATCGCCTGTGAGAGTTTGCCCTCCAGGAGCTCATGTTGTGCAAACATTTTCTCTACCCATTGCTGTGCACTCTCGAGATATCCGGGAACCTTATCCACCAGATCAGTCAGGCTCTCATATATCCGCGGGATAACCAGCCACAGGAATCCCGTCAGCAGACCTATAAACAAAAGCAGCGTAATGATCAGCGAAGGTGTCTTCACTTTTTTATACACAGTATCGTAATCGGATTTTTTGAGTTTTTTACTGATAAAATATGAGAGGCCCCGCCTGATATATATCATGATCGGATTAAGCAGAAATGCGATTATAATTCCAATAATAAAAGGGGACATTGCAGAAAAGACCCTGCCCACATAGCCTACAATATCCTTCCACTCCTTAATCACTTCATTAAACACAAGACAGGCACAGACTGATATTGTGATGGTAATTCCAAGCCGTATTATATTTTTATTCCATTTATTACCCATAGCTGCTCCTTGTGATATCGTTTTTTCTCTGTGTATTATAGCATTTTCATATTACACAAACAAGTAAATATACCCAATATCTGTAATTTTTTCATGCATGCAGAACACGCCTTTGCGGTTGACACACTTCTTATTATTGACTAAAATAAAATCAGTAAATCATGGGATGATCCACAATAAAACATCAATAAAAAGGACTGATTATTCATGTATAGAAATATTATAAACGATTTGGCCGCCTGGTATGAGGAGCCAAGACGCCGGATCCTGTATGTCAAAGGAGCATATGGCGTAGGAAAGACATGGAGTGTAAAAGATTTTGCGATCGCATTTTTTGAACACACAGCCTATGTGGATATATCCTCCGAATCCTCCTTCGCCGAGATCATTTCATCCGATCGTACACCGGATGAAAAAGTTTCTGCCATGGATGAACTCATCACCAACCGCTTCGGTGAGCTGGATTACGACAAAACCTTACTGATCTTCGATGAAGTACAGATTGCGGACAATTGCGCCGAATTTTTTTATGAATATGCGAAAAAACATCATTATTATTCCATCTGCCTGATTGCATCTACCATGCGCATTACAGAGTTCGAATATCATCATCCTGATGTCTTTCAGATAATACGCATGCGCCCAATGAGCTTTGAGGAATTCATGATTGCAGGAAAAGCACATCCTTTCCTTGCTGCGATCGAAAATCATAAAAATGTGCCTCTCACTCCATTGGAAGAAAATGCAGTATGTCATATGTTAAAGGAATACATGATAGTCGGCGGAATGCCCGGTGTTGTTGCCGACTATCTCAAAAATAAAGATTATGCATCTGTTCGTTCCATGCAGCTGTCATTACTCGAGACCTATCGGCTGATGATCAAAGAAGGCTACTCTTCTGCGCTGTCCCAGCGAATGAAGCGAATCTGGCAGAGTGTTCCCAAACAGTTGACACATACCAACAAAAAATTCATGTATAATTTTATCGAGAAAAACGCACGTGGAAGGGAATACGCAGATGCAGTGCAGGAGCTGTGCGATATGGGGCTGATCAGAAAGCTCCCCCGTATCCTGTCAGCTGAGCTTCCCCTGGAAGAACATGCCGATTATAAATCTTTTGAACTTTTTGTCATTGATCATGGACTGCTTCGTGCCATATATGGAAATCCTGCCGATGAATCCCTGACACTTCAGGAGATCTTCGGCGAATCAAACGGTGCTGTTGCAGAGCAGTTTATCTTCGAAGAACTTTCTTCCAAGATGGGATATCTGTACTACTGGATATCCGGTGCCACAGCCAGAGTTCCATTTATATACGAAGGTGATAAAGCTCCGATTCCTGTAGACATACGATTTACAGAAAATAAAAAAGCGCAGAATATCAAAACATTCCGCGCTAAAAATCCTTCCACTGAGATATCTCTAAAGATATCCCTGAATCCTGTTTCCCTGGAAGACCAGGTACTCAATGTACCGGCATATGGATTATGGAATATGTAGCTGGTCACTGACTGGCGATCAGCTTCATGAATTCCGTATCCGCAACCGCCTTTGAATAATACCAGCCCTGCATATAGTGACATCCAATACGGGTAAGATGCTCCTGCATCTCCTCTGTCTCCACACCCTCTGCAACTATGTATAATTGCAGGGCATTTAACATACCTATGGTATATTCCAATGTTATTCCCGCTTTACTGTTCTTAAATGCATCCCAGATAATAAACTTATCCAGCTTGATGATCTTAAACGGCATTTTGTTGATATAATCAATGTTTGCATATCCTGAGCCATAATCATCCAGAGAGAAACTGATTCCATAATCTACAAGCTTACCGATATTCTCATTCACGATAGATGCCGAACTCATGGTTGCCGTCTCCGTAATCTCTATATTGATCTGTTCCGGACGCACATCATATTCTTCCATGATCTGCTTCACTCTGTCCGCAAAATTCAGCTGCATAAGCTGAACAGGGCTGATATTGACCTCAATGTACTCAACTGTAGTCTCAGAGAGCTTAAAATCATGAATGAACCGGCATACCTTTTTCAGTATCATTTCACCCATCTCAATAATCAGACCATTTTTCTCTGCAATCGGGATAAATATCTCCGGTGATATCCAGCCAAGCGTTTCATCATGCAGTCTTACCAACGCTTCTGCCGAATTATATGCCCCTTTGCTCACAGAAAAAATCGGCTGATAATATACCATCAATTCATCTCTGTCCATTGCCTGCTTGACAGCCTTCTCCACAGCTTTATCCTGTTTTATCTTGTCCAGATCGAGATTCTTGGCAAGGGTAACCTTTCCCTTGCTGGTCTTCTTAGCCACAGACATGGCATAATCAAGAACCTCTATCAGCTCCCCATAATTCTCTGCATCCCGCGGACATTCGATACAGCACACCGATGCCGACATCATGATTCCGTACTGTGTCTCACTGTACCACGGATGTTTGAATCTGTCATGAATAAAGCCAGCGATCCTGTCAATATCCTCCGGATTTTTGTTGACAACGACACAGAACTGATCTGAACCAAATCTGAAAACTTCTTTGCTTGCCTTAAGGGAGTTCAGGAATCCACCGATCTGAAGCAGCAGATTGTCCCCGTTATCAACGCCGTAGGTTTTATTAATGAACTTAAAATCATCCATTGCAAGTGCAATGACACCAAACTTTTTTCCTGACACAAACCGGCTCTGTACATATTCTCCCATGAACTTTCTATTAAACTGTCTGGTGACCGGATCGGTGATCATTCCCGGATTCTGCATGTAATAATATAACGTAAGCGCCAATGCTGCCAGCATAAAGTTAAGAGTCGGAACATATATCACGATCTGTAAGACAGTGGCTATCAGGCTGCATACGACATTAAAAATCAGTGCCGGAGACCGCAAAAAAACAAAAGTCTTTCCATTGCGGATCATCGTTATGACACTCACCAGAACCATAAGCAGATCCATCCCATACATAATATAAAGACCAAGGCGGGTGATATATCTTCCATTTTCAAATGTAAATGCCCATTTTGAAGCAAAATTGGTGATAATGATCACTGCATCGAGTACAACTATCGATACCAGTGCGATCTTCAGACCTCTTTTACCCAACAGATCGACCTGTCCCAGAATGAGTATATAATACATAAATGCCAGAGGCACCATATTGACGGCCATTGTCTGAAGACTGAGTACGGCAAAAAAAGAGTTAAAACCTACCGTATCCATATTTCTGGCCATCTGTGTTGCAAGGACCTCAAATCCTGCCGCCGAAAATATTGTTGCCGCAAGACACAGAAATGCACCATAACTCTTAAGAGGTATTCTTTTTTCTGTAAAATACCATATGATAATTAACAGCATCAAAAAACATGCCGCATAATCAAAAGACAAATTCCAATTCGTCATACTTTATTACACCCGTTCTTCTAATTAGTTCTGATAATCCCTACTGAAACCATACGTCAAGATCCACACTGCCGTCGATTCCATCCAGCTGTCCCTCGCCCGTATACTGCCATCCGACATAATCATACGGGAAATCCGGCTGATTCGCATAATGCGCAAGCCACAACTTATATTCTCCCAATCTCGTCATGTCAAGCTTCTGTACAAACCAGTTACGGTTGGAATAGATCATCGGTACATATCCTGCCGCTTTTATGGTCTCACAGAAACCGACAACACTGTCCGTTCTGGCCGTATTGTCCAGATTATAAGTCCTTGCCTCTGCGATATCGAGTGCTTCCGTATCTATGGCTACCGGGCACGTCACCTTATATCTGCGAATCGTGTCAAGCACAAACTGCGCTTCCTCCGCACCTTCCTCATAGCTTGTTGCCTGTGTGAAGAAATACACCCCGACCTGTATCCCTGCCGCTGTCGCACCCTCAATATGCTTCTCAAACATATCATCAACAACCAGTGCACCCGACTCATATCCACGATATCCTACACGAAGCATTGCAATTTCAACGCCTGCATCTTTGACAGCCTCCCAGTCAATATAAGGCTGATATGCAGATACATCTATCGCCAGGGTGCTGATACGTGTGCCATCTTCTGCATGATAGTACATCTTATCATCACCATCTTCTATGTAAAACTGTTCCTGTACAAAGTCATTTCTAGGCACTTCACTTACGATCTTATAAAACTCACACTCCGGCGGTGTTCCAATCAATACGTAACTGGCTCTCGCAAATCTCCAGAAATTATCATCTACAAGAACACCTTCCTCACTGCATTCCATGTACCATGCGCGTTCCTGCGGATATGGCATAACCGGCTTTTTTCTGTCTATATTGATATTAATACCTATGATCACACCGATACCAACCAAAACGCATGCCGATGCAAACATCATAACTGCTTTTGCAATATTATTTTTCATATTTAGTCACATACCATTCATTTTCTTCTGTAAAAAACATAATATACTTTATTCTATCATGTTTCTTATCTTCAAACAACCGATTTCAGGAAGATTTTCTTCTGTTTATACCATCTTTTTTCTCAACGATCATCACTCCGATTCCAAGCAGAACCACCCCGGATAAACCAATCATAAGAACGTCGGAAGCAGACAGGGATTCCCTTACCAGCACAGGCAGGACTCTGCCCGTCTGTTCAGGATAATACATCACAACAACCGACAGAGCATTATTAATAAAATGCATCATCATTCCAGGGAAGATACTCTGCGATCTATATACTACATAACAGATAACCCCGCCTATCAGCGCAGTTGTAAAAAACTTCACGATGCTCATATGATACAGTCCAAATATGACCGAGACAGTCAAAACAGCCGCCCATGGTCTTAGTGCCGCAGAAAATGCAGAGAAGATATATCCCCTGAACATAAGCTCCTCACATATGGCAGGTGCAAACGCTACAACAAGCAGTGTCATAACAAAATGGTCCCCAAGAAGACTGTTCATAGATTCCGCCGCATTTTCCGCACTCGATGTAAAGATCAGACCAGTCAACACAGTGAGCAGCATACCCAGTGCAATGGCACCCGCTATCAGGAAGATACCACCCAATACATATCGCAGACTGCAGAGCCGCACAGAAAATGTTTTCCGCATATCTTTTCTGGTGTATAAAGCAGTCAGTATCGGAATTCCCACCAGAATAAGCTGGGTTCCAAGAACGCCTCCATATCCGAATTTTAACTGCATCGAGCCCCCTGCATATATTATAAGCACGGCCGTCACGGCCACGACCAGCCAGGCATCCCCCATCGTCGGAACACCTCCCTGTCTCATATTGCTTCTGCGTTCAAATATCTGTACTCCATTGCTTCCATCCCCAAACAATACAGACTCACTGTTATATATTTTGCCCAACAGCATAATGGCAATAATTCCATATGCCACATTACTTACAAGTACGATTGCAATGATTCCGATATCGATCTTAAATGCAAGCATATCCCTGAGAAGCAGACAGATATTGGCAACAGGAACCAGTGCCATATTGCCTGTCAGTTCTACATTAGGGATAAAGCCTACAAAAGACGCAAACATAACCACGAGAGTCAGCGGTGTAATATAGTTGTTTGCTTCCTTGTATGATTTTGCAAATGCACAGACGCACATCGTGACTGCACTTATAAATACAGCGAAGGCCAGCACGCATAAGATTCCGACGATCATAGCAGGAATAAAGCGTTTTAACGATATTCCGGATGATGCCTTCGTCATGCTGCTCACCATCCTGTACATATATATTCCGACCCCCGACATTGCAACAATATTCAATATCGCTGATATGATGCCGATCGTCGCCACCGTCAAAAACTTGCTGATAATAAGCTCCCGGTTTGACACCGGCAGAGTGAGTATCGTTTCCAGTGTCCCTCTCTCCCTCTCTCCTGCAGTCGTATCGATGGCAGGATACATCGTACCGAGCAGCAGACTGACCACCAGCATGAAGGGAAGTACAGTTCCAAGCAGATTTCCTGCGGTCTCCTCACTGCCCGATATATCCACATATTTAATATCTACCGGATGCAGGATCTGATCTACATTCATACCGGCTTCACGTATGTTCTGTTCTGCAAGCTGTTCATTATACCGGTTCAGCACATCTGCTATCATATCAGTCGCGTAACTTGAATTGGTGACCGTTGAAGCATAATGTACCTGAAAATATATTCTTCCCTCTTCCTCTGTTTTCTCTATATAAGCATCTATCTGTTCTTCCTTCAGTGCTGTCTCAGGTAAATCATTGTCTAATATCTCAAAAGAATACCCATCCTCAGCTGCTTCCTCAAACATCTTTGTTACAGTACCATCTGTATCTTCAAAATCAAACACAATCCTATATGTCTGTTCTGCCATGCCGGCAGATATGTTAGCCATCAGCTGCATCCCGACAATGAATAACAAAGGATATAGTACAAGAGGAATGACCAGCATCATCAACACAGTTTTCCTGTCACGAAGAACATCCAGCATTTCTTTTTTATATAAGCATCTGATTATTCTGGTTTTCAATGTCCGTCTCCTCCTCCCGTATCAGTCTTAAGAATACATCCCGTAGATTTTCTCCCCTGGTATCTTGTTTTAATGTTCCGACTGTTCCTTCCCGTATGATCCGTCCATGATTCATCATAATAATCCTGTCACACAGACTCTCCGCTTCTTCCATATAGTGTGTGGAGTAAAGCACAGTCTTTCCCCGTTCACGCTCCCTGCGCATAAAATCAATGATCGCGCTGCTGCTGATAATATCAAGTCCGAGTGTCGGCTCATCAAATATATATATGTCCGGGTCGTGTATCAGGCATCTCGAGATAGATGCCCGCTGTGTCTGCCCTGTAGACAATTTCTCTATCCTGTTGTCAATGAAAGAGTCCAATCCGAGGATCCCGGATATCATATTGATCCGCTCTTCTGTCTCCGATTCTTCCATACCATATATACCGGCCATGATACGAAGGAGCTCTCTGGTACTCAGACGACCATACAATCTGGTATTACCAGACAGATACCCTATCTTTTTCTTGATGGCGATCTCATCTGAGATCTGCGCTTCCCCATCCTGATATATAACGCTTCCGGACGTCGGATGCATAAGGCTGCCAAGCATCCTGAGCAGTGTTGTCTTCCCTGCCCCGTTCGGTCCGATTATGCCGACGATCTCCCCCGCTCCTATCTCCATGGATATATCATCTACCGCTTTAAAGGAAACCTTTTTTTTCCGTTTTTCAGTTTTTTCAAATACCTTTATAAGATGCTCAGCTTTAAGCATTTTTCCACCATCCTGTCTTTTCTCCTATACAATAAACGGGGCCGTATCAGGCCCCATCAGATATACTCCGTCAAATTTTAATCACATATGATTCATTACCCAGTTTTACATGAACAACCTTATGGTTATATGTGATTTTATTATACATTATACCGATACGGGTCGTCCATTTTAATTTACCCGGTTTACCCAGATATTTTGTAACCGGTTCTTCCTCCATCACTCTGTAATCCGTTCTCCAGCTGTTAAAGAGCTTATGTGCATCATCCACCGCCATATGTTTTTTCTTTCTATGCATACTTGATCGGTGAAGGTTCGCCCACAGCATAGCCCCGGTCGTCTCTGCCGTAAATACCAGCTCAGCGCCCGGAAATCTTGCCCATATATTCTGTATGAGACTCCTGACCTGAAGCTTATTCATATAACTGAAAGCATCTCCACACACAAACATAATCCCCTGATCCCGCTTACAGGCTATATCGTCCATCCACGAAAAATCCATCAGGCTCCTGCCCAGAGTCTTCTCCCTCGCCCTTTCACCATACATGGAACGTCGCACAGACATCATATTATGGGAATCTACACTGTACCATTGGATCCTTCCATTATCCAGACCATCAAATGCACTCTCAAGTCTGCATCCCACATGCACTATAGTACAATTCGGATACTCCATGATATATCTTCTTACCTTGCTCTCACAAGCAGCCACATCTGCAGCCATAACCAGATTCCTATATTCACTGAGTCTTGGCATGACACCTGAGAAATCGAACTGGTTGTCATATATGAATTTCATAGCCCATTTGTCATCTATGATCTCCGGATATTTCTTAGACCAGTCAGCTTTTAGCTTGATCGGGTACAGATCTGCCATGGAATGTTTATAGTCGCCGAGAATAACATCCAGAAGATATCCAAAAGCTTTTTTGCTCTCAGCAGAGCCGGAATAGATCATAAAATTATGATACTCTCCCTCAAATTCAAAAAATCGGATATTAACCCCCTGTGCCTTTGCCTTATTGTAAAACGATCTTGCATAATCATTCAGCATATCATTTTCGCCCGAAAAAATGACGACATCATCGCATATATCCGTATAGTCCTCATAATATGGGCTGGTATATTCAGTCTTTACGGCATAATCCTTCACCCAGTATTTATTGATGAAATCCTTTGCAGCCTCTGTATAAAAAGCTGTCTGTTCATGTCCTGACCGTTCAAACAGTTCCTGCTCAAGTTCCCTGTCAAAGAACTCCGTATCCAGAGCAGGTGACAGCATGATAAGCTGGTCCGGTTTGCGCATACCTTCCTTCCATGCCTGCATTGCAAGAGATAATGCAAGTCCTGCACCCGAAGAGTCCCCCATCAGAATTACTCTTTTTACATCAAAGGTCCTGGTAATATTCGCATAAGCAACCTGGAGCATCTCAAATACTTCTCTGCAGCAATGCTCCGGTGCCAGCGGATACATCGGTACAAACAGCGCAGCCCCCGTCTTGAGTGCCAGCCCGGTCACAAAATCCCAATGTGCCGCATCGATATTCTTACACATATATCCCCCATAGATATATACAATATATGTTCCGTTAAAATTCTCTTTCGGCATCATACGATAACATATATTTCCGCACTCCTTAAGCTCAACGACTTCAAAAGACCGGCTGATATATGCCGGCAGCTTAGGATTATATTTCTCCCGACCCTTGAGCACACTCTGTTTCAGCTCTTCTCTGTTCATTTTTATAAGCTTTTTTGATACTTTTTTCCCCATAAAAGCACTCCATGCACAATCTGCCCCGCACGATCCCCTTTTTCTTTATGCGAATGTCCGCAAGGCTCTTCATCTCATCTATTCAGATTATAACAAAATGTTTTCCATATTACCACATATTTCCTGTGTTGATTTTATTTTTGCCTGCCGGAACAACAAAAGGCAATCCCTGTCGAAAAGGATTGCCTTTTATTCATGCAGTTGATGGGACTTGAACCCACACCCACGTAAGTGGACATGAACCTGAATCATGCGCGTATGCCAATTCCGCCACAACTGCTTGCTGCATGTTGCATCATATCATTTATCTCAGGTCTTGTCAATCATCAACTTTATATTATTTCAAAAAATTTTAACTATCTTCCGTGCAGCATTTTATTCTGCATCTGTCCCGGAAGCCGCGTCCGTTTCGGTTGCAGTTGTCGGTGTGCCATTTTCAAGCAGGAAATCCATCACCTTATCCGCTATGGTATAGTACATCACATCTTCATCTGTATAGTACTTGCCAAACTCATCCTCATCAGATACACCTGTTGAATCCATCATTTCTTTTTTGTATGCATCTATCTCTTTGTTGCTTACCGTAATATTTTCCGCTTTGGCAATGGCACAGATAACAATCTTTTCCTGCATAAAATCTTCTACCATGCCGGAGATATAATCCCTGAATGAATCCTCTGAAGAGATACCATATCTTGCCGCAATATATGTTGCCAGATCATAGCCATATTGATCTGCTTCTGACTGTACATTATTCATCGTGCTGTCAATAAGGTCCTGCATCTCCTTTTCCGGATATTCCTTTATCGTGGCATTTTCCAGAATAACCTGCATGATCGCACTCTTATTATAATTAGCATCGCTCTCTGTATAATCTGATGCCAGAGAATCTCTCACAGACTGCTCATATTCTTCTATATTGGATGCATCCGTGTTAGATGCCACAAATTCATCTGTATAATCCGGCAATATAGTCTGTGTGATAGAATTCAGTGTGATCTCAAATACTGCCGGCTGACCTGCCAGATCAGGATTACTCGGATATTCATCCGGGAATGTGACGTCGATATCAAAGGTCTCTCCTACATCATGTCCCACGATCTGCTCCTCAAAGCCATCAATCATGGTACCGGATCCAAGTTCCAGTGTATAACCGGCTCCATTTGAGCTGCCACCGTCAAAAGCAACTCCATCCACATAACCGACAAAATCTATATTGACCTGGTCACCCAGCGCTGCCGTTCCCTCTGTAACCTCCTGGGATACAGCATATTGGGACAGGAAGTCATTGACTTCAGAATCAACCATTGCATCTGTGATCTCAGTTCTGGTCTCTACATACTCAACGCCCTTATAATCACCCAGCTCACACATTGCGCCATATTTATCAATGATATCCTCCGGCTTCGTCTTGCCACATCCACCCAGCATCGTCAAACTTGCAGCCATTGCTAATGCACAGCCCAGCTTTCTCATATTCTTGTTCATATCCATTTTCCTTCCATAAAAAATACTGAAAAATTAATTACTAAACTTTTATATCATATTTTCAAAAAAAAATAAAGAAGCAAATGGTTTTTTCACATATTGGACACATCACATTCTATATGTTGTGTCTTTTTTAATCTTTTTCACAATATTTAGTGGACAAATAGTTTTTATGGTGATATAATAACAAACCGTGGGGTAACCTGTAATATTTAAGTTATTTAGGAGATGTACAATGAAGGTAATTAAGAGGGATGGTCATACAGTTAATTACGACCGTATGAAAATTGTTACCGCAATCCGCAAGGCCAATGCTGAAGTTGAGCCATGTGAAAAGGTAACAGAGGAGAAGATTGAAGAGATCGTTGAGGGTATTGAATCCAAAAACCGCTCAAGAATGCTTGTAGAAGACATTCAGGATATTATAGAGCAGAGACTGATGGACGAAAAGAAATTCGTGCTTGCAAAGACATATATTATCTATCGTTATACCAGAGAACTGGTTCGCCGTGCCAACACGACCGACGATTCTATCCTGAGTCTGATCCAGAACAGAAACAAAGACGTCATGGAGGAGAATTCCAACAAGAATGCCACTGTTGCATCCACACAGAGAGATCTGATCGCCGGAGAGGTATCCAAGGATCTCACCAAGCGTGTTCTTCTTCCTGAAAAGATAACAAAGGCACATGAAGAAGGTGTTTTGCATTTCCACGATGCTGATTATTTTCTTCAGCCCATCTTCAACTGCTGCCTGATCAATATCGGTGATATGCTTGACAATGGCACTGTCATGAACGGCAAACTGATCGAGACGCCAAAGAGTTTTCAGGTTGCCTGTACCGTTATGACACAGATCATCTCATCTGTTGCCAGCAGCCAGTATGGCGGTCAGTCCGTCGATATCAGGCACTTAGGTAAATATCTCCGCAAGAGCTACAGAAAATACAAGGATAAGCTTGTAGCTGATTTTGGAGACAAGGTTGATGATGCAATCCTTGAGCAGATGGCACAGGAACGCCTGCAGGACGAGCTTCGTTCCGGCGTACAGACGATCCAGTATCAGATCAACACTCTGATGACAACAAATGGCCAGTCTCCGTTTGTGACTCTGTTCCTGAATCTGGACCCGAACGATGAGTATGTTGAAGAGAATGCTATTATCATAGAAGAGATCCTCCGTCAGAGACTCGAAGGCATCAAGAACGAAAAAGGTGTTTATGTAACGCCTGCTTTTCCAAAGCTGATCTATGTTCTTGATGAGCATAACTGCCTCAAGGGTGGAAAATACGATTATATAACCAGACTTGCAGTTCAATGCTCTGCAAAACGTCTGTATCCTGATTATATCTCTGCCAAGAAAATGCGTGAAAATTACGAAGGCAACGTATTCTCCTGCATGGGATGCCGTTCATTCCTCTCACCATGGAAGGATGAAAATGGCAATTATAAATGGGAAGGCAGATTCAATCAGGGTGTTGTCAGCCTGAACCTGCCACAGATCGGTATCATCGCCAAAGGGGATGAGGATAAATTCTGGAAGCTGCTTGATGAACGTCTTGAGCTCTGCTATGAAGCTCTGATGTGCCGTCATCGCGCACTTCTGGGTATCACATCCGATGTCAGTCCTGTACATTGGCAGTATGGAGCGATCGCAAGACTCAAAAAGGGTGAAAAAATAGATCCGCTTCTCAAAGATGGCTATTCTACCATCTCTCTGGGATACATCGGATTGTATGAAGTTACCAAACTCATGAAAGGTGTCAGCCATACGGAGCCGGAAGGTGAGGAATTCGCTCTTAGAGTTATGAAGCGTCTCCGTGCAGCCTGCGATCAATGGAAGGAAGAAACCGGTCTCGGTTTCGGTCTGTATGGTACTCCTGCAGAATCTCTGTGCTACCGTTTTGCACGAATCGATCAGGAACGTTTCGGCACGATTCCTGATATCACTGACAAGGGATATTATACGAATTCCTATCATGTTGATGTACGCGAGAAGATCGATGCATTCAGCAAGTTTAGATTTGAAAGCCAGTTCCAGACCATATCATCAGGCGGTGCTATCTCCTATGTAGAGATCCCGAATATGAGACACAATCTGGAAGCGTTAGAGGAAGTCGTAAGATTTATATATGACAATATCCAGTATGCAGAGTTCAATACCAAATCTGATTACTGCCATGTATGTGATTATGATGGTGAGATCATCATCAATGATGATAACGAATGGGAATGTCCTCAGTGCGGAAACAAGGATCATTCTAAGATGAATGTCACCAGAAGAACCTGCGGATACCTCGGAGAGAATTTCTGGAATGTAGGAAAGACCAAAGAGATCAAATCACGTGTTCTACATCTGTAAACCAATTCTGTAAAAAAATAAAGCAAGCTGTGTCGCGACACACTGCTCCGACACAGCTTTTTTCATATCCATTATTGAAAAGAGGGAAAGATCATGAATTACGGAGATATCAAACGCATCGATGTAGCCAACGGTCCCGGCGTCCGCGTTTCACTCTTCGTCTCTGGCTGTACGCATCACTGCAAAGGCTGTTTCAACCCTGAGACGTGGGATTTTAATTTTGGGAATCTTTTTACCGAAGATGACGTCGATACCATTATAGAATATTTAAAACCAGACTATATAAGAGGACTCTCCATCCTTGGCGGAGAACCTTTTGAATACAGTAACCAGCAGGGATTACTTCCTCTGCTCCGGCGTTTCAAAGCCGTATACCCTGATAAGGATGTATGGTGTTACACCGGATACGATTTTGAAAAGGATATCCGCGACAAAATGATGCTCAACTGGCCTGAGACCCGGGAGCTCATCCAATACATCAATATTCTCGTCGACGGAGAATTTATAGAAGATCAAAAGGATCTGTCGCTCCGTTTCCGCGGTTCAGCGAATCAGCGGATTATTGACGTACCTAAGTCACTGAAAACAAATGAAGTTATCCTGTGGGATCAGAAAGGAAATATCTAATGCACACATCATTACCTGTCAGAATCAAGAAACTCAAAGATAATGCCGTTATTCCATCCTATGGTTCAGAATGTGCTGCCGGCGCAGACCTGTATGCATGTATCGACGATCCTGTCACCATCGAACCGGGACAGACGATCCTCGTTCCAACCGGCCTGGCTATGGAATTACCGGACGGCTATGCAGGCCTTATCTATGCCAGAAGCGGGCTTGCCACCAAAAAAGGACTTGCTCCGGCCAACAAAGTCGGTGTGATCGATTCTGATTATCGCGGGGAGGTCATGGTTGCCCTGCATAATCATTCTAATGAAAATGCATCCATAGAACCACAGGAACGCATTGCACAGCTTGTTATCACACCTTATATCACCGGAGTATTCCAGATTGCCGACGAACTTGATGATACGGTACGTGGCGCAGGTGGATTCGGCTCAACCGGAACACACTAAGATTACAGTGTGTCAGATACACGCAAACAGATACACTGACATACAGGTATACAAGCATACAAATACACACATATAAACGAAAGGCATACGGAATACCCATATGCCTTTTATTTATATGCTCAATATAATCTATATGCCACTCAATATAATCTAATCTCTCTACTCAAGATTAAGATGATGTTTACACATATATGAGGTTGCAATCGCAAGTAAAACCACACCAATCAACATTCCGACATCGACAATGGATATAACCAGCAGGCTGGCACCAACCGACGTCTCTATATCTCCCAGTTGTCTTACAAGGAAGTCCTGAACTGCATCGATCTCACATATTTTATTTAACAGCATCATAACCAGGCCGAAGATGACCCAGAGAGCAAAATATCCTACAACAGACAAAATACGTTTACCCTGATTGAATATATGTCCAAATGTATATGCCGTATTGATCTGCCATAACGAAAACAATACCCCAAGGAATACAGCTATAACAGATGCCACAAAAACACCCAATACCATAACTCTGTCAACACTGCTTCCTGCCCAATGCAGATAGTTCGTTACATTATCTATGATCTCTTCAAAGAAGCTCCAGTCCCATGTTGCAACAGATAATGCAATAGGATAAACGATTGCCATAACCAGTACCATACATACATCGCAGATCATTCTTCCTGTGATAAGTGTCGAACTCTTCACCGGAAGTGTATGTGTCAGATACCCCTGATCCTTGAAGAAACGTTTACTAAAATCTGCACATGGAAGCAAAAGCAATCCGATAATAACTGCAAAATATGCAAACACATAGATTCCTATAACAATCGCCGTAAATGCACTGTAATAGCGATTGTCGATGACGTGCTCATCTAATTTTGTCATACCAAGTACAATGACACTAAATATAAGCAGTCCGCTCAATATTGATACAACCTGTCTCCAACGATTTACGACTTCATATTTTATACATTTTCCTAACATCTGAATACCTCCCTGAATATCTCATCGATAGACTGTCCCTTCTGCTGTCTTAACGAATCAGCATCCTGATGGCATACTATCTGTCCCTCTTTAATAAATATTACCTCATCCAGAATATTTTCGATATCCTGTATCAGGTGTGTCGATATCAAGATTGTTGCTTTATCATCATAATTGGTCAATATGGTCTCCAGAATATAATCTCTGGCTGCCGGATCGACACCTGCAATCGGTTCATCCAACAGATACAACTTAGCCCGGCGGCTCATCACCATAATAAGCTGAACCTTCTCCTTATTACCCTTAGACAGCTTCTTTAATATAATATTGGAATCAATGGATAAGAGTTCCATCATATGATATGCCCTCTCCTCATCAAAATCCTCATAGAAATCATGGAACATATTGACCAGATCCCTTACCTTCATGTACTCATTAAAATACGTTCTCTCAGGCAGATAAGATACTACAGCCTTTGTCTCCGGTCCTATATCCTTGCCATCTATCAATACTTTACCGGAATCCTGCCTCAATAACCCTGCAAGTGTCTTAATCAGCGTCGTCTTGCCACTTCCGTTTGGTCCAAGCAGACCAATGATCTTTCCACTCTCCAGATTGAGGTTCAGATCCTGAAATACGGTCTTGCTCAAACCATACCCCTTGCTCATTCCTGCAATCTCAACTATATTACTCATCTCTTCTCCTCCTCTAAATACCCTGTTAATCTGTCTACAAGCTCACCGTCTTCATATCCAAGTCCTCTCATGCCATCCACATAACTCTTGACATATTTCCTGCTTACAGCATCCCGCATGGCCGACACACCATGCTCCGGTTCCGCCACAAATCTTCCGGATGTCCTCTGTGAATATAGGACGCCTTCCCGCTCTAACTCAGACAAGGCCTTCTGCATCGTATTCGGGTTTACTCCCGCCTTCACGGCAAGCTCCCTCACCGGCGGCACCTGATCGCCCGGCTTCAGCTTCCCCTGTGCGATCCTGCCTTTTATCTCATCCATGATCTGCAGATATATCGGTGTTTCATTATTAAATTTCCATGCCATGCTCTCACCTCTTCTCTGTATTATTGTGTTATATGAATAGTACAATAATACACAGATAATGTCAATACCTTTTTTTTAATAAATAAAAAAAGGAGCTATTATCTTAAAATAACAACTCCTCTGATTATCATTTTGTACTGTAGTAAACACTTTATAATGCAGCAAACACTTCTCCGATTCGTTCGTTGATAACGATATCAGCATTGCGATCCTGCGGCGTCGGTGCCATATTGATCACTACAAGGTATTTACCACTAAAATAATCTATCAGCCCCGCTGCCGGATATACTGCAAGAGACGTTCCTCCTATGATAAGCATATCTGCATGTGATATATACTGCACTGTCTTGGCGATAGTTGCCTGATCAAGGCCTTCCTCATACAAAACCACATCCGGCTTGATAATCCCCCCACAGGCGTCACACTTTGGTATCCCGGGAGCATCTACAATATACTGCAGATCAAAGAATTTACCACAGTGCTGACAATAATTTCTATGCACTGAGCCATGCAGTTCCAGGACTTCCCTGCTTCCCGCCGCCTGATGAAGTCCGTCAATATTCTGCGTGACAACAGCCTTCAGTTTTCCACGTTGCTCAAGCTCTGCCAGCTTTTTATGTGCCATATTGGGTTTTGCGTCTGTATACAACATCTTATCCTTATAAAAGCGGTAAAACTCCTCCGGATCCTTCATATAGAAGGAATGGCTGATAATTGTCTCAGGCGGATATTTGTATTTCTGATTATATAAACCATCTACACTTCGGAAATCCGGGATGCCACTCTCTGTAGAGACACCGGCTCCACCGAAAAACACAATGTTATCACACGCATCTACTGCCTGTCTGAACTTCTCAATATTAACCTGATCCATCTTCGCAAGCCTCCCTTGCTTATTCACACATCTCATCTGTAATGATACGTTTTTTTATTTGGCCTCAACATTGATAATAATGCTACCCTTCAACTTATATTCCAGGCCATCCACATCTTTAAACTTCAGTGTTACAGAATGTTCTCCTGCTGTCAGTCCCGAACAGTCAACAGATGGTGCGATCACATCAATGTCAACCTCCCGGATCAGATGTGACAGACCCGATACCTCTATGCTGCAATCATCAGACATAATAAGAGAGTATGTATATCCATCCTGTTTATTTTCTATACTGATATCCTTCTCAGATATGGCAAGTGTCCTTGTGATCATTTTTTCTATTGTTATATTAACAAGAATCTCCGCATTAGAATCTGATACGATCACAGACTCTGGCAGATAATTACTCAGATCAATCGTCGTCTGCAGATCCTCATTCTGTCCACTGACTGATATATCATCTATATCGATCTGTGTGATCTTATCCAGAGCCTCTTTCGGTCCTGCGATCTTTACATTTTGCGGCTGATACTGAACCTCGCCCACTGCATATCCATCTTCCGGTTTGCCCTTGACTTCAATATTGACCGGGACTGTCTTTTCCGGATATATCTTTACATTAACATTGACCGTATTATGATGGACAGATATCTTATCACTCACGAATTTCTCGCCATATGCATCGTACAAAACGACATCGCCGGTGGCATCAAATTCCTCACGCTTACCATCAACGTTTACCACAGTGGATACCTCAGTGATCTTGTCAACTGCGCTCTTAGGACCCTCGACGGTGATAATATTCGGCGAAGACGATGTCTCACACACAGCATATCCATCCTTTGTCTCTCCTCTTATCTCCACATGAACCGGAAACTGCACAGAGACCTTGTCTTCAAGCGTAAGACGCATCGTATTATCGACACAGGTAATCGTGATGTCATCTTCCAGAGTTTTGTCCACTGGTTCAACAAATATCTGTACTGTATTGGTAATAGACATCGTAGAGAGATCCGCTGTTGCCTTAAAATCAGATGCCGTCAGTTTACTGACTACAGATCTTCTTCCTTTAACCACGATATCGATCGTATCTCCCTTTTCCACATCATATACCTGATCCAGTTCTTCAAGTACATCACCGTTCAACTGTTCAACCGGTATATCATCGATCCTGACGGTTATCATATAATCGGATATATTCATCACCACCATCCAGAGTATCATTGCACAGACAACAGACAGTATCTTCAGAGGGAAATTATTTAGAATCTTTTTTTTCATTCTTTTTTCCTCCCTTTTTCTTGTAGCGTTTGGTATCTGTTGATCTGATCTGAAGAGAAGAAAGATGTTTTTTTAACCCCTCTGAATCAAGATTTCTGTACAAAACACCTGACTGGGCGATAGAAATCGTTCCATTTTCCTCCGATACAACGAGGGTCATACTGTCAGACACTTCACTGATGCCCACGGCCGCTCTGTGTCTGGTTCCCAGATCCTTATTCAGATCTGTTCTACCCGTCAGAGGGAGATAACATGTCGCTGCAACGATCCTGTTATTTCTGATAATGACTGCACCATCATGCAATGGCGTGTTATGCTCAAATATATTTACAATGAGCTGTTTTGATATAGCCGCGTCAAGAACGATCCCCGTACTCTCATACTCTCCCAGTGCCACATTCTGTTCTATGACGATCAGGGCACCCGTCTTATTTTTGCTCATAACCATCGCAGCAGCAATAAGCTCCTGGATCGTCTGATTGTTGACTCTCTCGCTCTTATCATTTCTGTCATCACGTATCAACACATCCGATATGATATTTTTACGTCCCAATTCCTCCAGTGCACGCCTGAGCTCCGGCTGAAAGAGTACAATAACCGCGATGATTCCAACATTGATCGTATTTCTGAATATCCATAAAATGGTGTTTAACTTGAAGAAAGATGCCAGACCCATAAAGACAATGAGCACAGCAATTCCCTTAAACAATGTCCATGCTCTGGTATTTTTGAACCAGAGTATAACATGGTACAAAAGATAGGATAATATTATGATCTCTAAAATATCTGTTATGGTTATATTCGGAATATAAAACCAGTCAAAGCTTGCACTTAAAGTTGCCCAAAACTTTTTCAAAAGCCCACCCCATCATCTCTTCATCCAATTTTATCTGTTTGGATTCTTTCTAGTCTGACTATTTTTATTTTTTGGATTGCCGGATGTGTTACGATCCGCTGCATTCCGCGTATTATTGCGATTCTGCGATGTTCTGGCCGCAGCTGTCCGCTGGGCAACATAATCCTGTTCAACCTCCCGCGAAGCATCCTTCTGAGCAGATCCGGTTTTTCCTGAATTATATTTTGGAATCGCTTTTACATAATAATAATAATCGTCATCTTCAAATTGTACGGATTCTTTATGTGCATAATCAGCAATCCGCTTACATACCAGTACAAACATTGCGATTACAATGCCGAGCAACGAACCTGCCATAAGACTTCCGGCATGGATCTTAGCTCCAACTGCCGCATTGACGATAAACGTAAATAATATATTGCATAATCCTCCTACACCAATCGCAACATACCATGAATAATCAAAAGGTAATCTGTAAATGATGTATGTAATCAGTATCACAACTGCCGCCACTATAATAAAAGCAAATATTTCTTTATTCTTCGCAATCCCGTCTATGATGTATGTATATGCCTGAAATGTCTCATCTTCAGTCATTTTTCCATCATATATCTCTCTGGTATACACAGCAAAATAATATAATACAACACCAAATGCTGTCGGAACTATTGCAGAAGCCCCCGAGAATATTACGACAACAAGCGTAACTGCATATCCGAGCTTCAACATGAACATGATCGGTACAAATGCAAGCACCCATCCGCACTCCGGAAACATTCTCATATACATGCAATACATCAGTAAAAACAATATCAGAAATATTGCGCCTACCTCTACGGAAACGCTGAGCGTATTAACGATCACAACTGCTCCGCCCAGAAGCACTACGACCACATCTGACACCAATGCGCTTATCACAGAGAGCAAAAGCACCACGATTCCTTTATCAAACAATGAAGAATATCCATACATGGAATTGATTGATAAAAACATGATCAACGCCGCCGCAAAACGGATCAGGGGAGTTGTGATCTCATCATATTTCCTCAAAAAGTCTCTAATTGCATCTCTGGCTGTCAACAACCCTGTCATCTATCTATCTCTCCCTTCCTTATCGCCATATCCATTACCATATACATGATTCTCCCGGTTCATCTGCTGCATACGTTCATTTCGTATACGCTCCATCTGAGCCTGCTCCAGCTGTTTTCTCCGTTCCTGAATACGGCGTCTGTCTTCCTCCATCTGGCGCTGTTGTCTCAGTTTTTCTTCGTTCTGAGCAGCAATCCTGGCATTTCTGCGTTTTACATTCTCCAGTATCTCTGCTTCTCTGCGTCGTTCTTCCTCTTCCTGTCTCTGTTTTACGATCTCAGATCTGTTCACGGTCGTCTTAGGAGTCTGACGCTGTACAGAAGAATCAGTTTTTTTGCTTTTGTTTACTCTGTCAGCTTCAGTTCCCGGAACACGGTCCCTCTCCAATAACTTACCATGATGCATCGGACCGCCTTCTAATTCGATCAGATCTCTCAGATTAGAATTGTACTCCACAAGCCCCGGTTTTGCCTTCATATATCTATAATGATATAATATGCTTGCAAAGAAAAAATAAACAAGACAGAAGACGACATATCCTCCGAGCATTTTATACATCAGATCAAAATAATCTACATCATTGATCTTCGCAAGTAATTCATCAAATTTCATAAATACATATGAACCTATGATCGTCCAATATGCAACTGTGGACGCAACCCATGTTTTTAAAACATTATATCTGACATAATCACTCTGATAATATTTGCTCAACACAAGGTTTCTATGCTTTTCGTGTTTTTCATAGATCGCCAGCTTCGTCATCAGACCGACTTTTTTCTCATCAACCACACTCATACCTCTTTTCGGGATATAGATATTTAATTATGTCGTTCACTGCACATCATCCTAATGGCAGTTTATACCTGCCGACATACATTTTATATTATAACCCGATACAGATATATATTTCAAGAGTTTTCTTGGCATATAGTCTCTTATGAAATTTTCAAATGTACGATTATTTCTGCAGTGCATATGCCAGACGATCCAGCGCCTCAGTGAGCGTACGTCTCGGACATGCCACATTGATCCTCTGAAATCCGTTTCCGCTCTCTCCGAATATCCTGCCGCTATCCAGCCATAACTTAGCCTTATGTATGATGAGATCCTCCAACGCATCTGCACCAAGACCCGTTCCTCTGAAATCCAGCCACACAAGGTAAGTTCCCTCGTGTTCTATCATGCGAACACCTTCCAGATTGTCCTCCACATACCTGCGGGTAAATTCTATATTGCCCGCAACATATGCATGCATTGCCTGATACCATTCCTCACCATGACTGTATGCTGCCTCGCAGGCCACCAGACCAAAGATGCCCAGCTGGCTCGTTCCCGCCGCATCAAGCTCCTTCCTGAACCGGCGTTTCAATTCATGATTCGGAATAAAAATATTAGACATCATGAGACTGGCAATATTAAATGTCTTGCTCGGAGATGTACAGGTAATACTGATATCTTCATATTCTTTTTTCAGACCTGCGAAAACTTCATGTTTCCCCTTAAAGACAAAATCCTGATGTATCTCATCACTGACTACTATCACATTATGCTTTACACAGATATCTCCCAGCCTGATCAACTCGTCTCTTGTCCAGACTCTTCCAACAGGATTGTGCGGATTACACAGGAAAAACAGTTTAATCTTTTCCTCTATGATTTTCCTCTCAAAATCCTCAAAATCTATATGATACCGGTTATCGTCTCCCAGATATAACGTATTACTTACAACCTTTCTGCCATTATCAGAAATGACCTCAGAAAAGGGATAATAAACCGGAAGCTGCAGGAGTACACTGTCCCCCGGCTCCGTGTATGCTTTTACAGCCATGGCAAGTGCAAATACGATGCCCGGAGTCTTCACAAGCCACCTCTCCTGTACATCCCAGCCGTGATGCCTCTTCATCCAGTCTCTGACGATCTCAAAATAAGGCGTCTGGACTTCACTGTAGCCAAAGATACCATGCTTTACTCTCTCTGTCAGTGCGTCCTGTATATATGATGATGTCTCAAAATCCATATCAGCGACCCACATTGGCAGTACATCTTCCGGCATACCGCGTCGCTTTGCAAAATCATATTTCAGACATCGCGTATTCTTTCTGTCTATCACTTTATCAAAGTCAAGATTTCTCTCTGCCATATAACTCATCCTCCGTCTCTCTGAATACGTCCTTCAATTCATCTAACAGATCGTCCACATTCTCTATCCCAACGGACAGTCGCAGTGTTGCTTCCGTAATCCCATTTTTTTCACGGATCTCTCTTGGCACATCTGCATGGGTCTGTGTAACCGGATATGTTATAAGTGTCTCCACACCGCCAAGACTCTCCGCAAATCTGATCATGCGTACCTTCTCCAGAACGGACAATGCATACTCTCTGCTCTCCACCTGAAATGTGAGCATAGCGCCAAATCCTCTGGCCTGCTTCTTCATAATATTGTGTCCGGGATGTTCCGGCAAGCCGGGATATATTACATTGACAACTGCTGTCTGTTCTTTTAACCACGCTGCGATCTTTGCTGCATTCTCCTGTGCCCTTTCCATACGGATTCCCAGCGTCTTGATTCCCCTTAGGATCAGCCATGCATCAAATGGTGCAAGACCGGATCCCGTCGTTTTAATCAGGAATCTCAATCTCTCACTGATATCATCCCTGTTGGTAACCAAAAATCCAGCCAGTGTATCATTATGACCGCCCAGATACTTAGTACCGCTGTGTACAACGATATCCGCGCCCAGATCCAACGGATTCTGTAAATACGGGGACAAAAATGTATTATCTACAATCAGCAGTAACTGATGTTTTTTCGTAATCTTTGCAAGCGCTTCTATATCTGTCACATTCATCATCGGATTCGTAGGTGTCTCAATATAGACAGCTCTTGTATCTTCATTTATGTAATTTTCTATATTCTCCTTATAGCAGTCAACGCGCGAGAATGTAATTCCGTTTTTGACAGATACATTGTCAAACAATCTGATACTTCCCCCATAGAGATCCGCATCAACGATCAGATGATCTCCCGGCTGAAACAACTCCATCAACATTGTAATTGCCGCCATACCTGTAGAAAATGCCAGTGCATCTATTCCGTTTTCCAGAGAAGCGACCACTTTTTCCAGATGTTCTCTGGTCGGATTCTGCAATCTGCTATAGTCAAAACCTGTACTTTTGCCCACACCCTCATGTGCATAAGTCGCTGTCTGGTAGATCGGATAGCTGATTGCACCATAATGCTTTATATCCCCTTCATCTTCCTCCAGATGCAGACACTTTGTATCGATTCCTCTTGCCATATTGCTTTTCCTCCCATTTAGCCTATATAAATAGTATGATTTATAATAATACAATTACTATAGCAAAATAAGAATCGTTTGTATAATTTGTTTTTCCTTGAGTCAATTATAGTTTTTTCCAATAATGAATATATGAAATTGTGCAATTATGTATAACAGGGTCACAACTATTCTACCTTCATCATTCTATATCCAACCCCTACATGAGTCTGTATATATTGAACAGAATCCTTATTTTTATCTAATTTTTTTCGAAGAGTTGCCATAAACACCCTAAGAGATGCAACATCATTCTCCCAACTATGTCCCCAGATATTCTGAGTGATAAAAGTATGCGTCAGTACCTTACCCACATTTCTGGAAAGCAGGCACAACAGCTTGTATTCTATCGGGGTCAGGTGCAGTTCCTCACCATCGAGATATGCACACCCCGCCGAGTAGTCGACCTGAAGTTTTCCATTTATAAATACAGAGGATACTGTCTTTTCCCCCTGACCGGCCACAAGTCTTCTCTCTGTAACTCTGAGCCTTGCAAGAAGTTCCTCCACAGAAAAAGGTTTTGTCAGGTAATCATCCGCCCCCGCATCCAATGCCTCCACCTTATCCGTATCTTCACTTCTGGCACTGATAATTATGATCGGCACATTAGACCATGTACGTATTTTTTTGATTACATCCATTCCATCCATATCCGGCAGTCCAAGATCAAGCAGAATAATATCAGGATTATGAGAAGATGCCTCCAATATGGCTGTCTCCCCATTCATTGCTGTCATGTATCTGTAATCATGCGCTTTTAATGTTGTTATCATAAGATTCTGTACCGGTCTGTCATCCTCTACCACCAAAACTAATGTTTTATTCATGTAAAACTACCTCCTCAATCGGTAATGAAAACGTAAACACAGCTCCATGTGGAACATTATCCGTTATCTCCAGATTCCCTCCATGTGCTGTGACGATCGACTTACATAAAGCCAGCCCCAGTCCTAAGCTCCTTCTACTGTCAGCAATGCTCTTGGCACCACTATAAAACATATCAAATACCATCGGCTTTATGTCATCCGGAACACCTGGTCCGTTATCTGAAATGCGTACAATCGCTCTGTCTTTCTCCCTGTATGTCGAGATCACGATCTCAGAGTTCTTCTGTGTATATTTGATTGCATTATCAACAATATTAATTATAACCTGCATAATAAGGCGTGCATCCACCTTGACAAGAATAAATTCTTCCATCGGCTGAAATGTAATTGTGTGCTCCGTTTTTTTTCTGCTAACATGCTGCAATGCCTCGGTAATGATCTCATCCAGCAGTTCTGCCTGCAGACGGATATTCAGTCTGCCCTCCTCTATCCTTGTTACAGAGAGCAGATTTTCGACCAGATTGATCAACCACATAGAATCATCATAAATATCCATATACAACTGTTTTTTTGTTTCAGCATCAAATTTCTCACCATTAGATAACAGATTACTGGCATTTCCTGATATAGAGGTCAAAGGTGTGCGCAGATCATGAGAGATAGAACGAAGCAGATTAGCCCTTAACTGTTCCTTCTGGGCCACCAATGCAGCTTCAGCTTTCTCTCTCGCATTTTTCTCATTTTCGAGTGCAAGGGCGCATTCTCCCAATATGGACAACAAAATACTGTTTTCAAAGGCATCCAGAGGATTGTTATGAATGACTATTCCAATGACACCATATACAACGTTATTTGTTCTGATAGATAAATATAGACATTTTGCATCAGATAACGTATCCGTCGTTGCCCCCGCATGCTTGTTATTTTTTAATACCCAAAAAGCAACGGCTTTTTCATTTTCTGAGAGATATTCTTCACTCTCTGTCTCACCCTGCACGGAAAAAAACTTTGGTGCTGCAAGAGTATCATTTTCTGCAGGATAGATGATCATATCACGATTCAATAGCTTAATCAGCTGTGTTGCTGTTACCATAATGATCTGTTCTTTTTCCTTGACACCCTCCAAAAGCTGATTGGTATCAAACAATATCTTTGTGCGATATGCCGCCTGTGCTGCTTGTTTTGCCTGCCTCTTCAACCGGATTGCCAGTGAACCGGTCAGAAATGCTGCCACAAACATTGTAATAAACGTAACCGGATATCCTTTATCATATGCCAATAATGTATACCTCGGTTCTGTAAAAAAGAAATTAAACACAATAACACTGACGATAGAAGATATAAGACCATATATCTGGTGTGTCGTAATAACAGCTGTAAGCAATACAGCCAGTATATACATCATGATAATGTTTGCTTCACTCATGCCGCTTTTCCAGAATACAAATCCCAGCACAGTTGCCACAATGATCATCACTATACTCTTTATTACATCTGCAGCATTGAACAAACGGGTTGGCTGCTTCCTTGCCCTTTTGGCTTTATATACAATCTCAGACGTACTATCCGGAATAATATGGACATCCAGATTGGGAGCTTGCGCAATCAATTTTTCTGTCAAAGATGGTTTTCCGAAGATCGACCTTCTGGTTGCCGTACTCCTTCCTATAACAATCTTAGACACACCGGATAATCTGGCAAACTCAGCAATCTGAAAAGATACATCCTCCCCATATACTGTCTCTATCTTAGCTCCAAGCTGTTCCGCAAGCCGCATGTTACTTCTCAGCCTTTTTTTGTCCTCTTCATCCATCACGGCAAAATCAGAAGTTTCAACATATAAAGCCGTAAATGAACCACGGAATGCCTTTGCCATACGCGCAGCAGTTCTGATAATTTTCATATTAGAAGGTGCAGATGACAGACAGACCAGTATATGCTCATCTGTATGATATTCTCCACCACTTTTGATTCTCGCCTCCTCTGAAAGCGTATTAATACGTTCTGCACATCTTCGCAGAGCAATCTCACGCAAAGCAATCAGATTTTCAATCTGGAAGAAATTTTCAGTTGCCCGCTTTGCCTGAATATCCCTATAGACATTTCCCGACTGTAAACGCTCAAGCAGTTCCTGTGGCTCTATATCAATCAGCTCTACCTGTGATGCATTGTCAAACACAGAATCAGGAACACGCTCTCTTACCATGATCCCGGTAATGGCAGCCACCATGTCATTTAAGCTCTCAATATGCTGTACATTTACAGTCGTATATACATCAATTCCGGCTTTTAGCAATTCCTCCACATCCTGATACCGTTTTGTATGACGACACCCATCAGCATTTGTGTGTGCAAGCTCATCAACAAGGATCAGTGTCGGTCTTCTTTTAATCGCCGCATCCAAATCAAATTCCTTTAACGTGATATTGTTGTGCTGTATAACAAGATTCGGGAGCTGCTCCAGTCCATGCAACAGTTCAGACGTCTGCGGTCTGGCATGTGGTTCAACATATCCTGCCACGACATCTATACCCCTCTGCTTTGCAATATGGGCTGCCTGCAACATGGCATATGTTTTTCCGACTCCGGCAGCATACCCAAAGAATATTTTAAGATGTCCCCGTCCTTTTTCCTGTTCCTCTCTGTTTACAGCCTGCAGAAGCTGTTCAGGATTTTGACGAATTTCTTCCATATCAACCTCTCCTATTACGCCTTTCTTCCAGAAAAGCATCCAGTTTCTTCATAATCTTAAATCCTACTGCTCCGATTATAAGAAAGATAAATGACAATACAATTATCTCCATTATACCACCCCGATTCAAGCTTTCCTATATATGGAAACACCGCTGTATATCCTTATTATTGCCCAATACAAGCATCGCATCCCCATCCGCAAAGCGTGTATTGGATGTTATGGTAAGTTCCATCTTGCCATTTCTCTTTAATGCCATGATATTGATATTATATTTTTGACGGATATTAATCTCTCCAACTGTACGTCCCATCCAGTTTTTAGGGACCTCTATCTCAAATATCGCATAATCATTATCCAATTCTATATAATCAAAAATATGATCTGATGTATACCGTATCGCCGTCCATGTCGCCAGCTGCTTTTCCGGATAAACAATCTCATCTGCGCCGTTTCGCAGCAAAAACTTTGCCTGTACATCCCTGGCAGCCCTGGATACTACCATTCTGGCTCCCAGTTCCTTTAACAATGAAGTTGTTTCCAGGGAACTTTGAAAATCATTGCCGATAGCAACAATACATACATCATAATTTGCCACACCAAGTGAACGCAAAAATGATTCATTCATACTATCTCCTATCTGCGCATTTGTTACATATGGAAGGACATCCTCCACCCTATCCTCCTGTTTATCGATAGCCATTACCTCATGATTAAGCTCATGCAATTTTAACGCAATATTCCTTCCAAATCTCCCCAAACCTATCAACAAGATTGATTTCATTTAAATCCCTTCCTCTCTCTAACCCACTGTAATTTTTTCTTTCGGAAGCCTTGAGACATTTCTCTGTCTGTCCGAAGACGCTGCAAAAACCAATGTCAGTCCTCCAACTCTTCCAAAAAACATAAGTATGATTAATATCAGCCTCGATACCATCCCCAGGGCAGGTGTTATCCCCAAAGACAGTCCTACGGTTCCAATTGCAGATGCTGTCTCAAACAGACAGATCCGCATAGGCAACCCTTCAATACAACTGATTATAATTCCACCTGTCAAAAATAAGGTCAGATACATCATAAGAATCGTTGCAGCATTTTTTATAACACTATCATCTATTCTTCTTCCAAAACATTCCGTATCCTCTTTTCTCCTGAATACCGCATAAAGTGTCATAAACAAAACCGCCAGTGTCGTTGTCTTCATTCCTCCCGCTGTAGACCCCGGGGAACCACCTGTCAACATCAGTATGATCATAATAGTCTGTCCTGCCTCACCAAGCAATGTCAGATCCACTGTATTAAAGCCCGCCGTTCTCGGCGTAACTGACTGAAACAAAGCTGCCATGATCTTTTCTTTTTGTGACATACCATTCCATACCGGTTTGCTGAATTCCCCAAAGAGGAAAAAGCAAAACGGAAAGATAATCAAAGCTGCAGTTGTAATCAGGATTACCTTAGTCTGCATACGATATTTTCTGAAATGAATCCCTTTGTTCTTAATATCATCCCATGTCAGAAAGCCGATGCCACCTGCAACGATCAGCGCAATGATGACAATATTGACAAATCCGTTTGCAGAGTACGCAGTCAGAGATGAAAACGGCTTCTCAGCCCCCATCAGATCAAAGCCCGCATTACAAAAGGCCGATATGGAATGAAACAATGCATACCATATTCCCTTCAGAGGACCCAACTCCCTCCAAAAGCCTGGGAGCATCAATAGCGCACCTGTCAGTTCAATCAGAATCGTTGCTTTTAAAATAAATCCGGTCAGCCTCACGATTCCTCCCACACTGTGTGCCGCAATCGACTCCTGCATCGTGCTTCTCTGCATTAATCCAATCTTTCTTCCGGAGATTGTAACAAGCGACACCGCAATCGTAACTACACCCATTCCTCCAATTTGAATTAAAATCAATATAACTGCCTGTCCAAATGCAGACCAATATGTTACAGTATCGTGGACGACAAGACCGGTAACACACGTTGCAGAGGTAGCTGTAAATAATGCATCGAAGAAAGACGTTGCATTCCCACTTCTTGAAGAAACAGGAAGCATCAACAAAATGCTTCCTGTCAAAATTACGAACAAAAATCCAAGTATGATAATCTGAAAAGATGTCAATCTTTTATTTCTATGCCACAATAATTTCATTGATATATCTGCCAGCTTTCTTAATTTATCTTTATATAATCTTAATTATCCCTTCTTTGGTTTAAAGTTTGTATAAGAATATTCCATCTCGTATTAAGAAAGTATAAAGATACCGCAGATATACATTGCTCTATTCTAATCCAGAATACCATCCAGCATCAGATTAACTTTTAAAACATTTACCGTTTTTTCTCCGAGAATACCTATGAATCTGCCCTCTGTACATTCTGCAATAATCTTACGAACCTCTTCTTCTGACATTCCGCGTGCATCTGCAATCCTTGATACCTGATATTCTGCAGCCGCCGGTGAGATATGGGGATCAAGTCCACTCCCCGAACAGGTTACGAGATCAACCGGTATAGCATCCTCATCCATATCAGGATCCGCCTTTCTCAGCATTTCAACCCTCTGTGCCACCAACTGCTCATATTCTTCACTGGCAGGACTTATGTTGGATGGAGAAGCATACATTAATATCTCCCCCGAACTATTTTTATAAGTTGATACATCCACATTCATAATTCTGCCCCACATATGTCCTTCATCCGTATAATTTTGTCCCAGAAGCTCACACCCGTATTTTTTTCCACCTGTTTCTATTATGCTTCCATTTGCCTGTTTTGAGAAAAACAGCTGTGACAATCCTGTAACAAGCAAGGTATATACGCCTCCACAAATTACCGTGAAGATTAGAAACATTTTTAAAGCCGGTAATATAACCTTATTTGATTCTTTCATGACCATCCACTCCTTTTCTATGCAACACCCAATAATACCAGTATAATGTCGATCAGCTTAACAAATATAAATGGTGTAACAAGACCACCCAGTCCATAAATCAGTAAGTTTCTTGAAAGCAGCTTTCCCGCAGGAACCTCACGATATTTTACGCCTTTCAAAGCCAATGGTATCAGTGCAATGATAATGAGAGCATTATAGATAATCGCCGAGAGTACAGCACTCTGTGGTGAATGCAATCCCATAATGTTAAGCCTCGAAAGCCCCGGATACAATCCCATGAACAGCGCCGGAATAATGGCAAAATATTTTGCCACATCATTGGCAATGGAAAAAGTTGTAAGACTCCCTCTTGTCATCAGAAGCTGCTTGCCAATACGAACAATATCAATCAGCTTTGTCGGGGACGAATCAAGATCCACCATATTGCCGGCTTCCTTGGCGGCCTGCGTACCACTGTTCATGGCAACTGCCACATCTGCCTGAGCCAGAGCAGGCGCATCATTGGTTCCATCACCAGTCATAGCGACCATATGTCCTTTTTTCTGAAAATCTCTTATCATATCAAGCTTTCCTTCCGGCGTTGCCTCAGCGAGGAAATCATCCACACCCGCTTCAGCTGCGATTGCTGCAGCTGTCACAGGGTTGTCCCCAGTGATCATGATCGTCTTAATTCCCATTTTTCTCAAATCTGCAAATTTTTCTTTTACTCCCTGCTTTATGATATCCTTTAAATAAATAACACCCAGAACCTTGTGATTTTTTGCTACAACAAGAGGTGTTCCTCCCTTGGTTGCAATCTCTTTTACAATCCTGTCACATTCCTCTGAATAAGAACCGCCAGCATCTGTTACATATGCTTTGACAGCATCTGCAGCGCCCTTTCTGATTTCATTTCCGTCGTAATCCACACCACTCATTCTGGTAACTGCAGTAAATGGTATAAACTTCATCCCTTTATCCTGCAGATCTCTCTTCCGAATACCAAACTGTTCCTTGGCAAGTACGACAACACTTCTACCCTCAGGCGTTTCATCTGCCAGGGATGAGAGTTGGGCCGCATCTGCCATCTCTCTTATGTCAGTTCCATCCACCGGAATAAATTCACATGCCTGTCTGTTTCCCAGTGTGATTGTACCTGTTTTATCCAGCATCAGAATATCCACGTCACCGGCCGCTTCAATTGCTCGTCCGCTCATTGCGAGAACATTTGCCTGATTCAGTCTGCTCATTCCGGCAATTCCGATTGCCGACAAAAGTGCGCCGATAGTTGTCGGCGCCAGGCATACCAAAAGTGCCACAAGTGTAGTAATAGATGTAGGATTCTCTATTCCTGCCAATCTTGCAGAGAATACGGAATAGGTATATAAGGACATTGTCACCAAAATAAATATGATAGACAACGCAACCAGGAAAACCTGCAATGCGATCTCATTTGGTGTCTTTTTCCGCGCAGCCCCCTCAACCATTGCAATCATCTTATCCAGGAAACTCTCTCCAGCTTCATTTGTGATCCGGACAACAATCCAGTCTGACAATACTGTTGTTCCCCCAGTCACTGCACTCCTGTCTCCGCCGGCTTCCCTGATTACAGGAGCTGATTCTCCTGTGATGGCACTTTCATCCACAGATGCAGCACCTTCTATAACCTCACCATCTCCCGGGATCTGTTCTCCGGCTTTGACCAGAACGATATCACCTTTTTTCAAAGAAGTGGACGCTACAATAGTTTCTGTCTCCTTATGTTCTGCATCCGGTATCTTTCTTGCCTGAACATCCTTCTTGGCAGCTCTTAGTGAATCTGCCTGCGCTTTACCCCTGCCCTCTGCAATTGCCTCTGCAAAATTGGCAAACAACACGGTAAACCACAGTACAATTGCAATCGCCAACGTATAACCTCCGGCAGAATCGCTGATACCAAAGAGGGAAATAATCCAAAGTCCGGTTGTCAAAATTGCTGATATATACACAAGAAGCATAACCGGATTTTTCACCTGTATATCTGGTCTTAATTTTATAAACGAATCCTTGACTGCTCTGACGAACATTTTTTTATCTGCAAAGCCCTTTTTTTGATTTTGACTCATTTCACTGCACCTCCTAGACTAAGCTTTTCAAAAATTCAGCAATCGGTCCCAGTGCAAGTGCCGGGAAGAAACTCAAGGCACCTACCAACAAGATAATGACGATCAGCAAAAATACAAACATTGCATTCGTTGTAGACAGGGTTCCTGCCGTTGCCGCAATCTTTTTCTTACCTGCCAGGGAGCCAGCGATTGCAAGCGTACCTACAATCGGAATGAATCTGGAAAACAACATAACGAGGCCAAGACTCACATTCAAAAACACAGTATTGGCATTAAAGCCGGCGAAAGCTGAACCATTGTTTCCGCCACATGATGAATACGCATATAAAAGTTCTGAAAATCCATGTGAACCACTGTTATTTAAACTGTCCATTACACCCGGAACTGCTGCTGCAATACCGCTGCCCACCAGAATTGCAATTGGTGTAGCCAGACAAACCAATACAGCCCATTTCATCTCGTATGGTTCAATCTTCTTCCCAAGGAATTCCGGTGTACGTCCGACCATAAGTCCGGCTATAAATACTGTCAGTATCGCAAATGCGAGCATTCCATACAGACCACATCCAACGCCGCCGAAAATAACCTCTCCAAGCTGCATCAAGAGCATGGTAACCATTCCTCCCAATGGTGTATAGCTGTCATGCATAGAATTGACAGAGCCGTTTGATGCTGCAGTTGTGAAAGCGGCCCATGTTGAAGAAGATGCAATGCCAAACCTTGTCTCTTTTCCCTCCATATTGCCACCGGCCTGATTTACTGCCTCGATATCTACAACTCCCTCCTGTGCCAACTGTGGTGTTGCCATCTGCTCATTTACAGCAATTACCGCAAGAGCTGCAACAAGGCAGATAAACATTGCTGCAAAAATCGTTTTCCCTTGTTTTCTGTTCTCGACACCCTGGCCAAATGTAAAACATAATGCGGCCGGTATCAGGAGAATGGAAAGCATTTCAAGTAAATTGGTAAACGCATTCGGATTTTCCAACGGATGTGCTGAGTTGACACCCATATAACCACCACCGTTGGTACCGCTTTGTTTAATTGCAACCTGACTTGCCGCAGGCCCCATCGGAACAAACTGCTTAGTCACAATATCTGCATCTTCAATGAGATCTCCATCCACATATACCCTATTGTTTTCCATGTCTATATCTGCATTTTCTATAATATTTCCTTCTGAATCTACCGCAATCGGCTCAAGCAGCTCCACTTCCTCTGCACCTTTCAGATTCTGAATCACACCACCGCCTGCCAAAAGCAATGCAAGCACTATGTTAAGTGGAATCAGAATATGCACAATAATTCTTGTAATATCGACCCAGAAGTTGCCCAGTGCATCTGTCTTACACCGTGCAAATCCACGAACGAGTGCAAATAAAACAGCGATTCCCGTCGCCGCAGATACAAAATTCTGTACAGTGAGTCCAAGCGCCTGTGTAAGATAACTGAGGGTGCTTTCTCCCGAATATGCCTGCCAGTTTGTATTCGTCACAAAGCTTGCAGTTGTATTAAACGCGAGATCCCATTTTATGCCTGACAATTGCTGTGGGTTGCCTGGGAGCACGCCCTGCAGAATCTGTAGCAGGAACAGGAACACAAAACCAAAAACAGAAAATGCAACTACACTTTTCAGATATTTTTTCCAGTTCATTTCTTCTGTATCTCTTATCTTCAACATCCTGTAAATTCCATGTTCTACCGGTTTCAATATCTTAGAAAGGAATGTCTTTTCTCCGTTCATTACCTTTCTGATATATGTACCAAGCGGTATAGCAGCAACGACCAATATCAGAAGATAAACAACGTATTGCACTATAGTATGAATCATTTCTGTTCATCTCCTTTCATGAGAATGTACACGTAATAAATTAAAAGTATTAATGCAATAGCACCTATCACACAGGTTAATATTTTCATATTTCTGACCTCCTTTTTCGCTAAATCTTATCACGCATCCTATTAAAAAGGTGTTAACAAGCTTTTTATTATATAAAGAATTCATTAATGTCGATTATCCTGAGAAACAGGAAGCAAAAAACATAATTACAACTGCACAAACTGCCAGAATCGACAAAATAAAAATCGGCATTCCTATCACGATCAGGAAAAATCCTATATACGGATGATGAGATAAAAATTTAACTGCATGAACTTCAAATACATCTTCCTTTTCCTGCGTTCTTTTTATCATATTCATCATGTGCCACCTCCTTATGGAATCAGTGTAGCATTTGAAAAATTAAGATAGGGAAAGAGAATATAGATATAAGATTAAAAAAATGTAAAGAAGAAGCTGCCACCATTATTTTATAGTGTCAGCTTCTTCTTTTTCGTCCCTGTTATGTCCCATACCGAGTCCTTCCGGTATGATATTATGCTCCAGAACAGTAACCCTGTTATTCTGAAGCGATTCAATTGTCTGCATATCAAGCTCAAACATATCTGCAAGTTCATCATTTGTAACCGGAGGACGGAACCTTCTCCGATGAAGCCGGCCAAACCGCCTCAGATTATAGTTCTTCCAAAATATGAGCAGGACACAGATTATCAAAAATGCGATAAATAAAATATAAAAATATCTCTGGATCTCAAGAACCATCTCCCGTGTATATATTGCAAACTCCGGAAGATACCAGCCATTATGTATCGCCAGTGTACCATAGATCAGATAAATAATATATGATAGCAAGACCGCCCAACCTGTGATAGTGAGGATCCATTCAATTACCTTTTTCCAACCCTTTTGGCGATCATAGATCAGATGGTCCTCCAGATCGTAATCAACTTTTTGCGGAAGTGGATTCGTAAAACTGTCCAATTGCTCGTTCATTTTATAACCCCCTGTCCGGACTGTCCCACGTTGCCGTTTTCTTTCTTCTCTTAAATAACGACGGCAGAGAACAGATTACGATAATGGCATTGATATACCAATACAAAAAAGGATACCATATAGCTACAATTCCGTTTTTCAACAGATTCTTATCATAACGGCTGTCCAGCAGCATAGCCACAAAAAACTGGATCACACATACCACCGATAAAAACAGGCTCTTCCAGATATATGGCAGAGCAAACCATTCTCCAAACCGGATCCAGCCGATTATGAGAATAATAAGTGTTAAAAGCCAGCACAGAGCCCATACTATTGACATGATCTGTTCCAGATATACAAGCAGCATTCTTCTTGTTTTCCAATGCATGAACACATCATGATGGCGCCTCAGAATCTCCATACCTCCCTGTGCCCATCTCTTTCTCTGCTTAAACAGACCTTTTACCGTCTCCGGAACCAGCATCATACAGAGCGCATTCGGCTCATATCTGACATCCCAGAATTTCTTTTCAAGCTTCCACGTTACGCCGATGTCCTCCGTGATCATATCTCGGTCCCACAGCCTGCAGTCAAGGAGCGCACGTTTTCGGAAAGCCACAACGACTCCCGACACTGTCATCACCTTTCCCCATATACGCTGTGTACGCTTGATCAGACTTACTATACTGGCATATTCACAGAGCTGCAGCTTTGCAAGCAGTGAACTCCTGTTTCTCACACGCGGATTGCCCGTCACCGCACCCACACGTTCCCCATTATAAGGATTGGTAAAGTGTGGAACAATATAATTAAGTGCATCAGGCATTAGATAAGCATCTGAATCTACGCCCATCAATATCTCGCCTTTTGATGCCAGCAATCCGAGATAGAGGGCATTTGCTTTTCCGTTATTTTCTTTCAGATCTACAAATCTAAGCCTTTCATATTTATCCAGCAGCCCCATGATGACTGCAGATGTATTATCGCTGCTTCCATCATTTATCGCAATGATCTCATAATTCGGGTACTGGATCTTCGATAACTCCCTGATGGTGTTTTCTATGGTCTCCTCCTCGTTAAAACACGGAACCAGAATTGAAACCATAGGTGTCTCATATAATGGCAGAGGCTTTCTCCGCTCATTACTGAAATAAAATATAACTCCGCCTACAACCCATACTACCGACATAATTGCCGGGTACCAAAATACAAACAGTTCAATAATTCTAAGCATAACTATCACCTGTGTACATTGTATTTTGACGAAACCAGCAGATAGTATATCATTTAAAAAAAGATATATCAAATCCACTTATTTCCTTATCGGCATTATAAGACAACTATATAACTGTCAGATTAATTTTATTCCATATTGATTCAGATTCACCTTGCCATCCACGACCTCGATGCCATCTTCCCTGAGCAGCTTCTCCTGTACATCAGCTCCGCCAAATGCGAATTTTCCTGCCAGCTCTCCTCTGGCATTGACAACACGAAAACATGGGATATGTTCCGGATCAGGATTCTTGTGCAATGCATTGCCAACAGCTCTGGCCATCTTCTCATCTCCTGCCATTGCCGCAACCTGTCCATAGGTTGCCACATGCCCCTTCGGAATCCTTTTTACTGCCTCATAGATCCTCTTTGAAGGGCTGTCAGTCACCAGATCATAGCTCTCTGCAATCATCCGCCTGACCTCCTCATCCGGTATGGAACCATCGAGGATGATCGTGTTCCAGTGATCCTTATTCTGGTGGTACCCCGGAATCACTGCATCATAAGATTTTCTCCAGAATTCTCTCCATTCGGGATCCACTTTCACATTCAGATTGACATATCCATCCCGCTCATAACTCCACAAAAACGCTTTTCTGTTTCCCTTTACCCGCACCAGCTGCCAGTTCGGGTCATGGAAAGGTTCATCCACATATGTATCCGGAAAGGACAATCCATACTCTATTGCTTCTTCTCTTGTCTGCATCTTCACCGACTCCTCTCTGGCAAGAACACTATAACGACACCAAATCTATTCTATCGTAATTACATCTTTTAAAATATAATAAAAGGTTGGCGCGGAAGAATCCTTATTTTCAGAATATCCCTCACGCAGATCGATCGTATCTGATTCGTCCTGAGGATTCACCCCGGTATATTCCCCTTGAAACACCTTGATCTTTCCCTGTTTAAATGCCTGAATCAAATCATCCACACGATCCTGCGTTCCTTCTGCAGCAACAAATTCATTGATCTCCAGCATCTGCACCCAATCCTGATCAAAGCCTGCGCCTGCATCATTTCCATTAATATTTCCCTTGATCTTTTTTTCTATCTTTTTATCCGCAAGCACCGCCTGTACTGCATCTGTCATATAAGGCGTCCAGTTGATCTTAGAACCTGTCAGATATGTTGTAGGTGCAACATCCCGCATACTCTCATTGTAGCTGACATAATAAACCACCTTAGAACGTTCCGTTTCCTCACATGCCACCGCAGGCCCGCTTGTATCAGAATGTTGAGAGATAATGATACAGCCCTCATCGATCAGATCCTTTGCACATTCTTTTTCCAGATAATAATTGGACCATGTATTTGTATACTTTACCGTCATGGTCGCTTCCGGAACCACCGATCTTACCCCCAGGAAAAATGCTGTATAACCGGATATTACTTCTGCATATGGATATGCACCTACATATCCGATCTTCGCCTGTTCCGCTGTGATCGTACCATTTTCAATTAATTCATTTAATTTCATTCCGGCTACCACACCCGAGATATACCTTCCCTGATAAATGCTGCCCATAAAAGTGTGATAATTGTCCAGATAAGGTTCCTCATTTGCATTGCTGCAGGTTGCCTGACAAAACTGGATGTCCGGATGTTCTGAAGCAAACTCCTTTGTCTTGGCACCATACCCATAGCTGGTCGTAAAAATCAGCTCACAGCCCTCCGCTTCCAGTTCCACAAGCGCAGACTCCACATCATCTTCCGGCACATTATATTTGGCGATAATATCTACCAGCCCTGCATACTGCTTTTCTATGGCATTCTGAGCCTTCACAAAATTAGCTGTATACGCGTCACTGGCATCTCCCACATAGACAAATCCGACCTGGATGGTCTCTGCATTTTTATCTTCATTTGTAAAATATTCTACTGTAAATGCAATTACGATCATAATGATCGCACTGATGATAGTAATCGCATAAACCCGTCTCATTTCAGATTTCATATCTACACCTCACCACCCACTGTCTTATAGATCTGTGTTATGTCAATCGTACCATCATCAATCAATCCCAGCATGATATCAACCAGATGAGGATCAAACTGTGTTCCCCTGCCCTTCCTGAGTTCTGATATAACAGTTTCGATATCCAGCTTCTTACGATAAACACGATTCGCAGTCATTGCATCAAACGCATCCGCTATTCCGATAATTCTTGCATTCAGGGGAATCTCTTCTCCCTTCAGTCCATGAATATATCCTCGTCCATCATATCGCTCATGATGATAGAGTGCTCCGTCTGCCACATGGTCGATCAGATTAAAATTCCTAAGAATCTCCGCACCTCTTGAAACATGAGACTTCATGATCTCATATTCCTCATCTGTAAGTTTCCCCGGTTTATTCAATACCTTATCCGGAATTCCTATTTTGCCGATGTCATGCAGCATCGCAATTTTACGCAGCTCCTCGCAGGCCTCATCGCTATATCCCAGCTTCCTGGCAATCATAACTGAATATTCTGATACACGCACGGAATGCTGGCTTGTATTCTCATCCTTGGCATCCACAGTCCTGGCAATGGTAAGAATCGTTTCATTTCCCATCTGAAGCTGATTCTTTGCCCATTCCAGTTCCATTTTCTGTAAACGTAATGTTTTTTGTATCTGCGTTCTCACAAACATCCAGGTCAGATACGCAATTACAATAACTGCAACGATTGCTACATATAACTGGAACCACCAGTTGTCATATATTTCTTTTTCTTTTACGATGTGGTATGTATTCTCTGCAATGATACGCCCTGTTCTGCTATCGCGAACCGCAAGGTGGAATATGTAACTGCCTGACGGCAGATTCGTATATACAATACCCGATATCTCGCTCTGCGTCATTATCTTAGGCTCCTGATCAAAGCCCTCCAGGTAGACACTGACACTGGGATCATTGATGGAATAATTGACCACCTCAGGATACATTTCGATCTTACTTGCTCCACGTGGTATATAGGTTGTCTCACCCTTTTCTACCAGATAGCTCTCGCCATCCACGATAATCTCCTTCAGAAGCATACGATAGGATCTCACAGATATGTCATATTGCTTCATATTCATGCATACCACGCCGGTCTCACCTGAGAGATATAAATTATCCTCCTCATCTATATAATTCCATGAATTAGGCGTAAGCTCCACACGCAAACCTTTTTGTGCATTCAGCAGTTCATATGATACCTCTTTACCCTCCAGCAGATCGGCTTTATCCACAACATAAATTCCTGCAGAACTTAACACGAATAATTCACCCTGCTGCCCTTCCACAAGATCATAATTATTGTAATATGGGAAATTATCCAGAATCCTTATATCTCCCGTCTCGTCCATATAACACAGGCCATTTCCTGTAACAATAAACATTCCCTCGCTATCTGAATCCCGGATTATTCTAAGAACAATTTCCGAGCTTAATCCATCCTCCTGCTTCAAGGTCTCCGTTATATTTCCATCCCGGATCACGGCAATACCATTTCCATCCGTTCCGGCAAGTATGCTTCCATCCGATCTTTCACACAGTGTCAATACCTTTGGATTACTCAGCCCTTCTGAAATGCCGATGGTATCATATACCTTTCCTTCACGAATATAGGTGAGACCCGAATCCCCTGCCACTACGATTGTTCCATCATGCGTCTCTATTACTGAACGGAATTTATCTCCTATCGTTCCCGACTTACTGTCATAGGTTTTGATCTGTCCTGTATCCGATATCTCCCATATTCCCTGCCCCGAAGTACATATCCACAGATTGTTCCGTGAATCTGCCATCAGGCATCTGATTCTTACACCCTTCAACTGCTCGGCAATGGAATCTGCCAGTCGTGCATCCTGCACATCTACCGCATCATTTTTCACGATATCCATGCCTGAATCTGTTCCATAATACATGCAGCCTTGCCATTTTATCACCGTATTTACTACATTTTCATCCAGTCCGTATTCTTCGTAGATCTCCTGAAATACTGACGGGCACAGGCGAAGCAGACCAAGTCTTGAAGATACAAACCACAGATTGCCCTGATAATCGATCAGCATATGTTCAATAGAACTATTAAATGTATTCGTGTCAATAAAATGATACGTGCCATCAAGCGTCATATAGCCAGCTCCGTTATCTGCACAGATGAACATAATATTATCTTCTGAGATATTCAATGAATTGATTCCGGCAAGGCTGCCGCATTCTACAGAAGATATTTTTTTCAGACGATCGCCTGATATCCGGTATATATCGATCGTATTTGCTGAAGTGCCTACATATAAGTTTCCGTCCTCATCAAAAGTACAACAGTTATAAGATATACCCTCTTTTGACATGACTCGATGTGTAATAATCTCCGTACCACGAATCAGATAGAGTCCTCCTTCATCTGTAACAGCAACAACATTTCCATTCTGATCCGCACAAACACTATTGGCATATACCACATCCGGGATGATATCATATACCTTTAAGCCGCCGGACAGCTGCATGATCGCCATACCATCGGTCGTTCCCACATAGTAATAACCTTCCGTATTTTGTACGATACATCGAACCGAATTAGACGGAAGCCCATCCTTCCTGTTTACAACGTTGGATATCTTTTGATTTATACATATGGATAATCCATTATCGTTAGTTCCTATCCAGAGTCTGCCTGATTCATCCTCATACATACAATTGACTGTCTTTACAGACTCAAATTCATTTATCCATTGAAAGTCATTGCCATTATAACGATATAAGCCTCCGTATGTGCCAATCCACAAGACTCCATCCTTCGTCTGTACAATATCATTGGCACTACCACCCGGCAGACCATTTTCACCATTGTAGACTGTCTGTACATACTTATGGAAATTATAAGGATCTGTTTTCTTCTCAGCGGATGTATTCTCAACGGATATATCCTCAGGGGATGTACTCTCGGTGGAAGCGTTCTCTGCACAAACCATATTACCCGGAAGTAATGCAGCAACAAGAACAAACAGCATCAAAAGCGAAACCGCCTGACCTGTGCTCTTATGTTGTTTTTTATTTTTTTCTTTTCGTTTTGCCAAAATCCGGACCGCGGCATACAATATCAGCATTGTTATAATCTTATCCGCAAAATCCAGATAAAATTCTCCCACAATATAGCTGACCTGTGTGTTACACCCTAATTTCTGCAGCAAACCGGCCACACCATCTCCCCATATATTTCCGGTAGCGCCATCTGACAGAATAAAATTTAATGGTGCTGATACCATAACAGACAGAACGGCCACTAAAAATGCGCTTGACAACACACCAAACATATTTTTGAGAAAGCCTTTTTTCGCACAGATGCCAACTGTGACACCAATAACAATATTGGTCAGACCATAGAATAAACTCACCTCAGAATGAATACAATACATGATATTAGAAGTTACGCCTACTATCGCACCACATACCGGTCCTAACACGTAGGCAGAGAAGACTGTACCGACAGAATCCATCCATACCGGTAACGTCAGAAAATCAGATAATGCCTTACCAAAATAATTTATAAGGATACATATAACAACAAACAGACATATTTCATAAGTTTTTCTCAGCCTCATAATGTGCTCCTCATCATTTTATCTTTATCACAGTATTTACACTCTATGATATTATACATGGCTAAGGCAGAATCTGTAAACTGGTCAAAAGGATAGCTTTGAGACAAAAAATCATAAAATACAGAAAAGCGCCTATGAGATGTATACTCATAAACGCCTTAATGTTATATTTCATAACTTCAGCCTTAAACATTAACCTCTGTTTGCGGCATTTTCCCGAACCAGGTTTTTATTATTCCATATGGTGTCTTCGGTGTAACAAGACTAACCAAAGCTGCAATTATAGTTGATAAAAGTGTAGCCATGATACAAGCGTTGAATCCAAGAGATATTGCAAGAATACCTTTGTCAATCAATAAATACAGTGCTATACCACTGATAATACCCGCAATTGCCCCGTACTCATTTGCTCTCTTCCAGAAAAGTCCCAGTAATACCGTATGGAAGAATACGACGGTGAGTCCTCCCGTTGCGTATGTGATAAGCTGGGCAAGTAACTGTGGCGGATTACTTGCGAGCAGGAAAATTACTAATGATACAACAATGATCGCTGCAACATTTAACTTTTTAAGTGTTTCCGGTTTTGCTTCTTTATTAAAAATATTCTTGTATATATCACTTACAATGGTTCCTGCAAGTGATACAACCATGCCGCCCATCGAGGACTGAACTGCTCCGCTTACACCTGCGAGGACAAGTCCTGCTGCCCATGCCGGCATAACCTTTACTGCAAGCGACGGGATCGCAAGATCTGCCGTTGCAAGAGTTCCCTCCGCAAATGTATACTTTGTGATAAAGCAGAGTCCATTTAATCCGAGCAGCCATACGGCTACTACAACAGTTCCAATCTTGATTGCTCTGTGAAGCGTTTTCGTGTCCTTGTATGTAAGTGCCGTCATAGTCACATGCGGAAGGGTGAATGTTGTAACACCCCAGAGGATTGCAAATGAAATCGTAGTCTGTAGTGCATTGGTGGACGGTAAAAACCAATCCGGATTTGTTTCCATAAGTGACTGAATTGTTTCCGTATAAGAAAGTCCTGTACTATTTACACCCATGATAAATAACACAAGTACTGATATCGTCATTACAATACCCTGTATAACCATCGCACTGGCAACACCTTTGATACCTCCTGTAAGTGCAGCGAGAATGACTAATGCCGTAAATATAGCAAGTCCGATCCTATAATCCTGGCCCGTAAGAATCTGGAATATTCTTCCGCCACCGGTTATTGTTGATACCGCAAATCCACCAAGGAAAAATAAGGTGGATAC
>JBJEJF010000062.1:0-25045 GCA_051877775.1 Wujia sp.
AATCTCTTAAAGAATTTTCAGGGTTAACATGATATTAATTTGTCAAAGGTTCTTACTTTTTTCTGTTCTGTCGTTTTTCGCGACAACTTCTAAATAATATCATTTCTATGTTGTTCTGTCAACACTTTTTTTGATTTATTTTAGATTTTCTTGTCAGCCGTTTTTCGCGACAGCTTGTTTAATATACCACTATGAATCTCTCTTGTCAACCTGTTTTATGTATTTATTTTAAAACATTTTTATGTGACTATTTGCTTTATATTATACAAAGCAAATTCCACCCCAAAAGGTGGAATTGCATTTATTACTATGATTTTATCCTGCTTATCTACAGAGTTTCATTTTCCTCTTCCGGATATTTCATGCCCCAGTCTTTTCGTATCTGAGTCATCATGTCCATAACATCTATGGTATATTCCTGACACATGAGATCCACATTACCGCCTACTGCTGCTTCCATATCCTCTATCTCATACAGAAGTGCATCGGTCGTATCTCCTTCTCTTACGATCTCTGTCTGATTATTATCAACATAGGTTATAACAGCTTCCTCTCCACGCGGATACTCATACATCTCAACATATCCCTTATCAAAAGAAATAGTACCGCGTTTCGGTTGCTTTGCATGCAAGGACAGAATCACCGTTGCCATTTCCTCCTCCTTGTTTTTCAGAAGGATTCCCGCCTGTTCGTCGACACCTGTCGGAGCTAATTTTACCTGTGACAGTATCTGGTCAGGCTTGGATGTCATAAACCACCGTACAAACGAAAGTGCATAAACACCTATATCAAGCATTGCACCACCCGCCAGATTGCGATTGAAGAACCGGTTACTCATATCATATTCCTTATAGCTGCCAAAATTCATCTGGATCAGTTTCAGCTCTCCAAGCTTGCCGGATTTAATTATCTCGTTGAGTTTTTTGTAGACCGGCATATGATATATCGTCATGGCTTCTGCAAGAATAAGATGTTTTTTCTCTGCCAGTTCCATCGCCTCCCGCAGCTCCTCACTGTTCAGAGTTATGGATTTTTCGCAGAGTACATGTTTACCCGATTCAAGTGCTTTCCTTATAAATTGCATATGTGTATTATGTGGCGTTGAGATAAACACAATATCTACATTATCATCCTCAAACAGTTCTTCTATATCCTCATATACCTTTTGAACACCATACTTTTGTGCAAATGCTTCTGCTTTGCTATATGTGCGGTTTGCTATCGCATAAAGCTGCTGCCCTCTTTTTTCCATTGCCTGTGCAAGCTGGTTGGCGATGACGCCACAACCTAAGACTGCCCACCGATAATTACTCATAAAATGTGCCTCCTGTTTTATAAGATTGACAATGCTTCTGCCAGTGAACTGACACCGATCACACGGATATTTAATTTTTCCATGCTTTTCTCGTAGTTGGATCTGGGAATGATACATGTATGGAAGCCCATTTTATCTGCTTCCTTTACTCTCTGCAAAACATTGGTCACTCCACGGATCTCTCCTGCCAGTCCAATCTCACCGATAATCATTACATCATCACCGAGGGGCTTATTATTCATACTGGATGCGATCGCACAAGCCACACCCAGATCTACAGCAGGATCACTGATCCTCATACCTCCGGCTATACTAACATAAGCATCATATCCCCACAGATTCATCCCAACACGTTTTTCCAACACTGCCATAATAAGATTGACCCGGTTATAATCCACGCCAACAGAAGTTCTCCTTGGCATATTGAAATTGGTCTGGCACACCAGTGCCTGCAATTCTACAAGAATCGGTCTTGTTCCCTCGACAGAGGACACCACAACAGAACCCGGAACACCCTGCGGTCTTCCGTTCAGCATCATCTGTGAAGGATTATCTACCTCCTCCAGGCCTGTCTCTGTCATGGTAAAAACACCGATCTCATTGGTAGACCCAAATCTGTTTTTTACACCGCGGAGTAATCTGAATCCATTATTACTGTCTCCTTCAAAATATAACACTGAATCCACCATGTGCTCCAGCGTTCTCGGACCCGCTACAGTTCCTTCCTTCGTCACATGTCCCACGATAAATATTGCAATCTCTTCCTGTTTTGCAAGCTGCATGAGCCGTGCAGTCACTTCCCTGACCTGAGTTACCGTTCCCGGTGCAGTTCCCAATTCTTCAACAACCATAGTCTGGATCGAATCGATTACGACCACTGAGACATGACTCTTCTGTATAGCAGCCGAAATATTGTCCATATCATTATCGCAGAGCAAAAGCATATCCTTATCAAATGTTCCGATGCGCTCAGCACGCATTTTAATCTGCGCAAGAGATTCCTCTCCCGATACATATAACACTTCCGTCCCTGCATGGACAAGATTCCTGCACATTTGCAGAAGGATCGTCGACTTGCCGATACCCGGATCTCCTCCGACCAGAACGAGAGATCCCTTTACGATTCCTCCACCAAGTACTCTGTCAAGTTCCTTTATATTTGTTTTTATCCGGCTCTCATCTGCTGTTGTAACCTTTAAAATACTTGTAGGCGCTACAGCATCTCTCCTTACCGAAGAGTGTTTCTGAGCGCCCACAGTTATCTTTTCTTCAACAAACGTGTTCCAGGCACGACATCCCGGACACTGACCTTGCCATTTTGCAGATTCGTAGCCACATTCTTTACAGAAAAAAACCTGTTTTTCTTTTGCCACGATCAACCTCTACATTTTCTCAATAAAAATATCAACCAGTTTGTCCGGTTCAAGCTCAACGCTTAGATTCAGCTTTCCACCAAGATTTGTTTTCATCTTGCCTACATATACCTTATCAATATGGATCTTGTATTCTTTTTCTGCCTCCAGTTCAAGAGTAACCTGTGAATCCTCCATACCCTCAACAACCAGATTTACAGCCTTGTCTGTTGCCCTGAAATCATGAACAGTTGTACCTGGAACTGACTCATATACAAACATGCCGTTACGTTCCAGCTTGGTGATCTCCTTGAATGTCTTTATCTTATAGACATCTCCATTATAATTAAATCCATCTTTTTTTGTCTTTGCAGGGAGTTTGTAATTACCAAAGCTAAGAGCTCCCGTTGCTTCCTCGCGAATCAATTCCTCAATCACTGCCATTTTCCTATTCCTCCATCGTATTTTAAGCCAAATTATGAATATTAACCTGTCCTGTATCTTAGTTATAATTATACTATAAGACCTGCTGCTTTGCTACAAAAAAATCGATATAATTTGTGTTTTTACATGGTGCCTATTCTTTTACAGAAAACACGACCTTTGAATCCACAACCGAAATACTCACCTTACTTCCGGCTTTCACTTTTCCGGAAAGGATTTCTTCTGCCAGACGGTCTTCGATTTCATTTTGAATCGCACGTTTCAGTGGTCTTGCACCATATTTTTTGTCATATCCCTTCTCAAAGATATAATTTTTCAGAGTATCCCCATAGTTGAGCGTGATATCCATCTGTTTCTTCACTCTGTCACGGAATTCCTTCAACATAAGGCTGCTAATTCCCTTTACATCATCCTTGGTCAATGCACGGAAGACGATAATATCATCGATCCTGTTAATAAATTCCGGTCTGAACATACGCTTTACTTCTTCCATGACGTTGCTTTTCATCTCATCATGATCACGGTCTTCATCATTTTTACCTGAGAAGCCAAGGCGTTTCGGATCGACGATTCTCTGCGCACCCGCATTGCTGGTCATGATAATAACCGTATTCTTGAAATCGACCTTTCTTCCCTGAGAATCCGTGATATGTCCATCATCCAGTACCTGAAGCAGTATATTGAACACATCCGGATGGGCTTTTTCTATCTCATCAAATAATACGACAGAATATGGATTTTTTCTTATCTTTTCCGCAAGCTGTCCACCCTCCTCGAATCCGACATAGCCGGGCGGAGAACCTATCATCTTAGATACACTGTGTTTTTCCATATATTCAGACATATCTACCCGGATCAGAGAATTCTCATCTCCAAACATTGCTTCTGCCAATGCTTTTGACAGCTCTGTTTTTCCTACGCCTGTCGGACCAAGGAACAAAAATGAACCTATCGGACGTTTTGGATCCTTTAATCCGACTCTTCCACGTCTGATAGCCTTAGCAACAGCATCTACCGCTTCGTTCTGCCCGATTACGCGCTTATGCAGTATTTCTTCAAGCTTTAATAACCTTGCCGACTCTGATTGTGTGATCTTGCTGACCGGGATTTTGGTCCATACAGATACGACATCTGCCACATCCTCATCATCAATGGACATACCAGTTGATTCTCTGTCCCTCATTTTGCTCTTGGATTTCTCGATTTTTTTAGCCAGCTTATCCAGCGATGCGCGCACTTCTGCTGCCTTATCGATATCTCCCTCTGTCAGTGCATCTTCCATCTCATCTTCAAGGGATCTGTATGTTTCCTCATCATGCAATATTGTTTTATTTTTGGTAAACAAACCAAGTTTTTTTCTGGATGCAGCTTCATCAATCAGGTCAATCGCCTTATCAGGCAGAAATCTGTCATTAATATAACGCACCGAATATTCTACCGCTGCTTTCATGGCTTCTTCTGTTATCTCCACACCATGATGTGTCTCATATTTACCACAGAGGCCACGAAGAATATCCATTGTTTCCTCACCTGTTGGCTCCTCGACATAAACAGGCTGAAAACGCCTCTCTAATGCCGCATCTTTTTCAATATATTTTCTGTATTCTGTTCTCGTGGTAGCTCCGATCATCTGGATCTCCCCACGCGACAATGCAGGCTTCAGAATATTTGATGCGTCTATTGCTCCTTCAGCACCACCTGCCCCGATGATCGTATGCAATTCATCCACAAACAATATGATATTGCCGGCTGCACGTACTTCGCTGATTACTTTTTTTATTCTTTCCTCAAACTCTCCACGATATTTTGAACCGGCAACCATACTGGACAGATCAAGACTTAATATCCTCTTGTCAGCCAGTATCTCCGGAACATTCCCCTCACTGATGAGCTGAGCCAGTCCCTCGACGACCGCAGTCTTACCAACACCCGGTTCACCGACAAGACAGGGATTATTTTTCATACGACGACACAATATCTGCATAACTCGCTCAATCTCAGCCGAACGACCCACGACCGGATCCATCATATCCTCAGCGGCCGCTTTGGTCATATCACGACTGAACTGTTCCAATGTCGGATTCGCAGATTTTTTCTTGGAAGACGGATTCTTGATCGCCGCAAATTCTTTTTTTGCAGCATTGCCATCAAATCCACATGCAACCATCGTATCAACATATACTTTCTGAAGATTGACCGACATGGAATTAAGCAATTTAACTGCAACTGAGTCATTTGATTTTAATATTGCAATCAGCAGATGTTCTGTTCCGATCTTATCGCTCTTCTGTCTTCTCGCTTCTTTTTCAGCAGTTTCAAGCGTCTGCTGTAATTTTATAGAATATTCTTTTTCACCTTTTAATTTTGTGTCACTGATTTCCTGGCTTCTGCCAAGATATTCTTTTACTACTGTTTCATCTGCGCCATTCTCAGCAAGAATCTTCCATGCAGTTCCTGCCGGATATGCGATCAAGGCATATAACAGATGCTCTGTCCCGATATAACTGTGTTTATTACGTTTGGCATATTCCAGCGCAACATCAAGTGCCTCACGCGCCTGTAATGTATACTCCAGTTTCATATCTTACCTCCAACAACTTGTTACTTTTTATTCTGAACTTCATCAAATTCCTTATACATATCTGTAACGATCTGATGCATTTCGTCCAGACTGATATCCTTGCAGATTGCTTCTGCAACCATCATGCGCATACCTATATTCATTGATTTCAGATGCTGTGATTTCATATCTATCGAAACACAGACCACCGCACCCTTTCTTCTATCCAGCTTAAGATAACCATCATTGCGTAACAATGCATAAGCTTTATTAACTGTGTGCATATTAACGCCCAGCTCATCTGCGAGTTGGCGCACAGAAGGCAGCGACTCTCCGTTTTTTATTGTGTTTTGCGCAATTCCTATGATGATTTGATTTCTGAGCTGCATATATATTGCTTCGCTGCTGTTAAAATCAATATTTATAATCATAACGCATCCCTCTTTCTCATTTCCGCTGCAGGCACACAATGCCAGGTGGAACTCTACTGTTCATCGATCGCCTTACCAATATCATGGCGCATATATTTATTATCAAACTGGATCCATTCAGTTGCCTTATATGCGTTTGCCCTGGCAGCAACCAGATCTTCTCCTTTGGCTGTAACACCCAGCACTCTTCCACCATTTGTTACGATTCCATCCTTCGTCTGCTTCGTTCCCGCATGGAATACATAATATCCGTCTTTGTCAGAGAAATTATCCAGGCCATGGATCACAAAGCCCTTCTCATAATGTTCAGGATAACCCTCCGACGCAAGAACAACACATACCGCTGCCTGTTCGTCAAACTCCAGTTCTATCTCATCAAGTCTTCCATCAATACATGCTTCCATAACATCAATAATGTCATTTTTCATTCGCGGCAGAACGACCTGGGCCTCCGGATCACCAAAACGTGCATTATACTCCAGAACCTTTGGACCATCCTCAGTAAGCATAAGTCCGCAGAACAGGATTCCGGTGAAATCTCTGCCCTCTGCCTTCATGGCATCCATAGTCTTCTGATATATGTTTTCCTTGCAGAATTTATCTACTTCATCCGTGTAGAACGGACTTGGAGAAAAAGTGCCCATTCCTCCGGTATTCAATCCCTGATCTCCATCTTTGGCACGCTTGTGATCCTGCGCTGATGCCATTGGTTTGATATGGGTTCCATCACAATAGCAGAGAACGGAAACTTCTCTTCCTGTCATAAATTCCTCTATAACGATCCGGTCTCCTGCAGACCCGAACTGTTTGTCAAGCATCAGCGTCTTTACGCCGGCTTTTGCCTCATCAAGGTTATTGCAGATAAGTACGCCTTTGCCCAGAGCCAGTCCATCCGCCTTAAGGACGATAGGCATTTTGGCGGTTTCCAGATACTTCAGTGCATCTTCTGCATTATCAAAGGTCTCATACGCAGCTGAAGGTATATTGTATTTTTTCATTAAGTCCTTTGAAAAAGCCTTCGAACCCTCTATGATTGCTGCATTTTTGGCAGGTCCAAACACCCTGAGTCCCGCATTTGTAAATGCGTCTGCAACGCCGGCAACCAATGGATCATCCGGTCCGATTATAGTGAGATCTATTTCCTTTTCTTTTGCAAACTCAACCAGGGCAGGTGCATCCATCACAGAAATATCAACACACTCTGCCAACTGCGCGATACCGGCATTGCCCGGTGCTACATACAGCTTGCTTACCCGCTTACTCTGACTGCATTTCCATGCTATGGCGTGCTCTCTTCCGCCACCTCCAACTATAAGTACTTTCATCTTGCAGTTCCTCCTTGTCTGTCTCTGACCAATTATCATTGTTAATTAACTGTTCGCTATCATCTGAATCGCAGCCGGAAGAAGTTTCCATTCTGCTTCTTCCATCACCCGCTGCTGCAGCGTCTTTGGCGTATCACCATCCTGCACATATACCGCTTTCTGCATAATAATCGGGCCTGTATCCGTCCCCTTGTCAACATAATGTACCGTTGCTCCGGTAACCTTTACGCCACGTGCCAGTGCTGCCTCATGGACCTTCAAACCATAATATCCTGTGCCACAAAATGACGGAATCAATGACGGATGAATATTGATGATCTTATTTTCGTAGGCATCAATCATCTTTTCCGGAATAACCACAAGGAACCCTGCCAGCACGATCAGATCAGGTCTGAATCCATTTACAGCTGCCAACAGAGCATCATTAAAATCCGCCCGTGTATCAAAATCCTTTGGAGATACAACAGCTGTCGGAATACCGGCTGTTGCCGCACGTTCCAGCGCATAGGCTCCTTTGTTGTTACTGATCACACCCACTATCTCCGTATTGGTGATCGTTCCATCCTGTACGGCATTAATAATCGCCTGCAGATTCGTCCCGCCGCCTGATACCATAACCAACACTCTTAACATAACTCTACTCCCTTATCTCCGGCCTTAGTCGTTCCGATGATATAAGCATTCTCACCAGCCTGTGCAAGCGCCGCGAGCGTTTTTTCAGCTTCTGAAGGATCGACAGCAAGCACCATTCCGATTCCCATATTGTAGGTGTTATACATCATCTTTTCTTCGATATTGCCGGTCTTGGCAAGGAGCTTAAATATAGCCGGTACCTCATAGGAATCTTTTCTCACCGATGCAATGATTCCATCCGGAAGCATACGCGGAATATTCTCATAGAATCCGCCTCCCGTAATATGGCTGCAGCCCTTGATCGTCACACCTGCTTCACGCACAGAGCGAAGTGCTTTTACATATATTTTTGTCGGAGCGAGAAGTGCCTCGCCCAATGTTTTTCCAAGTTCATCATAGTATGTCTCCAGAGACTCCTTCGACATATCAAATACCTTTCTCACAAGTGAGAATCCATTGCTGTGGACACCGCTGGATGCGATACCGATCAGTGTATCACCCACCTTGATATCCTTACCTGTTATCAGATCTTTTTCATCTACTATACCAACGGCAAATCCGGCAAGATCATATTCATCCTCAGGATAAAATCCCGGCATCTCCGCTGTCTCTCCACCAATCAATGCGGCATCTGACTGCGAACATCCCTCAGCAACACCACTTACGATCGTCGCGATTTTTTCCGGATAGTTTTTACCACAGGCAATATAATCCAGGAAGAATAATGGTTCACCACCTGCGCATGCAATATCGTTGACGCACATTGCCACACAATCGATTCCGACTGTATCATGTTTATCCATTACAAAAGCCAGCTTGAGCTTGGTTCCAACTCCATCTGTACCGGATACCAATGTCGGTTTTTCCATATTTTTGAATTTTTCAAGAGAAAATGCGCCGGAAAAGCCTCCTATATTCGTAAGGACCTCTTCTCTCATTGTCTTCTTAATGTGCTCTTTCATCAGTTCAACCGATTTGTATCCTGCTTCAATATCTACACCGGCATTCTTATAATCCATTATCTTAATCCTCCTGTATTTTATTGACAGACATCCCCGCATATATACCTGTTCTTCCGTTATGTCTGCTATGCTACTCTCCGTATAGCACAGGATCTTAACCCTGATACTACCAGTTGCTTCCGCGTATATTATAGTGTAAATAGAACAGTTTGTAAACCAGCAAATTTATTTGATATTTCATTTAAAATGTGTTAGAATTTAATATATTGGGTATATTAGGGGGCACTATTATTGAGAACAAAAAGCAAAAAACGACTGAACATAGGTTTTTTCACTTGCCATCTTGACAATGATTATGCCTATGAAATATGCAAAGGCGTTGATTACGCCGCAAAAGAGGCTGATGTAAACCTTGTTGTTTTTCCCGGTATGTATATGAACGCTTCATATAATGACCCGAAAAACGCCAGGTTTGATTATCAGTATAATTCTATCTTTTATTATGCATCCGAACATAATCTGGACGCATTGATCGTATCCATCGGTTCTATCGGCAGTTTTCTGTCTGAGAGCGATATAATCGCCTTTCTCAAGAATTTTAATCTGCCTATTCTTACCATAGAGATAGAAGTGCCGGGATATCCGTACCTTTACACCGAAGGTAAAACAGGTATGCGTCAGGCAGTAGAACACCTGATTCACGAACACCATGTCAGCAAAATCGGATTTGTCAGCGGCCGCAAAGAAAATGCAGATGCCAATGACAGACTTGAGACATACCGTCAGGTTCTCAGGGAAAATAACATTCCGGTCGATGAAGGCCGCATTGTATATGGCAATTTTTCCGAGTATACCGAGGATATTGTAAATGATCTGCTGGATCGCAATCCTGATCTGGAAGCTATCGTATTTGCCAATGATCAGATGGCTATCGGGGGATATACAGCCATCAAAGCAAGGGGGCTTGAGATCGGCAAGGATATACTGGTTACCGGTTATGACGATTCACCGACATCCATGGTACTTGATCCAATGCTCACAACGGTACATAACCAGATCATGGACATGGGATATCATGCCATTTATGAAGCAATCAATCTGATCACACAGGGACGGACCAGCAAAAACATCCTAGACTCCAGTCTGATCGTACGTTCCTCCTGTGGATGCGGAGATTATATACTTTCTCACACGGACAGGCAGCAATTACTGTCCAGCACCTCAAGCACAGATCATATGATCAGCTTTTTCATTGATCATTTTCTGCATGATTACCGGGAAGCATTTTATTATCCGGAACTTCTGAATAATTTTATACCTGTGCTTAAGATGCTTTTCCAGCCGATCACTGATCGTACTCTGCAGTTTGACAGTGATAGCATAATACATTCTATTCTGGAACTTCTGGAATCCCCTCTGGTCAAAAATTACTTCAGTCCTGACAAGTTTATGTTTACCATCCAGGAGCTGAACAAAATGTTAATTACCTTCAGCGATTCCATTGAAGAGTCAAATGCTGTTGCTATCCTCTTTGACCAGATCATGACAGCACTGGTACTCCGTACCTCCACGACTCTGTATAATACGGTCAAAAAACACAAGGCAAGTATCTGGTCATCCATGTACATTACAAAGGATACCATGACATACAGCGATGACGAGGAATCCTGTTTTAATCTGATTATGGAGAATCTAAAAGAAGCGCATTTTGATAGTGCATATCTGTATATATATGAAGAGCCTGTCATGCTGATGCCGAACGGTGCATGGAAGATTCCGAAAACCCTATACCTGCAGGCCTATCACAACAATGGCAATGTGCATTATCTGTCCGGTAATAACCGCATGATCTCATCCGAGAAGATCTTCAATAACCAGTATATGGATGACGACCGCAGAAAAACTCTGGTCCTTACACCACTCTTCACAAACAACATCCAACACGGATTATTTGTGGGTGAGATAGACATCGCATATTTTGGTAATATATATCCTAATAGTCTTCAGCTTGCCATATCACTGAACTTCATCTCCCTGATGAAACAGCAGATGTCCACACAGCAGAAGCTGGCTATATCAGCAGCCGAATTAAATGAAAAGAACATCCTGTTGAATAAACTGTCCATAACAGATGCCCTGACTGGCATCAACAACCGCCGTGGCTTCCTGGACAGTGTACAGATGAAGGTCAACTCCAAATACAACGAAGGCAAGCAGGCCATGCTTGTATTTGCAGATATGGATAACCTCAAGCAGGTAAATGATCGATTTGGTCACAAAAATGGAGATTTTGCAATAAAAAGCATTGCAAAGATTCTGACAGAAAGCTTTAACCATGACGATATCATCGGTCGTATCGGTGGAGATGAATTTGTTGCATTTTCTTTCATAGATAATACTGACAGACCGGATCAGATCAAGACCGCCATAGCAAAAGAGTCGGAAGAATTAAATAATACCTGCGGAAAGCCTTATTATATCGATATCAGTCTCGGAATCAGTACATTTGTCTGCTCACCGACACTGAATATCGAAGATGTTCTCCATAATGCCGACACAGCATTATATGAGAGCAAGAAAAATAAACGCAAAGATGTTATGAAGCACAACGGTTAATGCTTATAATTCGAAGGATGAGAATATATCGCCACCGCCAAGGCTGCTATGTCTGTAATCTATCAGGTATGCCTTGGCCTCGGCATGCTGCTCGCCCATATCAAGAAGCATTGCATCAATGTTGTCCTCCGTTATGCATCCAAGATCTGCCAAAATATTATAATACTCCAAGCGATCACCGAAGTCTGAGAGAATAACCTCCCAGGCTTCTTCTGTTTTCTGTCCCTTACAATGCTTTACAATATAATCCTGGTATTTTTTCCTGTAATATGATTCTAATCTGTCATCATGAAGCAGACGCAGCAGACACAATCCACTTTTTCGGCGACGTTTATCGGCAATATAATCCGGCATGCTTCTCTGTATATCTTCCTCCCCACACAGAACCATATTGGTATATCCTTCTTCATCATCCTCATCCAGTAAAGCGGACAGACTATTATCCCATTTTGCAAACCAGTGTCTGCTCCCTATATCATTGTCACGAAGAAGATATTCTGCCTGCAGGCGATACGGAATTGCTCCGAGTAATGCTGACAGAGTATCCCTCTTGCCGGTTCCGATACATATATCATCGAGATGTATACAATCATCAAACACACCTTTTCCGAATTCAATATGGATATCGTATCCATTTTCCATCCATGTCGATGCATCCGGTGTCTGATTTTCAGGCTGTTGTACAATGATCTGAAGCAGATTCTCGCACTGTGCAAAAGCCCAGTCATCCAACAGTCTCATAGTAAAAGGCAGCGTGACCTGTCTGAGATCAGTTGCAGCCAGCAATGCTTTTTTACCAATAGCAGTAACAGGCAGAGATTCCCCATCTGCCTCCATATAGGCCGGTATGACCAGCATACTCCCGTTTCCCTGATGCATAGCAATAACGACGTGTCTCTCCGGATTCTGTTCTACCTCACAATATAACGTATAATCTCCTGTTTTATATACAAACTCTTTCATCATTCATATCCTCTCGGTTACGTCAGTATCTATATACTGCTTATCGAAGATCCTGTATCGACCAGATTCAGCCTTGCGATATCTTCCTTCAGGTCATTCCGTCTCTCTGAAACCATAAGCAGCTGATTATAATGATTATAATCTTCGCATCCAAACATACTGATATATCGCGCACTGTATGTGTTGACTGTCAGTTCCGTCACGAGAATCAGAAGTTCATTTCCCTCCTCGAATGCCTGCCCGGCAAATGTGAACAGATTGTGCAGACGATCTCCGGTCTCTGAAACCTTTTTCTTCATCTCCGCCACTTCTGCATCAAACAAGCCTTTTACAAATGCAAAAGCCTCATCGGCAGACTGGTGTTCTTCTGACGCAAGCTTCTTCTCTGCCTCCGTCATAAATGCAATGATCCGTTTGTGTTTCTTCCGATCTGAAGACGAAAGTGAATTGGCCTTCTCCATATTATGCATAGCCTTGGCTCTGGCTTCGATCTGTGTCTCCAGCATTGCGGATACCGCATTCTTATCCTCGAGACTCTTTTCGGCTGCCTGTTTTACAGCCTTGAGCGGTGTCATGAGATCTGACAGATAATCGGATGTCATAACCACCTCCCGCATCTCTGTCTGCATCTTATCTAGCAACATTCCAAGCAGTGACAAACGTTCATCAAAGGATGCCTGTTTCGCCTTACTTACGGCATTTTCTGTAATGTCACCAGCCAGCAGCGCATCGACGCGGTAATCGCTCTTATATTTATTGTACAGGTCATAATATGCGCAGAATTCCCTGACGATCTTTTCATTCTGCAGATACTGTCCAACCAGAGTTTCATCTACCGCAAGTCCGTCCTCCTCATACATGGATATGATCTGTGAAAGATCCTCCCATCCACGGGCCGTAACATATGAACGTCCCGAAGAGGTCGTTTCCATATGATAGAAATAGTCTTTTTTCAATTCAAGAAAATTTAAAACAGCATTGTGTATTCCTTTTTCCTGCGCATATGCTTTCCACGTCGCATAATCCGCTTCTACAGGCAGTACCTTCAGTCTGTCCATCGTAACAACATCAAATTCTCTGACAGATTTATTGTACTCAGGCGGGTTTCCTGCTGTTACGATCACCCAGCCATCAGGAACTCGGTGTTTTCCAAACACTTTATATTGCAGGAACTGCAGCATGGAAGGTGCCAGCGTCTCTGACACACAGTTGATCTCATCCAAAAACAAAATGCCTTCTGTGACATTGCTGCTTTCCATCGTATCATATATAGATGCAATGATCTCGCTCATCGTGTACTCTGACACATCATACTCCATTCCACCATAACTCTTGTGCTTAATAAATGGAAGTCCCAGTGCAGACTGCCTCGTATGGTGTGTCATGGAATATGATACCAGTGCTATTCCAAGCTCCTGAGCTACCTGCTCCATAATGGCGGTCTTACCGATACCCGGTGCACCAAGCAAAAAAATCGGTCTCTGTCTTACTACAGGGATACGGTAATCCCCGAACTCATCTTTCTTCAAATAAATCTGAACCGAATTTTTAATATAGTCTTTAGCCTGTTTAATATTCATGTAATTCATCCTCCAACACTACTTTTACAGCCCAGCCCGGCACAGGCTGTCTGTTCTCATCTTCTTCCAGAAATGCAAATATAACATCATATTCCGGCATCTTCTCGGGATATATACCATATCCATCCGTAAAATATATCATACCTTTCAGATTCTCAAATTCTCCCTCTGCAAGGAGCCTGTCAACATATGCAAATGCAGGTCTGAAATCGGTGGTTCCAAATCCTTCTATCTTCGCATTCGCTATATATTGCTCAAAATCCGCATCACCCGTGATCTTGACATCCGACTGTACAGACGCATCACACTGAATGATATGAACATTGATATGATGAAAGAAATTCTCAGTCTCTTTTAATATCTCATAAGTTCTTGTTAAAAACTGTTTCACGATATCGCCCCGGCAGGAAGCGGATGTATCGATTACAATGACGAACTCCCGGATCTTTTTTACATCCTTATATTCCAGGGGCTCGATGAGCGGCATATTGCCATAGGCAGACAGTCCATAGGTATAATAGATGTAATCGAATTCATCGTCGTTGACCGTAAGCTCCTCTCCTGATATCGTAAACTTCTCAAGGATCTGCCTGTAATTATACCGTTCCCTGGTCGCTTCATCTATATTGGCCTCCAGACTCTCGGAGCCGGATCTGTCCTTGGAGAAAGCCTTCAGGTCTGTCTTGATGCGCTCAGATATTTTTTTCCACTGGTCTTCCGTGATCACGATCTCTTCCTGCACATCCTCTCCGCCCTTCCAGAGATCATGATAATCCACTGTAAATAAACGGTAATATTCCTGCTCCATATCAGAGGAAGGATTATTTACCATGAATTCCCTGTAGAGTTTTTCTGCTGTCAGCGAAGGAACAATACGCTTCAACCTGCGCAGCCTGTCCATCTCCTCCCCGTCACGTGTCAGGGCAGCTTCCGGCATATTCATCTCCAGTATAATGTTTTCCACAGCTATATCCGTCGCTATATTCCAGTACTTGGCATTCAGCTTGTCGTACTGAAACTGATGAAAAAAAATACAGTGCAACAGCATATGAAGATATATTCTCACCGCCACATTAGGCTCTTCCATATATGTCCTGAGAAGATATGCCGGATCATAATAGAATCTGCTTCCATCTGTTGCGAATCCAGACAATCCCTGTCTTTTTTCTGCCCTTATGGCTACCAGTGCAGTATCAAAAAAACGAAACCTGACCGTAATAATATCCCTTGCCAGATGCATCAGTTTCTCAGCATACCGTTCTATATTTTTTTGTCTCTCCAACAATTCATCCATTCCCGGTCATTCCTCTCCTGCCGATAAGATCAAATTCATTATAACACAGTTTTAGTTATACATGAAAAGGGCTGTCATATCAAGTAAAATATAACAGCCTTCTTATCATGCTATAACCTTTCCCTTATTCTTGAGACGTTTTTCTCTCGCAATCCTGGTCATTGCATTTTTCTGTTTTCTCAGCATTTCCTCTCTGTGTTTTAATTCCAGCTCATCATTAAGCTGTTGCAGCTTTGCTCTTCTGCGTCTCTCCTGCTCCGCATTTAACAGGTGTCTGATGCGCAAATGTCTGTCAACAACTTCCCTGGCTTCGTCATCCTCAATCGTCAAAAAATTCTCGAACGCATCAGGAAACGCAAACCGGCTTACTCTGCCATCCTCGCCAAATCTGACAATCAGATAGTTATCCCGAATCTCCTCGATCACACCCTGTCCCAGCTTGCTATGCACAACCTTTTTACCGGACAATATCTTATCAGGTTCCACAATAATCACGATCCTTTCTCTTCCCTTCCGAAAAAAACATTTCTAAACTGACGATAAAATTATTTTAGCAATTTTAAAAATTTTTTTCTATGCTTTTTTCTTCCAAAAATTTTGTAATTTTATAGTATTATTGCCCACAGTTTCCTTTTCCTATGCTATAATAGACTAAACTGTGATGAAAAAGGAAAAACTCATCATAGCAAAAAAAGAAAGAGAGGATATTTCATGTCAAAAAATACGAATGCGAACGCACCTGCTGATGGTATATATAACGTCAGAGAACTCGGTGCAGGCAAAACCCTGCTTCTTGGTCTCCAGCATACCTTCGCTATGTTTGGTGCCACTGTCCTTGTTCCGCTTTTGACAGGCCTGAGCGTATCGACCACATTGCTTATGGCGGGACTCGGAACACTTTTATTTCACCTGATCACCGGAGGTAAAGTTCCTGCCTTCCTCGGTTCTTCCTTTGCATTTTTAGGAGGCTATGCTGCGGTAGCACCATTGGAAAACGGTGTTGCAGATCCTACACAACTGGCTTATGCCTGTGGCGGTGTCTTTGTGGCCGGTCTTGTCTATCTGGTTGTCGCCGGTCTCATCAAACTCTTTGGAATCAAACGTGTCATGCGTTTCTTCCCGCCGGTCGTTACAGGTCCGATCATAATTGCCATTGGACTGACACTGGCGCCATCGGCTCTGAACAACTGCGATACCAACTGGATTATTGCTCTGGTAGCTATCATAATCATTATCGTATGTAATATATGGGGCAAGGGTATGATCAAGATCATACCGATCATGCTCGGAATACTGGGTGCCTACGCAGTTGCACTCATTATGGGAGAGGTTGATTTCAGCGGAGTAAAGGATGCCGCATGGATCGGTCTTCCACTGAGTACAGCAAACTTTGCCAAATTCAATCTTAATGCCATCATCACGATCGTGCCGATATCTCTGGCTACAATGATGGAGCATATCGGTGATATCTCTGCCATCAGTGCAACAACCAACATTAACTATATTGCCAAGCCTGGACTTCACAGAACATTACTGGGAGACGGACTTGCAACAAGCTTATCCGCATTTTTTGGTGGTCCTGCCAACACGACCTACGGAGAAAATACCGGTGTACTTGCACTGTCTAAAGTATATGATCCGATCGTTATGAGAATAGCTGCATGTGTCGCTATCATACTGTCATTCTGTCCAAAGTTCGCCGCTGTCGTAAGCTCCATGCCGGCTTCAGTTATCGGCGGTGCATCTCTGGTTCTCTATGGTATGATATCTGCCATAGGAATGCGTAACATCGTGGAAAACAAGGTCGACTTCACCAAGAGCCGTAACCTTATCATAGCAGCAATCATACTGGTATGTGCACTTGGTATCGAATATAAGGCATCTCCTGGTATCTGTTTCAGTATCATGGATGTAAACATAGAACTGTCCGGTATCGCTGTTGCAGCCATCGCAGGTATCCTGTTGAATGCCATACTTCCGGGCAAGGATTATGATTTTAATACAGAAGTAACAGAAAATAATTAAGAAAAGAGGTAAAGCCAATGTATCCAAACGTTCATATCTTTGATCACCCACTGATCAAACACAAAATCTCCATGCTGCGTGACAAGAACACCGGAACCAATGAATTCCGTAAACTAACTGAAGAGATTGCTATGCTCATGGGATATGAAGCGCTGCGTGACCTTCCGCTGGAGGATATAGAAGTTGAAACACCTATTGAAAAATGTATGACACCTGTTGTCGCAGGACGTAAGCTGGCTGTTGTTCCTATCCTGCGTGCCGGTCTCGGCATGGTAAGCGGCATTCTGGCACTCGTTCCGACCGCAAAGGTAGGACATATCGGAATGTACAGAGATGAAGTTACTCATCTCCCACAGGAATACTATTGCAAGCTTCCAAAACCAATTGATGAAAGAACCATCATTGTGACAGATCCCATGCTTGCAACAGGCGGCTCAGCCGTAGACGCAATCAATCAGATAAAATCTCACGGCGGTCAACACATCAAATTCATGTCAATCATCGCTGCACCGGAAGGATTAAAAAATCTTTCAGAGACACATCCTGATGTTCAGGTCTACGTTGGTCAGCTAGACAGATGCTTAAATGAAAACGCATATATCTGCCCTGGACTTGGGGATGCAGGAGACAGAATTTTCGGGACAAAATAAAACTGGAGGTAAAGAAAAATGGCTTGGTATGACGAGGCAGTATTTTATCACATTTATCCTTTGGGGCTCACCGGTGCTCCAAAGCATAATGATTACACGGAACCGGTACACCGTCTCAGGACTTTAATTCCATGGATCGATCATATACGTGACATCGGTTGTAACGCACTTTACATCGGACCCCTTTTCGAGTCGGTCGGACATGGTTATGAGACAACAGACTACAGGAAACTTGACAGCCGTCTGGGCGACAATCAGGATCTGAAAGACTTTGTATCCGAATGCCACAGCAAGGGTATACGGGTAATACTGGATGGAGTCTTTAATCACACGGGAAGAGATTTCTTCGCTTTTCAGGATATATGTAAAAATCGTGAGAATTCTCCTTACCGTGACTGGTACTGTAATGTTAATTTTTATGGAAACACAGAGTATAATGATGGTTTTTCCTATGACAACTGGGGCGGATACAATCTGCTTGTCAAATTGAATCAGCGCAACCCTGCCGTTCGCGACTACATTTGCGATGTCATCCGTTTCTGGGTCAGCGAATTTGATATCGATGGTATCAGACTGGATGCAGCAGACGTACTCGACTTTGATTTCATGAAAGCTCTGCGCCATGTTGCAAACGAAGTAAAGCCTGAATTCTGGCTTATGGGCGAAGTCATACATGGGGATTATAATCGCTGGGTGAATGAGGGAACGCTTCATTCTGTAACCAACTACCAGCTGCATAAGGCATTGTATTCCGGACATAACGATCACAATTATTTTGAGATTGCCCACACAGTCAAGCGCCTGTATGGTATCGGAGGAAACGGTCCTCACGGGCTGAAATTGTATAATTTTGTTGATAATCATGATGTTGAGCGAATCTACACAAAATTAAATAACAAAGCGCATTACGTGCCTGTTCACGTTCTGCTCTATACATTGCCTGGCATTCCTTCTATCTATTATGGATCAGAATTCGGTATTGAAGGCAAAAAAGAACGTTTCTCGGATGACTCACTGCGGCCTGCTATTTCTCTGGATGATTATAAAGATGCCATCCAAAACAACAATTGCACCAAAGTAATAACAGCTCTGGGGCACGCCCGTCAAAAGCTGAAAGAGCTGTCATATGGTGATTACCGCGAGCTTCTTCTGACAAACCGCCAGTATGCATATGCGCGAAGCTATAATGCAGAAACGGCTGTCATAACAGTAAATAATGACGACAGTTCCTATGTTATGACCGTTCCTGCCGGAAACGCAGATACATATATCGGCATTCTCTCAGGAGAGAGAGTTTCACAGGTAAATGGCAATATTGTAGTCAATATTCCTGCAAGCTCCGGTGATATATGGATCGCAGAATCAGAATACAATGCTTTATTCTTAAATGCAGAAGATTCTGATCCAGTCACTCCAATATTAAAAACCGTTGTCACACAGGATGCTCGGGATGCTGCAGTCGATACTGATGCAGATATCGCTACCGATACTGATACAGCTGTCGCTGAAAATATTACTGATACAGAGTCCACAGCGGACACATGCACAGATGACAATGCAGTTGCTGCTGACACCTCAGATACCGACACAGAGTCTGCCACAGATGCAACCGACGCGGACACAGTATCCACAGATGACGGAGTATCCACAGACAGTACCGCCCCTGAATCCACAGACGACAGCAAAGAAGCAGATGCGTATGCCAGAGGTATCATTGCCGGTCTTCAGGAAGCAGTCATTGCCCGCATGGAGAAAAACGGTTGTGTCACCGATCAGATGAAACAGGATGTGTACAATAACACATATCATGATTCCCTGATCAACTGGATCAAGAGTTTTTAATTATATAGCTTATATAGCAGCATAAAAATATGGCATGTATATCAGGTAAATGCACGCAAACGTGTTTTCTCCTGTATACATGCCATATTTTTATGTGTATAGTATTTCTCTCGTCTGTCATAACGTGATTCCTGTTATGATGATCTATGATCTGCTCCAGAGATAACAGTATGCCTGTGTTCTGGCTGCAAACTTCTCCGTATGAAGTAACGCTTTCACTTCTTCTCTCGTATACCATCCTGCTTCGATCTCCTCAACAGTTGAGGTGCTTGCACGGAATGTTCCTCTTGCACGTCCAACGATACATACATTGGTTTCATTGCTGAAACCGACCGCACTGTAGCTGGTCTCCAGCAGATCCTCTATCTCATACAGCTCCAGTCCTGTTTCCTCCCAAAGCTCCCGTCTGGCGCTCTCCTCCGGTTTCTCACCCGGATCAATCAATCCTGCCGGAAAATTGTATACCCATTCTCCCGGAGCAAGTCTGAATTCCCTGTTCAGCAATATTCTGTCTCCGGACTCGTCCGTCACTATGATGACGACCGCATCTGCCCTCTTCCCATGCAGTTCATCGAAGGATGTAATATTGTTATTACGGCTGATTAATTCATATATCTTATTTTGTTTATCCACAGTCTCGTAGCAGGCATCATAACGGGTTATAAATCTGCCTTCTTCTTTTTTGGTAATTGATTTGAATATCATAGCATCCTCATCTCATTTGTAATCATATTTTGGTATATTCCAACATCTCATAAGCAAGTCTGCTGCCTTCATCGATATCTGCAGGAAGTAAAGCCCTTGCAACACATTTTTCCTCAGTATCGGGTATCGTTTTCCCGCTCTCATCGATCTGTTTTAAAAAGGCATAATCACCATCCAGCCTGACAACATTATAAAACATGGTCTCAAACATTATCGGGTCTCCTTCTCGAAATCTGAAGCCGGGTGCTTACATACCGGACATATGAAATCATCCGGGAGACTCTCTCCCACATACTCATATCCACAGATCTTGCATCTCCATACTGTTTTGCCCTCCGGCGTCGTTCCTACTTTCTGTACCTGTGTCTTGATATGTGCATGATAATATGCATATGTCGCAGATGGAACATCACTTATCATCTCGCCGTCTGTTACATCGCAGATAAACAACGTATGTGTTCCAAGATCTACAGTCTGTACGACCTGAAGTGATATATAGGAATTACAGCCCTGTGTAATATACATAATACCGTTAGCTGCGCGTTTGCAGGTATCTTTGTTTTCCTTCATCCAGATTCCTGAATCCGGGCTGAACTTATCTACACCGCCGCCCGACTGAAAACCGAACTGTCTGAACATTTCAAACTCCGCATCTTCGCTGATAATGGACACATTACATTTCCGTGTTCTCATGATCATGTGATGCGTATAATTGCTCTTGTTGACAGCGATGCTGACCCGATTAGGTGTTGTCGTCACCTGCGCAGCCGTATTGATAATACAGCCATTATCCTTTCCCTCTTCCTCTGCAGTGAGTACAAATAATCCATAGCTCAACTGATTCATAACCTTTTTGTCCATAGCATTTCCTCCTTTTTTACCCATTGGATCTCTGATATATTTATCAGATCACACATATTAATCGTTTTATCCAAGTGCCACATCCAGAATCATCATGATCACAAAACCGACCGCGAATCCAATCGTTCCTATATTGGAATGCTCTCCCTCTGCTGATTCCGGAATCAGTTCCTCCACTACAACATATACCATAGCTCCCGCTGCAAAGGCAAGCAGATATGGCATGACACCCAGAAGATAATGTGCCAGCCAGATCGTTATCAACGCACCGACCGGCTCAACCACACCTGACAGCACACCATACAGACAGGCTTTTCCCTTTCCTGCTCCCGATGCACATACCGGCATTGATACGATCGCACCCTCAGGAAAATTCTGTACCGCAATACCGATCGTCAATGCCATCGCACCCATAAATGTAATGGAGCTGTCCCCTGACAACATCCCCGCAAAGGTAACACCTACAGCCATTCCCTCCGGAATATTATGCAATGTAACAGCGAGTATCAGCATTGTAGATTTTTTTAATGATGACTTCGGTCCTTCTGCTTTTTCCTCATTTACATGAAGATGTGGAATCAGTTTATCTAACAGCAGAAGAAAAAATATGCCCAGCATAAATCCGATGGATGCAGGTAAAAAAGCCAGCTTACCTTTACCGCCCTCCTCAGCCTGCTCTATGGCCGGAATCAAAAGCGACCATACGGATGCCGCTATCATAATTCCCGCAGCAAATCCGGACAACGCCTTCTGTACCTTATCATTGAGCTGCCCTTTCATAAAAAATACACACATGGATCCCAGGGCAGTACCAATAAATGGTATCCATATGGCTATCATAACATCTTTCATAATAAATCTCCTATCAGTTCATCAAAACGCACTACCCCGTCATTATAAGTATACTCCTTAAACAGCTTATCTCATACTACAAATGAATGCATTTCTTATCTATGCAAGTCCAAACACCATTCCGATCATCCGGACCAGGAATGCAACCAGCCATGCCAGAACACATTGCATAATAACGATGACAGCTGCCCAGCCACCGCCAAGTTCCCGCTTCACAGACGAAACAGCAGCGACACACGGCGTGTACAACAGCGTGAATACAAGGAATACAATCGCTGTGAACGGCGAAAATATCGTATCAAGCGAAGCTGTGCTTCCGCCCAGCAAAACTGTCAGCGTACTGACAACGCTCTCCTTGGCTGTAAACCCGGTTATCAGCGCAGTCGACACTCTCCAGTCTCCAAAACCAAGTGGAACAAACACGGGGGCTATCAGACTTCCTATGGCTGCCAGCATGCTACTCTTAGAATCAGATACCATATTCATATGTATATCAAAATTCTGCAAAAACCATATGATCATCGTTGCAACGAATATAATGGTGAATGCCTTGGTAATAAAGTCTTTTGCCTTATCCCATATCAATCTTCCCACACTCTTAATTCCAGGCATACGATAATTAGGAAGCTCCATTACAAAAGGAACCGGTTCCCCTTTAAATTTGGTATGGTTTAAGATGACCGCATACACGATTGCCACAAGAATACCGGTAAAATATAAACCGGTCATTACCAGTGCTCCCTTCCCCGGGAAGAATGCAGCAACAAACAAAGCATAGATTGGCAGCTTCGCCGAGCAGCTCATAAATGGTGTCAGCATAATAGTCATTTTTCTGTCACGCTCAGACGGCAGTGTACGTGTAGCCATAATTGCCGGTACCGAACAGCCAAACCCGATCAGCATCGGCACAAAACTTCTTCCCGACAGGCCTATCTTGCGGAGCAGGCTGTCCATTACAAAAGCGACTCTCGCCATATATCCACTGTCCTCAAGGATGGACAGAAAGAAGAACAAAATGACTATGACCGGAAGAAAACTCAGCACACTTCCAACACCAACACATATACCATCTATAATCAGAGAATGCAGTACCTTATTGACATTTGCCGCGGCCAGTATCTTGTCCAGATACATGACTCCCTTGTCGATTCCCATTTCAAACAGACTGGAAAGTCCGCTTCCTATCACGCCGAACGTCATCCAGAATATAAATGCCATGATTGCAATGAAACTTGGTATCGCTGTGTATCTGCCGGTCAGGATCCTGTCGATCCGTCTGCTGCGCAGATGTTCTTTGCTCTCCTGCGGTTTTACGACCGTCTCATCGCACACATTTTTTATAAAGGTAAACCGCATATGCGCGAGGGCAGCCATCCTGTCCATCCCGCTCTCTATCTCCATCTGACGGATGATATGTTCCAACGTTTCCTTTTCGTTCTCATCCAGATTAAGCTTATCTAATATCAGCTTGTCCCCTTCTACCAGTTTACTGGCAGCAAATCTCGTCGGGATCTTATATCTGTGTGTGTGATCCTCTATCAGATGCATGATAGAGTGCAGACAGCGATGTATAGCACCACCATCCGGTCCATTGGCATCACAGAAATCGTTTCTGCCCGGACGCTCTCTGTATTTTGCCACATGCATGGCATGATCGATCAGCTCATCAATACCTTCATTCTTGGCTGCTGAAATAGGCACGACCGGGATTCCGAGCACATCTTCCAATTCATTGACATTAATCGTCCCGCCATTTTCCCTGACCTCATCCATCATATTAAGTGCGAGAACCATCGGAATATTTAATTCTATCAGCTGCATGGTCAGATACAGATTTCGCTCTATATTAGTCGCATCAACTATATTGATGATCCCCCGCGGTCTGTCTGAGAGGAAAAATTCTCTGGTCACGATCTCCTCACTGGTATATGGTGACAATGAATATATGCCCGGAAGGTCTGTTACCAGTGTATTTTTCCTGCCCCGGATCTGTCCGTCCTTGCGATCTACCGTAACACCCGGAAAATTCCCCACATGCTGGTTCGAACCGGTCAGCTGATTAAATAATGTGGTCTTACCACAATTCTGATTACCTGCCAGTCCAAAGGTGATTACCTCTTCATCTGACAGTGCCTCTCCCTTTTGTTTTACATGGTAGATGCCCATCTCGCCAAGTCCGGGATGATGATCTGCGCGTGACTTTTCCTGTGACAAAGTTTTTCCCCTGCCGAGCTCCGCCTCAAGCTCTGGCACACGCTCCATCTCTATTTTCTCTGCATCCTCCAACCGAAGTGTCAGCTCATATCCCCATATCATATACTCTATTGGATCTCCCATAGGCGCCGCTTTTATGTAACTGATCTCCGCCCCCGGGAGCACACCCATATCAAGAAAATGCTGTCTTAATGCACCTTCTCCTCCTACTGTTGTGATACGTCCTGCTTGTCCCTGTTTTAATTCAGATAATTTCATTTTCATGTCTCCTCATGTATGCGCAATTAATCAACTCACAGATCTTATTTAATGTCTTATCAGATATTGCTACCTCAGGCACAATTTTTTATTATATCATGTCGCCTTACGGCTCCATGCTGTTTTCGCATTATACAGGCTTCCGCAAGCGCAATCCTGTGCA
>JBJEJF010000063.1:0-5581 GCA_051877775.1 Wujia sp.
TTATCAGGACATCCTGTAGGATAATCTGCTGTCTTATCAAAGTAAGTAGGCTCAAGTGCGATAGAAGCACATGTATCTGTATTGATGATGAAAGCATCATCATGAAGTACCTTGATACCGCCAAATGCATCATACTTTCCGTTGTGCTTAGCGTGAGTCAGAGTTGACTTGCCTGAACCTGACAGACCGTATACAGAAGCAACGAACTTCTTGCCTCCTTCAAGAGAGTACTCTTTCTGACCGCCGTGGCATGCTGCATAACCATTTCTGTTAGCAAGAGCCCATGCCATTGTAAGAGTTCCTTTCTTGTGCTCTCCGAAGTACTTCATACCAAGGATAGCAGCACAGTTCTGATTTGTATCGAAGTAGCAGAGTGTAAGCGGATCGCTTAAGCAGCTGTAATCAACATCCGGGCTCTCTGTAGGTGCCCACTGTGGATTGGAGAAGATATAGATATCAGGCTCCTTGCCATCAGCAATAGGCTTGGAATTCTTGTACATTTTTACATAATCATCTGACATGTACTGGAAGTTGAGCATCCAGTTATAGAGAAGGTTCTCTTCTCCTTCTGGAATAAGAAGGTGAGCCTTAGCCATGAATTCAGGATCAAGACCAACGAAACAAGTTGCATGATAGAGCTTCTTGAAACGTGTCTTATATATTGCATCCATAACAACTTTATCAAGCTTGGCTGCGTCTACACCAGGCTCGCCCTTGATGCGGCGTGCAGCAGCATAACGGCCGGTTACAGCACCATCGTTAAATAATAAAACCTTGGCATCGGCATCCAGACCGAATTCCTCGCCGCGGTATACAGGCATATCGGTTACGATAGTTCCAGGTGAATTCTTAGCAAGGTTATAAGCCTCCTTTAAGGTATTAACCTTAACAACGTTATTGCCGTAAAATGCAGCTTCGATGATGGCACGTGTGTTGGTAACAGCTTCACCTGTTTTTGGGAAGCCGATTTTGCCGGCACCGATTTCGTCAAGTTTGTAGTTTGCTTTTGTTGACATGATTTTTCCTCCTAAATGATATATTTCATTACAATGCCAGAAGCATATTGTAATAATCGACTTAAAATTTTTAGCCAACCTAAGTATATAGGTAGCTTTCGAAGAAGTCAATAAGTTTAATTTAAATTTAACTTCATTATTTTAGGTTTTGTGTGTTATTTGATGCTGTTTACATATTGTTTAACCCTGTCTCTCAGCAGATAGAACTGGCAGGGACCGGCATCAAGCAGAACCTTGTGGAATTCGCACTCGTCAAAATCATCTCCCAGCTCTGTCTCTGCATATTCTCTGAGTTCTTTGAATTCCAGCCAGCCGAGCACATACATCTGATAGTTTGCAGGCTCGGCGATAACGTAATCCATGATATCCTGTGCGGCATCTCCGTTAAAGCCGTTTTCCGTGAGATAGTTCTGGGTCTCTTCAAGATCCCAGCCCTCATAGTTGACACCGATTTCAACACGGGCGCTGACCAGAAGGTTTAACTCAGTGTTGATACGTTCAAGCTCTGCATAAATGTCATTGCTGTAGCCGTCATAGTAATCAAAGGACATCAGCTCCACATAGGTCGCCCAGCCTTCCTGGTAGCCGGAGAAGTCCAGCAGGCAGCGGATCGGTGCGGGATCATTGGACAGAAAATATACAAACTGATACATATGTCCCGGGATGCCTTCGTGTGCCAGTGTAGACCAGAGGGAACCGGAGCCATCACTGTTCAGATTGGTATAGATCGCATTGTGCGCATAGTCGTCGAGAGGAGGTGTCATGAAGAATGCAGGACTTACTATATCCTCAAGAGATTCATGAACAGGTTCGATGGTAAAGTTGATGTCCGGAATGTCCGGGAAACGGTCAGCTGTAGCCTTTTCGAAGTATTCTATGGTCTCTTTTGGATCTACATCTTCATACAGGGTGTCCATATCGTTATAGTAGCTGTTATATGCATCATAATTATTCATGGCGATACCGTAGAATTCAGTCATCAGATCCTCCAGTTCGGTATCAAGCAGCGCGATGATCTCTTCCGGTGTCTTGTCGGAGCCGACTTTATTTTTGATCAGATATTTATAGTATTCTGTTCCGGCATCAAAATGAGCGAGACCCAGATCATTTTTTCCCGCATTTTTGTTCTGCTTGAAGAACTTGATGGTTTTTTCATAAGCAGGAATGATATAATCCATGACTGCGTCATGATTTTTCTGTTTGTATTCTTCAATCTGCTCAGAGGTAAGATCAGGAACTTCGTATATGTTGTCATTAAAGGTTTCAATCAGAAGATTCTCTTCCGGTTTGGCAATATAATCAGAACACTGTCTGATCACTTCGTTGGCAGAGTGTGTGTTCATAAATAATCCGTTTTCAATCTTGACCTGCTCAAAATCCAGCCATACCTGAAAATAATCGGGTGTCAGTTCCAGAAGCTTCAGATAATCTTCCACATCCTGCTGGTCGTAAAAGGTATACTCAGACAATGTGATTGGAAGGTTGCTGTGAAGACCGCTGGTATATGCAAACGGCTCATAATAATATGGATATTCATAAGACAGAAGATCTGTCTGTAAGCATTCATATAAAATATCGTAATTAAAACGCTGCTCGGCTGTCAGAAGATCATAGTTGAACGCTTCGAGTTCTTCGAGTTCATCCTGTGTTTCATCCTTGTCTTCCGCAAAGGCTTCTGCTGAGAGATCGACATCTCCATATGTGACGTCCGGTGGTGTAATGCCGTAATTTTCCGGATGTGCCAGTGTATAATGGAGAGTCAGTGTGTCGTTAACTACATTCTCATCGAATGCTTCCTGAAGGTACTCATCAAAAGCTTCCTGTTCTTCGATTGCCTCAGGCGTGGAAGGGTCTGCCATAACCGGTTCCACATCTGTGTCATCGGAATCTGTGTTATCTGCATCTGTGTCGGTATTGTTTATCTGTTCGAATGTTGTCTGTTCTGTGTTGTCTGCGGTCGTTTTGTCTGAAGATCCGGAACATCCGCATATGGAAAGCATCATACTGACAGCCAGGGCAACGGCAGTCAGCCTTTTCTTGAATCTGAACATAGAATCCTCCTTAATAATTAATGGATAATATAAAATGAATATACAAGCTATTATATACATAATGGAAGAAAAAATCAATTTTACGGGCAATACGGTTTGAAATATTGTTTTGGAATGTAACAGGCAGATAGGATATCGTGCAGATGAAGGATCAGATATGTCATATCGTGTAGAATCCGGGCGGAATTTTGAGGGCGAAAAATGAATAATTGTCTGAATATGTGTGTTAAAGTGAATTGTAGCAGGATGCAATATTATACAGGGAGGATTCTTTTATGGAAGAAATGAGTATTAAAGAGGCGGCAAAAAAGCTGGATGTCGAGGCACATGTGCTGCGTTACTGGGAAGATGAACTTCAACTTGATATAAAACGTAATTCGTTGGGACACCGCTATTATGATGAGCGGGATATAAGGATGTTTCAGGAAGTGCAGGCGCTTAAAGCAAAGGGATTTTCGCTGAAGGATATCAGGCTGGGTATAGACAGACAGAAGAGGGCGCGGGATACGGAGGTGGAGCGACAGACAGATGGCAGACCAGAGGGTGGCACACAGGAGGAGAAGCAGGAATTATCTTCTGATATAGAAATGTCAGAGAACTCGGATATTAACGATTCGAATATCAGTGATTCGGATGCCAGGGACATTAAGATCGTTGATTTTAAGCTCGCGCAGATGCAGACTGTCATGAACAGGATCGTTGCGAATGCGTTGCGGGAAAATAAGGACATTATAACGACTTCCATTAAATCAGAGATAACGTCGGATGTCATGCGCCAGTTTGACACAGTGATGAGGGAAAAAGAGGAACGGGAGGAGGAACGTTTCCGTAAACTGGATGAATGTCTGAGAAGGATTCAGCGGGCAAATGAGGAGGTGGCGGTGACGAAGGCCGGGAGAAAGAGATGGAAAAAGCGTTAGAGGACAATCAAACCTTGAAATTTTGCCATGAAAATGATATCCTCTAAGTCGATACATAGCTTTTTAGACACGGCAGGGTACAGATGCTCTTTCGGTGGGAAAAGAGGAGACAGGATGAAGCTTAATATTTTATATGAAGATGAATATATGCTGGCATGTGTGAAACCGCCCGGGGTGCCGTCCCAGGGGGATAAATCCAATGATGAGGATATGGTTACGCAGATTAAACATTATCTGTATGATCATTCTGACAGGGATGAAGAACCATATGTAGCAGTAATACACCGGTTAGACCGACCCGTAGGGGGTATAATGTTATTTGCAAAGACACCTGAGGTTGCGGCGAAGCTGTCGGATCAGATGCAGGATGGCGGCATTATAAAGTATTATCAGGCGATCCTGACCGGAGAATTGCCAGATATGGATGGCGAGCTGGTAGATTATCTTGTGCGTGATCCGAAGAATAATACTGCAAGAATTGCCGGGAAAGGTGATAAGGGCGCCAAAAAGGCGGTGCTTGATTATGAGGTCATAGATGTCTTTGAGACCAGTGAGGGTGTGTTATCCTATGTGCTGATCGATCTTGTAACAGGCAGACACCATCAGATCCGGGCACAGATGGCTGCAAGAGGCTGCGGTATATGGGGAGATACCAAATACAATCCCCTGTTCTCAAAACAAAAGAAGAAATATGTGCAGATAGGTCTCTATGCTTCGAGAATGGAGCTTGATCATCCGGTGACGGGTGAACCAATTGTGTTGAAACATGAACCGGAAGGTCCGGCATTTGATGTGATAGAAATGGATGAATTTGAATGAAAGACGAGGAAAGAAAAATGGCGAAGGATAAGAAATTAGTTGAACAGATCACCTCTATGGAGGAGGATTTTGCCCAGTGGTATACCGATGTGGTTATCAAGGCAGGGCTTATTGATTACACCAGCGTTAAGGGATGTATGGTAATCAAACCGGCAGGATATGCTATATGGGAGTTGATCCAGAGACAGCTTGATGACAGATTCAAGGCTACAGGTGTCGAGAATGTATATCTTCCGATGTTCATACCGGAGAGCCTTCTGCAGAAGGAAAAAGATCATGTAGAAGGATTTGCACCTGAGGTGGCATGGGTCACACATGGAGGACTCAATCCTTTGCAGGAACGTCTGTGTGTAAGACCTACGTCGGAGACATTATTCTGTGATTTCTATCAGAAGGAGATCCAGTCATATCGTGATCTTCCTAAGGTATATAACCAGTGGTGTTCAGTTGTCAGATGGGAGAAGGAGACAAGGCCTTTCCTTCGTTCAAGAGAATTCCTGTGGCAGGAGGGTCATACCGCACATGCTACGGCTGAGGAAGCTGAGGCAAGAACGATCCAGATGCTGAATATATATGCTTCGTTCTGTGAAGAGGTATTGGCTATACCGGTTATCAAGGGAAGAAAGACTGATAAAGAAAAATTTGCAGGTGCGGAAGCAACTTATACGATCGAAGCACTTATGCATGATGGTAAGGCTCTTCAGTCTGGAACGAGCCATAATTTTGGTGATGGATTTGCCAGAGCTTTTGGCATTCAGTATACAGATAAAGAAAA
>JBJEJF010000064.1:0-5553 GCA_051877775.1 Wujia sp.
GATGCCATAATGGAAGAGTCTTCGGACGCGGGTTCGATTCCCGCCAGCTCCACTATTTGTGGTAATAGGCAATCGATTTGGTTAAATTTTAGCCGGTTGAGCAAGAAATACCTAAAAGTATTTTACTTTTGGGTATTTTTTTTGCTCTTTTTTGTTATGGATGTCATTTCTGTTACGGATGAGACACGATTAAAATATCGAAAAAATGTGGCAGAGATTATAGAATTATTCTTGTATTTCTTCATGAATCAATATGGTATAAATGAGATAACCTATGAAACAGCATATAACCATAAGGAGGATTACAAGATGATACCATACAATAAACTTGATAAAATCGTATATGGCGGAGATTATAATCCGGAACAGTGGTCGGATCAGGTCAGACTTGAAGATATGGAATTATTGAAAGCTGCGAATATTGATATTGTGACAATTAATGTATTTTCGTGGGCAAGACTGCAAAAGGATGAAGATACATATGATTTTTCAGATCTGGATAAGATTATGGATATGCTCAGAGATAACAATATGAAAGTTTGTATGGCAACGTCCACTGGAGCGCATCCAGCATGGATGGCGAGAAAATATCCGGACATTCTGCGGGTAGATTTTGAGGGTAGAAAGCATAAATTTGGCGGAAGACACAATTCGTGTCCAAACAGTATTACCTATAAAAATTATGCATCGAAGCTGGTCTGGCTTCTGTGTGAGCGATACAAAGAATATGACAACATTGTGTGCTGGCATATATCAAATGAATTCGGAGGAGAATGTTTTTGCGAACATTGTGAAGAACAATTCAGAAGCTGGCTGAAAAACAAATATAAGACATTGGACAATCTAAATAAAGCATGGAATACCACGTTTTGGGGACATACCATGTATGGATGGGAGGATGTGGTACTTCCGGATCTTAGAAGTGAACATTTTGAAATCGACAGGACACAGTTTCAAGGGATTTCTCTTGATTATCGAAGATTTATGTCAGATTCGCTGCTGGAGTGTTACAAGATGGAGCGGGATATTATAAAAAGACATATGCCGGATGCAGCAGTTACAACGAATTTAATGGGATTTTATAAACCACTTGATTATTTTAAATGGGCAAAAGAGATGGATTTTATATCGTGGGACAATTACCCATCAAATGAAGATTCTTATTCTCGAATTGCTATGTCGCATGATTTGATGCGAGGCATAAAAAATGGAGAACCGTTTGCATTGATGGAACAAACACCAAGTGTTACAAACTGGCTGCCTTATAATGCTCTGAAGCGTCCGGGTGTTATGCGGCTGTGGAGTTACCAGGCTGTCGCTCATGGAGCGGATACGGTTATGTTTTTTCAGATGCGAAGGAGCATAGGCGCCTGTGAGAAGTATCATGGTGCTGTCATAGACCATGTGGGTACAGGAAATACAAGGGTATACCGTGAGATCGCGAAGCTTGGAGATGAGTTGAAACATATCGGTGATAAACTTCTCGGATGCAGAACAAAGTCTGATATTGCAATTATGTTTGACTGGGATAATTGGTGGGCAATCGAGTATTCTGCAGGACCAAGTATCGATTTGAAATACATGAACGAGATCGGAAGGTTTTATGATGCATGCCGGAATATGAACTATAATATTGATATTATATCGCCGGAGACTGATCTGTCACAATATAAACTTGTTATAGCACCGGTTTATTACATGGTTAAAGGGGAAAATGATATAAGTGTAAAAAAATTTGTATCGAGTGGCGGGATATTCGTTACAACATTTTTCAGTGGATATGTACAGGAAAATGATCTTGTTGTCACAGGCGGATATCCTGGAAAATTACGAGATCTACTTGGAATATGGGTTGAGGAGGAGGATGCACTGTTACCAGATTCCCATAATACATTTTCTTATAAGGGTAATATTTATCGGGCAGGTTTGCTGTGCGATCTTCTTCATACCGAAGGTGCAGTCCAGGTCGATGATGATGGCTATCATACAGATTTTTATAAAGGAATGCCGGTTCTCACATGTAATCATTATGGGAAAGGAAAAGCCTATTATATAGCAACTGCAGCCGAGGAAAAATTCTATTATGATTTTATTCGGGATCTGTGTATGGAATGTGATATAAGTCCTGTTTTGCCGGATATGCCGATAGGAATTGAGATAACGAGCAGGGAAAACGAAGATATGCGATATGTTTTTCTGATGAATCATAATGATAATGAAGTGACAGTACAACTGCCTGCAGATACAGTTGACATAATTGATGATAAAAAATACACAGCAGGAGATTTTGTTCTTCCCGCAAAAGGTGTACATATATTGGCTGTCGATAAGAAGAATAAATAATTAGAAAATTATAAATGAGAAGCAGAAATATACAGGGAGGTAAATAAAATGAAATTCAGCAACGGTTGTTGGTTACAGAAGGAAGGTTGTGCATGCTTTGCTCCAGCAGAAGTTTATTTCAGTAGAATTGAGAAGGATAGAGTTATTATCACAGCCCCTACACACAAAATCGCGCATCGCGGTGACACCCTGGGTGGTGTAAATCTTACGATCGAGATAACAACGCCGATGGAAGAAGTCATTCGTGTGAAAGTATGGCATTATAAGGGTGGCTTAAATAATTCACCGGAGTTTGAATTGAATGTAAATAATCATGCACCTGTCAAGGCAGAAGAAGATGATCAGCACATCAGAGTATTTTCCGGTAAGACAGAGCTTGTGATCGATAAAGAAAATTGGTCGATGACATATTATTATGACGGAAGGAAATGTACAAAGAGTTTCGGCAAAGATCTCGCATATATGAGAACAGAATGGAAAGGAGATGCTTATGTAAAAAGCGCAGATAAGGATGCATATATGCGGCAGGAATTATCTCTTGGAGTTGGTGAGCTGATATATGGTCTGGGGGAGCGTTTTACTGCATTTGTCAAAAACGGTCAGACTGTTGATATCTGGAATGAAGATGGAGGAACCTCTACAGATCTTTCCTATAAAAATATTCCGTTTTATATTTCAAATGCGGGATATGGAATATTTGTAAATCATTCCGACAAAGTATCTTTTGAGGTTGCCTCAGAGGCAGTAAGTAAAGTGCAGTTTTCGGTGCCGGGTGAATATCTGGATTATTTTTTCATCAACGGACCGACGATGAAGGATGTTATCATACGTTACACGGATATCACAGGAAAACCTGCACTTCCTCCTGCATGGACATTTGGCCTGTGGTTATCCACTTCCTTTACAACAAATTATGATGAAAAAACTGTTATGACATTTATTGATGGGATGCTTGACAGAGGAATTCCGCTCAAAGTTTTTCATTTTGACTGTTTCTGGATGAAGGATTTTCACTGGTCAGATTTTACATGGGACAGCAGGGTTTTTCCTGATCCAAAAGGTATGCTCAGTCGTATCAAAGCCAAAGGATTAAAGATCTGTGTATGGATCAATTCTTACATTGCGCAGGAGTCTCCACTGTTTGCTGAGGGTATGGAGAGAGGGTATCTTTTGAAACGTCCGGATGGTTCGGTATGGCAATGGGATATGTGGCAGCCTGGTATGGCAATTGTTGATTTTACAAATCCGGAAGCATGTAAATGGTATCAGGATAAACTTGAAGCATTGATTGACATGGGAGTTGACTGCTTTAAAACGGATTTTGGGGAGCGTATTCCGACAGATTGCGTCTATCACAACGGAATGGATCCAGAGAAGATGCATAACTATTATACATATTTATATAATAAAACGGTATTTGAACTTCTGGAACGTAAAAAAGGGAAGAACGAAGCTGTGCTTTTTGCGAGATCTGCAACGGTTGGTGGTCAGAAATTTCCTGTCCATTGGGGAGGAGACTGCTGGTCTGATTATGAGTCCATGGAGGAGAGCCTGCGTGGTGGATTGTCTTTGCTCATGTCAGGGTTCGGTTTTTGGAGCCATGATATCGGTGGCTTTGAGCATACATCAACACCGGATGTATATAAGCGCTGGGCAGCTTTTGGTCTGCTTTCATCACACAGTCGATTACATGGCAGTACATCATATCGCGTACCATGGGTATATGACGAGGAAGCTGTTGATGTTGTAAGATTTTTTACACGCTTAAAGGCAAGATTAATGCCATATTTATGGAAAACAGCAATCTTTGCATCAGAGGAAGGAATTCCTTCCATGAGAGCCATGGTTCTTGAGTTTACAGGTGATAAAATGTGTGGATATCTGGATAAGCAGTATATGTTAGGGGATAGTCTTATGGTAGCTCCGGTATTCAGAGATGACGGTATTGCAGAATATTATCTGCCTGAAGAAAATGGAAAATGGACAGATTTCTTTACACAGGAGACCGTAGAGGGTGGAAAATGGTATAGCGAAAAGGTTGAATACTGTGATATTCCACTTATGGTAAGACCGGGTGCGATTATTGCAATCGGATCACATGACGATGGACCGGAATATGATTACGCAGAAGATGTTATCTTCCGAATTTATGAGCCACAGGATTTATGTTGTCAGACTGTATATGGAATGGACAGTAGCAGGGAAACTGAGATCTGCGTGGAGAAAAATGATAATTTCCTGACGATCTCAACATCCGGTAGCAAGCCATTTACGATCGAATTGATCAATATTAAGGCAGATGAAGTATGTGGTGCCAAGGTGTCATATCAGGGAGGCAATACAGTACTTACAGATTGCAGCAACCGGATAACATGTGTGATCGATACATCGTTTAGGAGGGAATATGCAAGAGAAGAATTGGAATAAAGAAATAGAACTTGTAGTACAACAGCTCACATTGGATGAAAAAATTGGGATGATACATGGAGCAGGGTTGTTTCAAACTGCAGGTGTTGAGAGACTGAATATTCCGCCCCTTCGTATGTCGGATGGCCCTATGGGGGTGAGATGTGAATTCGCACAGACAGAATGGAAACAGGTTGGAGAGTCGGGAGATTATGTAACGTATTGTCCCAGTAATACAGCTATAGCTTCTACATGGAACAGGGAGCTTGCGCGAAAGGCAGGTACGGTTCTGGGTGAGGAAGCACGTGGAAGAGGAAAAGATATCATACTCGGACCGGGAATCAATATTAAGAGGCTTCCTGTATGCGGAAGAAATTTTGAATATTTCAGCGAGGATCCATATCTTATATCAGAGCTTGTTGTACCATTTATTGAGGGAATTGAGAGTGCAGATGTTGCAGCATGCGTTAAGCATTTTGTGCTTAATAATCAGGAGACAGAGCGCTTATGGGTCAATGTTGAGATTAATGAGAGAGCATTTCGTGAAATATATCTCCCAGGATTTGAAGCTGCTGTGAATAAGGCACATGTAAAATCTGTTATGGGAGCATACAATCTCCTGAGAGGTGAGCATTGCTGTCAGAGTATTCCTTTATTGCAGGGAATCCTGAGAGATGAGTGGGAATATGATGGCTTGATTATCTCAGATTGGGGGGCTGTACATGACACCAGAAAAGCAGCAGAAAGCCCGCTGGATATTGAAATGTCAGTGATTAATGATTTTGATGACTACTGTCTGGCGAA
>JBJEJF010000065.1:0-24401 GCA_051877775.1 Wujia sp.
GTAGAGGGAACCAGGACAGATATCGATGGCAAGGTGAATAAGCTGTCTTTTACATCCTACAATCAGCATGGCAATCCGACCGTGATCGAAGAGAATTTTGATCAGGACGGAATCTATGATATAACGATAACATCTTCGGATGCAGCGGGCAATAATCATTCAAGCCACGTTCATTTCACCGTTGATAAGACGGCGCCGGTGATCGGTTCGTTGGATAAATATGATGGAACCGTATTGACTATATTTGACGGAAAGATCGACCTGGATGACATCGTATCTGACCTTACGGTTTGTGATATGCATATGTATCTGAACGGCAGTGAATATGATGGTACTTCGGAGGTTGAGGATGGATCCTATACACTTCTGATTACAGCGGAGGATGAGCTTGGACATTATAGTGAAAGAACTGTATCCTTTGTGCTCGATACAAAGGCGCCGGTGTTTATTGTGACCGGTGTTGAAGATGGGGACTCTAAGCGGGATCCATACTCCATAGATGTTTCGCTGCAGCTCGAGGAGGATACACTGAGCCAGGTTACATTGAATGGTTCTGCTGTTACGATCCAAAATAACACTGTACATCTGGACATTGCGGATACAGGAAAGTATTCTCTGTATATGAAGGCTGTTGATGCGGCAGGAAATGAGGCTGAACAGACTATAGAATTCGGATATGGTATGTCATCAAATATACTGTTGTGGATCATTATAGGATGTGTAGTGCTTGCGGCCGGTATCATTGTGATTGTTCTTGTAAGAAAAAAACGAAAAGAACAGAGATAAAAACAAAATAATATATAACAATAGAGACAGAATCGCCATACCGGGAGATTCTGTCTTTTTGTGTGAATATGATGAGCCGAGCGCGGATTCGTGGTCGCACAAAAAATCTGCATTCGCGAATGTATATCATCGAGCCGACAGGCGAGATGGTGTGCGAAACATACGAATCGAGTAGGAGTAAGCCTGCTCGATGCTGGAATAATGTAAAAAACGTAAACAAAACTATGAGGAAAACATATACTTTTGAGCCTGTTTGTGATAAAATAAGACGATTTAATAAGAGTACTGCCGGGTAAAAGTCATATAACTTTGGATGAAATATGGAGGATGTGTGCATGATAGATTCAGCTCTCGTGACAAAACAGGGCGGACGTGAACAGAATGAAGATTATATATTACATGTAATGCACGGGGATGCAGAGTGTTTTATCCTCTGCGATGGCCTTGGAGGACATGCATGCGGTGAGGTCGCTTCCAGAGAGGTGGCAGAGAAGGTGGCTCAGATATTCAGAGACAAGGGAGACAGTTCATCATTTTTGGATGATGCATTTCAGGCTGCCCAGACACATCTGCTGGTTATGCAGCGTGAGCGCAACATGATCGATGCAATGAAGACGACACTGGTTGTTCTGGTAGTTACTGATACATTGATGAAATGGGCACATATCGGTGATAGCAGACTGTACCATTTTTTCCGGGATAATACCAGATACGAACGAACCAGAGATCACAGTATGGTTCAGGTAATGTGTGATATGGGAGAGATAAAGGAATCTGATATCAGACATCATGAGGATAGAAACAAGCTGTTGCGCGTCATGGGTGCGAAATGGGGGAAAAAGTCTTATGATAAGAGTGCTTTCCTGGAGAGGGAAGGTGTTCATTCCTTTGCACTTATGACTGATGGATTCTGGGAATATGTTGAGGAACAGGATATGCTTGATACGTTGCAGCAGACGAAAACGGCAGAGGAATGGCTCGGCAGAATGCAGCTTTTGGTTGAGAACAGGGCAGATATGCAGAAGATAGATAATTATTCTGCGATCTGTGTCAGGGTCGCAGATTGAGGAGATCAAAATGTTTAAAGCAGTTGTATTTGACATGGATGGTGTTATAACCGATACAGAAAAACTCTATCGAAAGTTCCAGATGGAGGAAGGCAGAAAACGCGGTATACCGGATGAGGAAATGGTTCGGGTGTGTGAGAGAATAGCCGGGGGTAATAAATATACCAATAAGCCAACCTTTGAGGCGATGGTCGGACGGGGAATCGATTACTGGGAATACAGGGAAAAAATGATGGCGCGTCTGGATGCATATATCAGGGAAAATGGCGTGGAACTGAAGTATGGAGTCCGGGAGACACTGGAATATCTTAAAAGCAAAAACATAAAGATCGGGCTTGCGACATCTACAGTGAGAGAAAGGGCTATCGGCCATCTGACAGACCATGATATATATCGTTTTTTTGATAAGTTGATATTCGGCGATATGGTAGAACACGGAAAACCTGCTCCGGATATATATCTGAAGGCATGTGAGGAGCTTGATGTTCTCCCCGAGGAGGCAATTGCCGTGGAAGATTCCATAAACGGCATAAAATCAGCCGGAACAGCGGGGCTTTACCCGGTCATGGTAGTTGATCTGATACAGCCAAATGATGAGATAAAACCTTATGTAAAAAAGGTATATGACAATATGACGCATTTGCAGGAGCTTATTTAGCGGATGCGTTATACATCAAATGTTTATAATGTGTCACGGCATGAGTCCTGTGGCATGATATAAAAATGACAAGGTAGCTGGGAGGTTCAAACATGGAATTATTTATTGTCATACTTAAGAATGCAGAGCTTGTAGCGGAGATCTGCAAGGAACTTGCAGAGGAAGGTGTTCACGGAGGAACGATCCTGGATGGTACAGGTATGGCGAGTGTTATCGAGAAGATGGATGATCTGCCTATTTTCGGAATGCTTAAGGCAATTCTGGCAGATGATGATGAGCATGAAGTCGTTAAGATAATGCTTTTTGTTATGAAAAAAGAAAATATAGAAAAGGCAAAAGAAGTCATCAGAAATGTTGTCGGTCTGGATGAACCGAATACCGGTATTATGTTTTCAGTGCCGATCACATTTGTTGAGGGCCTGGGGGCATAACGATGGAATTAAACACGCTTACTTATATTGCGATAATGCTTACCGCAGCGCTGCTGGCCGGTAAGGTTGTAAAGGTACTGAAACTTCCGAATGTAACGGGATACCTGGTGATCGGGCTGATTCTCGGACCGCATTGCCTGAAGATACTGTCACAGAATCTGCTGGATCAGATGTCTCTGATTACAGAACTTGCACTTGGCTGTATTGCATTTTCCATAGGTGCGGAATTTAAGATAAGCTTTTTGCGTAAAGTTGGCAAGGCACCGATCGTTATCGGTGTTATGGAAGGACTTGGTGCAGTGGCAGTCGTTGATACGGCGCTGCTTCTCCTGGGTTATGATATCACATTTGCGCTGGCGATGGGGGCGATTGCGTCGGCAACTGCCGCAGCGTCTACGCTCATGATCGTAAAACAATATAAAGCAAAAGGACCTGTGACCAATACATTGCTGCCTGTAGTGGCACTCGATGATGCAGTGGCACTGATGGCATTTGGTATATCCATGGCGGTAGCGAATGTTATCAGTTCACATGGAGATGCACCGATTGGAAAACTTCTGATAGATCCGCTTATAGAGATCGTGGGAGGACTGGCCTTCGGTGCCGCATTGGGACTTCTTATGGTGTATGCGGTCAAATTCTATACCGGAAGGGGAAACCGGCTTGCCATCACGATCATGATGATATGTCTCTGCGTAGGCGTGTCAGATCTGGTTGGTTTTTCGTCCCTGCTGGCATGTATGATGCAGAGCATGGTTTTTGTCAACCTGTCGAAATACAGAGAGAAGATATATGAACCCCTGGAGAGAATCACACCTCCTATATATATGATGTTTTTCATCATATCAGGTGCATCTCTTGACATTACGATCATAGCGTCAGTCGGTCTCGTGGGAGCAGTTTATGTTATTGGTCGTGTTATCGGTAAGGCACTGGGTGCGGCGCTTGGGGCAAAGATGTCCAAGGCACCTCAGGTCGTCAGCAAATGGCTGGGACTCACGCTTGTTCCTCAGGAGGGCGTTGCAATCGGTCTTGCTACTTCTGCAGCGGCTTCGTTGCCTGAATATGGAGGAAAAATAAGGACGATCGTTCTGTGCGGCGTTGTAATCTATGAGCTGATTGGTCCTATCATAACCAAGACTGCACTCAAGAAGGCAGGGGAGATTACAGAGGAACAGAAAAAGGGTTCTGCTAAGGCGGGAGCCTGAACATATTTTGATCATCCACCACATATAATGATAGCAGTAAAAATGGTGTGGAGGGATTTGGATGTCAAAAACATATGGGCTAACATCTGCTCTGAAAGCGCTTATCATCGCGTATATTGTAACCGGAGTTCTGCTTCTTGGACTTGCTTTTGCCATGTATAAACTGGGTTTAAGTGAGCGGACAGTAGATTTCGGAATTACATTCATCTATATACTTGCGTCGGCTATAGGCGGGCTGAGTATGGGGAAGAGCATGAAGCAGCGCAAATTCTTATGGGGAGGCCTGATTGGTCTGTGTTATGTGGCAATTATATTTGCTGCATCTTTTGCGACAGCAAAAGGCGGACACATGATAGCACAGGAAGGATTGTCTACTCTGCTTTTATGTGCGGGAGGCGGAATTCTGGGAGGTATGATTAGCTAAAAAAAGGCTTTTATTTGGAATCGAATTGTGTTACAATACGGATATCTACTGGAGCTTTTGATGCTTTGGTGCGAGTAAGGAGGCGAAAACATGAAAAGAATAAAGACTTTAACTGAGAAGACTTTGAAGAACACAGTTGAGAAGGGTGGCTGCGGTGAGTGCCAGACTTCCTGCCAGTCTGCATGCAAGACATCTTGCACAGTTGGTAACCAGAGCTGCGAGAATAAGTAATTGATCAGTGATACATAGGCATACAGCAAAAGGGGACCATCCTTAGATAGTCCTCTTTCGTTGTGTTATTAAAGGAAGACAGATCGGTCGGATATGGCTGAAGTGCCTGTGTGTGCGGGATAAGGAGTGTATGAAATGGTACACCAGTATAAAAATAATGGGTATAACATTGTATTGGATGTATGCAGCGGTTCTGTTCATGTTGTGGACGAGCTTGTCTATGATATGATTGCAATGTACGAGGAGAAGAACGAAGATGATATCATAGCTGCAATCACAGAAAAATACGGTGATAAATATACGTTGGAAGATATTCGTGAGGCATATGATGACATTAAGGAGCTTAAGGATAACGGACAGCTTTTTACAGAGGATGTATATAAAGATGTTGTCATAGACTTTAAGAAGAGAAAAACGGTGGTGAAGGCATTGTGTCTTCATATCGCGCATGACTGTAATCTGGCATGTAAGTACTGCTTTGCAGATGAGGGAGAATATCACGGACAGAAAAGAGAGCTGATGAGCCTGGAGGTAGGTAAGAAGGCACTGGATTTTCTGATAGAGAATTCCGGCAACAGAGTGAACCTGGAGGTCGATTTCTTTGGTGGGGAGCCACTGATGAATTTTGATGTGGTCAAAGAGCTGGTTGCTTATGGAAGAAGCCGCGAGAAGGAAGCCGGCAAGAACTTCAGATTTACATTGACGACCAATGGAATGCTGCTCAATGATGAGATCATGGAGTTCTGCAATCGTGAGATATCCAATGTGGTTCTCAGTCTGGATGGAAGAAAAGAGATCAACGATGCGACACGTCCGACAAGGAACGGACGGGGCAGTTATGATATTATTGTTCCGAAGTTCCAGGAATTTGTCTCAAAACGTGGGGACAAGAGCTATTATGTGAGAGGTACCTTTACCAGGAACAATCTTGATTTTACAGAAGATTTTAAGCATATGGCTGATCTTGGATTTAAGGAGATATCGATCGAGCCGGTCGTATCACCGGATGAGAGTGAATTCGCGATCCGCGAGGAGGATATCGAGACTATCTGCAATGAGTATGATAAATTGGCACAGGATATTATAGAGCGCCATAAAGCGGGTAAGCCGGTTACATTTTTCCATTATATGATAGACCTGAACGGCGGACCATGTGTGTACAAGCGGTTATCCGGTTGTGGTTCAGGCACGGAATATCTGGCTGTGACACCGACAGGAGATCTCTATCCGTGTCATCAGTTTGTCGGCAATGAAGATTTTAAGCTTGGAACCGTCTATGATGGGATACAGAGATCTGACATTGTGGAAGAATTTAAATTGTGCAATGTATATGCGAAGGATAAATGCAGGGATTGCTTTGCAAGGTTCTATTGCAGTGGAGGCTGTGCTGCCAATTCCTATCAGTTCCATGGAACAATCCTGGATGCATATGATATAGGCTGCAAATTGCAACAGAAGCGAGTTGAGTGTGCAATTATGATAAAGGCGGCGCTTGCCGATCTAGAAGAAGGAGAGTAATTATGAAAAAGGCAAAGAGAAAAGCCATAATATCCATATTGGTATTTCTTGCACTGCTGGCAGGCGGAATCTATATGGCAATTATGGGAGTTGGTTCAGAGAGTACCGGAAAAGCGGAAAACATACCGCTTGGTCTGGATCTGCAGGGTGGTTTATCCGTAACGTATGAGATAACAACGCCGGATGCGACAAAAGAGGAGATCGCAGCGACGATCGATAAACTCCAGCGAAGAGTAGATGAATACAGCTCAGAGGGTGAAGTATATCAGGAGGGTGATGACAGAATCACAGTTGAGATCCCTGTCGATACATCCAAGTTTGATGCCCATGAGATCCTGGAAGAGCTGGGTACACCGGGACAGCTTGAATTTATTGATCAGACCAATGAGTCTCTGAGAGAAGCCGGAGAAGAATATGAAGTAATCTTAAATGGTGCAGATATCAAAAATGCACAGGCCGGTGTTGATGATTCCGGTACAGTAAAAGATTATGTGGTACAGCTTGCATTTACAGAGGAAGGAACCCAGAAGTTCGCAGAGGCTACTTCTGCTAACATCGGATATCCGATTTACATCATTTATGATGGAGAGATCGCAAGTGCACCTACAGTACAGACTGCAATCACAGATGGAAATGCAGTTATCAACCAGATATCAACTTATGAGGAAGCAGAGCAGCTTGCAAGCACTATCAAGATCGGTGCACTTCCACTTGAACTGTCACAGCTTCAGTACAATATCGTCGGAGCAAAGCTTGGACAGAAGGCAGTTTCAACCAGCCTTATCGCAGGTGCAATCGGTCTTGGAATCGTCTGCCTGCTTATGATTGTTCTGTATCTTGTGCCTGGTTTTATCGCATCATTGGCACTTGCTGCATATGTTGTGCTTTTGATGCTGATCCTCAGTGTCAAGGGAATTACACTGACTCTGCCTGGTATAGCAGGTATCATCCTGTCTATCGGTATGGCGGTTGATGCAAACGTCATTATATTTACACGTATCAAGGAGGAGATCGCGGCAGGCAGCAATGTGAAAAATGCTGTTGCATCAGGTTTCTCCAAGGCGTTGTCAGCGATCGTAGATGGTAATATCACTACCCTGATTGCGGCATTCGTACTTATGATACTCGGAACAGGAAGTATCAAGGGATTTGCTACAACATTGATGCTTGGTATCGTTTTATCCATGTTTACGGCCCTTGTCATCACAAAGCTTTTGCTGAATGCCGCTGTAGGAATCGGCATTACAAACCAGAAGTGCTACGGTAAGGCAAAGGAACCTAAGGTTCATGGATATGTAAAAAATGCAAAGATCTGCTTTGTGATCTCTGCACTGGTTATTATAGCCGGACTTGTATTCCTGCCGATCAACAAGGAGAGGATAGGAAAATCACTGAACTACAGTCTGGAGTTTACAGGTGGTACATCCACGACTGTAACATTTGACGAGGCTTATACACTTGAGAAGGCAGAGCAGGAGGTCGTTCCTGTTATTGTCGACGCAGTCGGCATATCTGCATCTGATGTCCAGATCCAGACAGTTGAGGGAACCAATCAGGTTATCTTCAAGACAACAGAGCTCACCGAGGAGCAGGGACAGGCTCTGGATAATGCAATCAAGAATAACTTCTCTGTAAGCGAGATCAGTTCACAGAGTATCAGTTCTACGATAAGCGGCGAGATGAAGAAGGATGCTATTATTGCAATCATTATTGCATCCATATTGATGCTGATCTACATTGCAATCAGATTCTCGGACGTAAAATTCGGTGCCAGTGCCGTAATTGCCCTGGTACATGATGTCATGGTCGTGTTTGCAGTTTATTCTATAGCACAGCTTTCCGTAGGTAATACATTTATCGCATGTATGCTTACGATCGTAGGTTATTCAATTAATGCGACGATCATCATCTTTGATCGAATCCGTGAAAACAAGAAGATCATGGATAAGAAGATCGAGCTTGAGGAGGTCGTAAATACAAGTATTGCACAGACGTTCACCAGAACGATCTACACATCCCTGACAACATTTGTTATGGTTCTGGTATTGTTTATCATGGGTGTATCATCACTGAAAGAATTTACATTTACATTGATGGCCGGTATCTTGTGTGGTGCATACTCATCAGTATGTATCACCGGACCACTGTGGTTCTACATGAAGAAACTCGGCAGGAAAAAAGCATAAATAATATGAGATGTGCAGGGGAGCTGTCGCACGGGGGACCGGCGGCAGCCCCTTTTTTCGATATAGAGGAGAGACTGCTTTGGAAGCAATATGGAGCGTGTATGCCAAGAAAGCCGATTTTAAGGCGATCGGCGATCAATTTCATATAGACCAGGTCGTTGCAAGGGTGATGCGCAATAGAGATATCGTGGGTGAGGAGGCTATACAGAGATACCTGTATGGAACTCTGGACGATACACATAATCCGGCACTTATGGCCGATATGGAGAAAGGATGTGCCATTATCCGGGATAAGATAAAAGTGGGACGTCCTATTCGTATTATATCGGACTATGATGTGGATGGTGTTATGGCCGGGTATATACTGTATACCGGACTGCTTGAGCTTGGCGCAGATGTCTCATATGATATTCCAAGCCGGATCATTGATGGGTATGGAATGAATGAAAGACTTGTAAATGTGGCGCATGATGACGGGATAGATACATTACTTACATGTGATAACGGGATTGCTGCATTTCCAGCGATAGAGCTGGCGAAGCAGTATGGTATGACGGTGGTGGTGACAGATCATCATGAGGTTCCGTATGAGACGGATGATACAGGTAAAAAATGTTATCGGATGGTGCCTGCTGATGCTGTGATCGACTGTATGAGAGAGGACTGCAGTTATCCTTATAAGGGATTGTGCGGAGCCGGCGTTGCATACAAATTTGTGCGGTGCCTGTACAGGATGTTGGATGTACCATGGGATGATCCGGAACGTTTTATAGAATATGTAGCGATAGCGACACAGTGCGATGTCATGGAACTTCGGGATGAGAACCGTATCTATGTAAAGAAAGGTCTGGAATGTCTGGAACGGACGGACAATCAGGGACTTCGGGCACTGCTTGAGGTAAACGGACTGTCGGGTAAAAAGATAAATTCTTATCATCTGGGTTTTGTGATAGGTCCATGTATAAATGCAACCGGGCGTCTGGAGGATGCAAAGGAGAGTATGGAGCTTTTGCTGTGCAGGGACAGGGATGAAGCTATCAGGAGGGCCGAGACCCTGAAAGCGCTGAATGGCAGAAGAAAAGAGATGACGGAGCAGGGAACTGCTGAAGCCATCAGCCAGGTGCAGCAATGCTATCAGGATGACAAGGTTCTGGTGATCTATATGCCTGAGCTGCATGAGAGCCTTGCAGGGATCGTTGCCGGACGGGTCAGGGAGTATGCTTATAAGCCGGTCTATGTGGTTACAGGTTCAGGGACAGGAATGTTGAAGGGTTCGGGACGTTCTGTTGAAGGGTATCATATGTTTGATGCATTGACTGAATGTAAAGAACTGTTGACAAGATTTGGAGGACATGCCATGGCAGCAGGCTTTTCCCTCCCTGAAGATAATCTGGATGAATTCCGAAGAATGTTAAACGAAAAACAGAGTCTGACAGAGGAGGATCTGACCCCGCATGTGCGTCTGGATGCACCGATGCCGATGTCCTATATCACGCCAAAGCTGGTCATGGATCTGTCCCTGTTAGAGCCCTTTGGAAAAGGAAATGAGAAGCCGGTATTTGGTCAGGCCGGGATGCGGATAAAAAGGGCAAGATTTATGGGAGCAGAAAACCAGTATATCAGGCTTACATTTATGGATGAACAGGGACATACAACGGATGGAGTGGATTTTCATGCAAATAAATTCATAGAGTGCATAAAAATGTGGTTTCATGAGGAAGAATGTGATAAAATGTTAAAGGGTTTGCCCAATGATATCAGAGTAGATGTTGCATACTATCCGGATATCAATGAGTATGGAGGCAGAACGACCATACAGGTGAAACCGGTATTGTATCGCAGGGCATAATAACACATAAGATAAGAGGAGGCCAGTATGAAGAAGGTTGAGGATTATATAATCAGTATTCCGGATTTTCCGAAGAAAGGGATTATTTTCAGAGATGTAACTGGAGTTACAGAGAGCGAAGAGGGATTCCATCTTGCCATAGACGAGATGAATAAATTGCTTGACGGTGTGGAGTATGATCTGATTGCCGGCGCAGAATCCCGTGGCTTCATATTTGGTGCACCGCTTGCATATATGAACAAAAAAGGATTTGTTCTGGTTAGGAAAAAAGGGAAGCTGCCAAGAGAGACTGTTGAGGCAAGTTATGATCTGGAGTATGGTTCGGCAACGATTGAGATCCATAAGGATGCGATCAAGCCGGGGGACAAGGTGGTTCTGGTAGATGATCTCATTGCGACGGGAGGAACCATTCAGGCGGCTGCGAAACTGATCGAGGAGCTCGGCGGAGAGGTCGTTAAGATGATATTTTTGATAGAATTGAAAGACCTTGGTGCAAGAAAGCTTCTGGAAGGCTATGATATAGCATCTGTCGTTCAGTACGAGGGAGAGTAAACCTGAGTATCTGAAGGTTCACAACAGGGTATAAATACTACTACGGAAAGAAGTGATAGATATGTCAGACAGTCCAATGACCGATACAACAAAGACTCCGCACAAAGACAACATACCGGAGATGAAATATCAGAATACATTAAAAAAAGAATTAAGTAAGCCGGAAGATTTTACACCTCCGGAGACGTTATATACGCAGTTGATCGATATAATAAGAAAATATCATCCATCATCGGATATCTCCATGATAGAGAAGGCATATTCGATCGCCAACGAAGCACATAAGGATCAGAAAAGAAAATCGGGTGAACCATATATCATTCATCCGCTCTGCGTTGCGATCATTCTGGCTGAGCTGGAACTGGATAAAGAGACGATCGTGGCAGGTATTTTGCATGATGTAGTGGAAGATACTGTTATGACTACAGAGGAGATCGCAGCTGAGTTCTCGGATGAAGTCGCGCTCCTGGTTGATGGCGTTACAAAACTGACACAGCTGGATCTCTCTCAGGACAAAATTGAGATACAGGCGGAGAATCTTCGTAAAATGTTTTTGGCAATGGCCAAGGATATCAGAGTGATCCTGATCAAGCTGGCAGACCGGCTGCATAACTTAAGGACTCTGCAGTATCAGTCTCCGCAGAAGCAGATCGAGAAGGCGAGAGAGACCATGGACATCTATGCGCCGATCGCGCACAGGCTCGGTATATCCAGGATTAAGATTGAACTGGATGATCTGTCTATGCAGTATCTGTACCCGGATGTGTATAAGTCACTGAAGGAGGAAGTTACGACCCGACTGAATGCCAGTGAGGACTTTATCGTCCAGATGGTAAATGAAGTGCGGGGATATATGGAAGAGTCTGATATTAAAGCTGAAGTGGATGGCAGGGTCAAGCATCTGTTCAGTATCTATAAAAAGATGATAACCCAGAATAAAACGCTGGATCAGATATATGATATCCATGCGATCAGAATCAAGGTCGATACAGTGAGGGACTGCTATGCCGCATTGGGTATCATCCACGAAAAATATAAACCGATACCGGGACGTTTCAAGGATTATATAGCCATGCCAAAGCAGAATATGTACCAGTCGCTTCATACGACACTGATCGGACCGGGAGGTCGGCCTTTTGAGATACAGATCCGTACTTATGAGATGCACAGGACGGCTGAATACGGTATCGCTGCACATTGGAAGTATAAGGAAGGTGGCAGTTCCGGTGATAATGAAGAGCAGAAGATGAGCTGGCTCAGGCAGATTCTGGAGTGGCAGACAGACACGACAGACAACAAGGAATTCATGAGCTTCGTAAAAACCGATCTGGATCTGTTTGCTGATCAGGTATATTGCTTTACTCCTGCCGGAGATGTAAAAAGTCTTCCAAAGGGTTCCACACCGATTGATTTTGCTTACAGTATCCATACTGCAGTCGGTAATAAACTGATCGGCGCAAGGGTCAATGGACGCCAGGTTCCGATCGAGACAGAGCTGCATAATGGTGACCGTGTTGAGATCATTACTTCACAGAATTCCAAGGGACCGAGTATGGACTGGCTGTCCCTGGTGAAGAGCTCCCAGGCCAAGACCAAGATCAATCAGTGGTTCAGACAGGAGAATAAGGTAGATAACATCCAGCGTGGTAAAGATGCCGTGGCTGCATATTGCAAGGCAAAGTCTATCGTCTTATCGGATCTGTTAAAACCCGAGCTGATGGATCTGGTACTGAAGAAATACAATTTTGCAAACTGGGATGCCCTGATGGCTTCCATTGGACATGGAGGATTGAAGGAAGGGCAGATCGTCAACAGGCTTCTCGAAGAATACAAAAAAGAAGAGGCAAATAAGCTGACGGAAGATCAGATCGTCAATAAGATCAATACACCGGGACGTGGAAATGGTATTCCGAAGGGGGGTATCATCGTTAAGGGAATGGACGATGTGGCAGTACGTTTTTCAAAATGCTGTGCACCGGTTCCGGGAGATGAGATCGTAGGTTATATTACGCGGGGAAGAGGCATCTCCATTCACAGAACGGATTGTGTCAATGTACTATGTATGGATGAATTCGACAGAAAACGTCTGATAGAGGCAGACTGGGCAAGCGGACAGGTTCAGGATGCCAATCTGTACAGTACGGAGATCATAATATATGCGAATGACAGTAAGGGACTGGTATTTGCGCTGTCCAAGATATTTAATGAGGCAAATATTAACCTGACGGGAATGAATGTGCGGGTAAATAAACAGGGTAAGGCGACAGTTTCCGTGAAGTTCGAGATCCATTCCAAGGATCAGCTGAATAAGCTGATCGCCAAGATCCGAAGCGTAGAGGGAATTATTGATATAGAGAGAACGACCGGCTAGTATTTTAAAGCATTTGCTTCATAGTGGATGCCGGTACGGGCGGATTTGAAACGGATATTAACATGAAAGGAAAAGAATATGGCTGATTTAATTACGATAACAAATGTTCTGGGATCTTTTGCAACAAACTGCTATACAGTTGCCAACTCGAAGACCAGAGAGGCAGTGATCATCGATCCTGCGGACAGAGCAGATTATCTGATCAGGATGTATGCCAACCAGAATCTGAAACCGGTGGCAGTTTTGCTCACACACGGACACTTTGATCATATAGGTGCTCTGAAGGATATCAGGGATGCATATCCGGGTATTACCGTATATGCCGGCAAGGAAGAGGAGGATGTCCTGAAGAGTACAGCATATAATCTGTCTGCCATGTTTGGGGCACCGACAGTTGCAGAGGCTGACAATTATCTTGATGATGGAGAGACGATAGAACTTCTCCAGACGAAGATAAAGACAATACATGTTCCGGGACATACCAAGGGCGGAATGTGCTATTATTTTGAGGATGAGAAGCTGCTTTTCTCCGGTGATACGCTATTTAATTTTAGTATAGGACGGTCTGACTTCCCGACGGGAGACGGTCAGGCATTGATCGATAATATTGAGAAAAAACTGTTTGTTCTGCCTGATGATGTGACGGTATATCCGGGACATAATGACAGGACTACGATCAAGCGGGAGAAGGAGATGAATCCCTGCTTTTAATTCATGCAGCGCAGGTAAAAACACTTGAATAATTTCGTTAAATGAGGTTTGGGAAATGATTCTGCTTCTACAGAACAGACAGGAATATAACAATGATATAAGAGCTATGATCATGGCATTTTATCCGGGGATCAGGATCGTGGAAGAGACGAAAGCCGATCAGCCTGTACAGTTTGTCTTCAGGGCAGTGTACGGGCCGGATAAGACGGTTTTGTCGCTGGAGGAACCGAATGAGGCAGATAAACTGATTGCGCAGGAGGAGATACCGGGGGATTTTATGGACAAACAGGTATTTCGCAATCAGTTGAAAAGGGCTTCGTATGCCCTGATGTGCCGTTATACCGGACGCACGCTCCCATGGGGAGATCTGACCGGGGTACGTCCGACTAAGATCGCCATGAAAAAATTTCAGGAAGGCAGTCCGTTTGATGAGATAGTGACATATTACATGGACACATATGCGGTGAGCGTGGATAAGGCAAGACTTGCAACGCGCGTGGCCCAAAAAGAACTTGAGCTGGTGAGAGATGTTGATCCGGACCGGGACTACTGCCTGTATGTCGGGATTCCGTTCTGTCCGAGCAGATGTCTGTATTGCTCTTTTACATCCTATCCGATCGGTGTATATGCTGCCAAAGCAGAGCGCTATGTGGATAGGCTGATCGAGGAACTGGAGTTTATTGCCGGGCGTTATGCAGATAAAAGGCTTGTGGCCGTGTATATAGGCGGAGGGACACCGACATCTATCAGTCACACACTACTTGACCGTCTCCTCACGGCGATAGAGGAGATATTTTCCCTGAAGGATGCGGTAAAATGCGGACAGTTGCTTGAGTTTACCGTGGAGGCGGGAAGACCGGACAGTATCACGAAGGAAAAACTCTGTGTCATGAAGAAGCATGGGGTCACCAGGATCAGTATCAATCCGCAGACCATGAATGATGAGACACTGCGCACTATCGGCCGGGCGCATACCGCGGATCAGACGAGGGAAGCATTTGCACTGGCAAGGCAGGTGGGGTTTGACAATATCAACATGGATCTGATCGCCGGACTTCCGGGAGAAGATCTTGACAGTATGCATTACACACTGGAACAGATCAGGATGCTGGGACCAGAGAGCCTTACTGTTCATTCGCTGGCTATAAAGCGGGCGGCAAACTTACGGCAGCAGCTTGATACCTATGGTGAGACAATCAATCAGGATATGGATGAGATGCATGTTCTGGCTGAGAAAGTGTCTACAGAGCTTGGAATGGAGCCATACTATATGTACAGGCAGAAAAATATCGGTGGCAATCTGGAGAATGTCGGATATGCGAAGCCGGGAACTGAATGCATCTACAATGTGCTTATCATGGAGGAGATGACAGATATTGTAGCTGCCGGTGCAGGAGGGAGCACCAAGCTTACGTTTCATGCTGAGAACCGTGTGGAACGGGTGGAGAATTGTAAATCAGTAGATGATTATATAGACCGTTTTGACGAGATGATAGAGCGTAAGCGTAAGGCTACGGCTCATATGGAATAATTGATTCAGAACAGAAAAACAAGCAGGAGGATATATAGATGGCAATGAAGAAGAAACCGGTTACCGGAATGAAAGATATTTTACCGAAGGAGATGGCAATCAGGGATTATTGCATTGGATTGATCAAGGAGACATATAAGTCATTTGGATTCAGCTCCGTGGAAACGCCGTGCGTGGAGCATATTGAGAACCTGAACAGCAAACAGGGCGGTGAAAATGAAAAGCTCATCTTCAAGATATTAAAGAGGGGAGAGAAGCTTAAGCTGGATGAGGCAAAAGAAGAGCTTGATCTGGTAGACGGAGGACTTCGTTACGACCTTACAGTCCCGCTGTCCAGATATTATTCTAATAATGCCAATGATCTGCCAAGTCCGTTCAAGGCATTGCAGATGGGCAATGTATGGAGAGCTGACAGGCCACAGAGAGGACGTTACAGACAGTTTATGCAGTGTGATATAGATATCCTCGGTGAGCCAACGATTCTGGCTGAGATAGAATTGATCCTTGCCACAACCACATTGCTTGGCAGGCTGGATTTCAAGAATTTTACGATCCGTATCAATGACAGAAGGATTCTGAAGGCCATGGCAGCATACAGCGGATTTGAGGAGAAGGATTATGATACAGTATTCATCATTCTGGATAAAATGGACAAGATAGGAATGGATGGTGTGCGTGATGAGCTCCTGTCTGAGGGATATCCGGAGAATGCAGTGACAACATATCTGTCACTCTTTGAGAAAGTGACAAATGATATCTCTGGTGTAAGATTCCTGAAGGATACGCTGGCTGATGTGCTTGACGCGGAAGTGGCAGAGAATCTGGAGACCATCATAAACAGTGTGGAGAACACAAAGAGCGCTTCCTTTAAGATGGCATTTGACCCTACACTGGTCAGAGGAATGTCGTATTATACAGGACCTATCTTCGAGATATCCATGGATGAATTCGGCGGATCTGTAGGCGGAGGCGGCCGATATGATGAGATGATAGGTAAGTTTACAGGAACACAGACACCGGCTTGTGGATTCTCCATCGGGTTTGAACGTATTGTCATGCTGCTTCTGGAGAGGAACTTCCAGGTGCCGGGCAGCGGAGAAAAGAAGGCTTATCTGATCGAGAAAGGCATGCCTTCAGACAAACTGCTGGCTGTACTTGACAAAGCGAAAAAAGAGAGAGAAAATGGCAGTGTTGTAAATATAGCCATCATGAAGAAAAATAAAAAGTTCCAGAAGGAACAGATGATGAATGAGGGCTATACGGAATTTGTAGAATTTTTTAAGGATAAGGAGATATAGAAGATGGCTGAATCAATGAAAGGGCTTCACAGAAGCCACAGATGTACAGAGGTCACCGGCGCACAGATCGGTTCAGAAGTAACAGTGATGGGCTGGGTCCAGAAAAGCCGTAATAAGGGTGGTATCATATTCGTTGATTTGCGGGATAGAAGTGGTATCCTGCAGGTGATTTTTGAGGAGGCCAATATCGGTGCAGAGGGATTCGCCAAGGCGGAGAAGCTTAGAAGCGAATTCGTTATAGCAGTCACAGGTAAGGTCACAAAGCGTGGTGGAGCTGTGAATGAGAATCTTGCCACCGGTGATATCGAAGTTGTAGCGAATGATATCAGAATCCTGTCGGAGGCTGACACACCGCCATTTCCGATCGAGGAAAACAGTAAGACCAAGGAAGAGCTGAGACTGAAATACAGATATCTGGATCTGAGACGTCCGGATATCCAGCGCAATATCATGATGCGCAGCAAGGTAACGACGCTTACCAGAGCATTTATGGCTGAAAACGGGTTCATCGAGATAGAGACACCGACCCTGTGTAAATCTACACCGGAGGGAGCAAGAGATTACCTCGTACCAAGCCGTGTTCATCCGGGACAGTTTTATGCGCTGCCACAGTCACCGCAGATCTATAAGCAGCTTCTGATGTGTTCAGGATATGACAGATATTTCCAGATCGCAAGATGCTACAGAGACGAGGATCTTCGTGCAGACAGACAGCCGGAGTTTACACAGATCGATATGGAATTGTCATTCGTTGATGTAGATGATGTAATTGATGTCAATGAGAGATTGCTGGCAAAGCTGTTTAAAGAGATATTAGATGTGGATGTCCAGCTTCCAATCCAGCGTATGACCTACGCGGAGGCGATGTCACGTTTTGGTTCTGATAAGCCGGATCTCCGATTCGGTATGGAGCTTGTAGATATAACAGATATTGTAAAGGAATGTGATTTTGCAGTATTTAAGAATGCGATCGAGGCAGGCGGAAATGTCCGTGGAATCAATGCAGAGGGACAGGGAGGTATGCCTCGTAAGAAGATCGATGCACTGGTTGATTTTGTGAAGGGTTATGGTGCGAAGGGACTTGCCTATATCGCCATTCAGGAGGATGGCAGCCTGAAGTCATCATTTGCCAAGTTCATGAAGGATGAGGAGATGCAGGCGATCATATCGGCCATGAATGGTAAACCTGGTGATCTCCTTCTGTTTGCGGCAGACAAGAGCAAGCTTGTCTATGATGTGTTAGGCGCGCTCCGTCTGGAACTCGCTGAGCAGCTTGGTCTGCTCCGTAAAGATGAATATAGATTTGTATGGATCACAGAATTCCCACTGCTTGAGTGGAATGAGGATCTGGGAAGATATCAGGCTATGCATCATCCGTTTACCATGCCGATGGAGGAGGATCTGCAATATATTGAGAGTGATCCGGGCAGGGTACGTGCAAAGGCATATGATATCGTGTTAAATGGAACAGAGATCGGTGGAGGCTCCGTCCGTATCCATCAGGATGATATACAGGAGAAGATGTTTGCGGCACTTGGATTCACCATGGAGAGAGCTTATGAGCAGTTTGGATTCCTGCTCAATGCCTTCAAATATGGTGTACCGCCACACGCAGGACTGGCTTATGGTCTGGACAGGCTGGTTATGCTTATGGCGAAGGAGGATTCTATCCGTGATGTCATTGCATTCCCGAAGGTTAAGGATGCGTCATGTCTGATGAGTGAAGCACCTAATGTCGTAGATGAAAAGCAGTTAGAGGAACTCGGTATCGAGATATCCCAAAACGATACTGAAGCACAGCCGGAGCAGAATGCATAACAGAATATATAATTGCGTTATTCTTCGGCTGATTTTTCAGAATTGATTTTGGATAGCGAAAAAGTAAATTCGCTGCCTACGCCTTCTGTGCTGACTACGTTGATGTTCTCTCCGTGTGCTTTGATGATCTCACGGGTGATAGCCAGTCCGAGTCCTGTTCCCTGCTTATCTTTGCCACGTGAAGCATCGGCTTTATAGAAACGAACCCAGATCTTATTCAGGGAATCAGCCGGGATACCGCACCCTTCATCCTTGATCGAGATAAACAGCTTATCGTTCTTCTCCGTCAGGGTAATATATATATTTTTACCTGAAGCGGTGAACTTGATTGCATTATCCAACAGGTTGTATATCACCTGTTGGATCTTTGTCTTATCTGCATAGACGATAGAGTTGTCCGTGTGATTGTTGAGGATGAGGGATATATCCTTTTCCTGACATCGTCCTTCGAAGGTATTCATGGCACTCTTGACGAGATCAATAACATCGAATTCCTTGCGCATCAGCCAGATACCATAAGAATCAAATTCGTTTAATTCAAGCAGACTTGAGGTGAGCTTAGTCAGTCGTTTGGTCTCATTCAGGACAATGCCAAGATATTTGTCCTGTTTTTCAGGTGGAATCGTGCCGTCTAAGATCGCCTCTATGTATCCCTTGATAGAGGTAAGCGGAGAACGGAAATCATGAGATATATTGGATATGAAGGACCGGCGGTATTCATCCAGTTTTGACAATTCGGAAGCCATATATTCCAATGTAGATGCCAGCTGTCCGATCTCATCATTGGAGTGAATATCGAGTTTGGTCTCAAAGTTACCGGTTGAGTATTCCTCCGCTACCGCATTGATCTTGCGGATCGGGCGGATGATCTTACCGGATATGATTCCAAGCAGGAAAAACGAGATGATAATCATGATCAGGAAAGGCACATAAATCACCTGAACGATATTCTTCTGTACACTGTGCAGCTGTGATATCGTGGAATGAAGTAGTACCATGCCGTTTGGATGCCCGCTGGTGAGGATCGGGATGCCTACAGAGATGACATCGTCCGAGAACATACCATAGAAATTACCTGTGAAGGTCTGGGCTGTCGTCAGGTCGAAATCAGGATTGGTAAGATATATATTTTTGGGACATTCCGGATGCGTTTCAGCCACAGAGTATGCGACAGGAAAACCGTTCTTGTCGAAGATCCAGATGCTGGCATTCAGCGTCTGGCTGTAGAAGTTCAGGCTGTTCTGCAGATATTCCTGGCTGTATAATCCCTGAACGTAACCGGTTATGGTCTGGTCAGCAATCAGAAAAGTCTCGTTAGTTAGTACTTCGATGCGTTCATCGATCAGCGTTTTTCTGGTTGCATAGGTTGCGTAGAATACTGTCAGAAAAAAAACGCCTAGGGACAGGAACAGGAAACCTAAAAATATTTTATCAAAAATAGAATGTTTCATAATAGCACCTCAATCAATCATATGTCAGAGCAGCGTTTAACGGATCTCGAATTTGTAGCCTTTTCCCCATACAGTGGAGATAGACCAGTTGTGGTTATCGTTGAGCTTCTCACGCAGTCTCTTGATATGGACATCGACAGTTCGGGAATCACCGATATATTCATAACCCCAGAGCTGGTCGAGAAGCTGATCTCTGGTAAATACCTGGTTCGGTTTGCTGGCCAGGAAGTAGAGCAGTTCAAGCTCCTTTGGAGGCATCTCGATCTGTTTCCCTTCAAATATGACCATATAGTTGGTCATATTGACAAGGAGATTGTCATATTCCACATAATCACCCTGATAATCTGTCTGAAGTGCGACATTGGTCTGCTCCGGCAGCATTGCGGTCCGGCGTAGAACAGCTTTGACACGGGCAACAAGTTCGTTGGAGTCAAATGGTTTGATCATATAATCATCTGCACCCAGCTTAAGTCCGAGTACCTTATCGAAGACCTCTCCCTTGGCGGACAGCATGATGATCGGAATCTGGCGGGTCTTGCGTATCTCAGTGCAGACCTCGTAGCCATCGATATCCGGGAGCATGATATCCAGCAGAATGAGGTGAGGGTTATAAGTGGAAACCAGCTTCAGCGCATCCTGTCCGTTGTATGCTATCTCAGTCGAAAAGCATTCCTTGATAAGATAAAGGGATATCAGCTCTGCAATATTTTCATCATCATCAACAATTAAAATTCTCTGTTTTTCCATACAGATTCCTTTCTTTAAAATAATATTATTTATAGTTCAACGATCGTGACACCATATTCGCCTTCTCCATACTCACCGGCACGGAATGATTTGACCAGAGGATGTTTTTTCAGGTACTGGTGGATACCCTTGCGCAGAGCGCCGGTACCTTTTCCATGAATGATTGTGACCTTGCTCATATGGGACAGGACTGCATCATCGAGATATTTGTCGATAGACTGGATCGCTTCATCGACGGTCTGCCCCATGACATTCAGTTCAGGTGAGATCGTCATGGCTTTACTTGTTATGCTGTGACTTTTGGTGCGGCTCTTTTCTGCTTCGGTTACAAATCCCTTATCCTGCAGAATAATAAGGTCGCTGATCGGAAGTCTGGAGGAGAGGATGCCCATCTGCACGGTGGCAATTCCCTTACTGTCGGGCAGGACGGTGATCGTACCCCTTGCATTCATACTGATGACCTCCACTGGATCTCCGATATGAAAATCCTTTGCCTTGTGATTGGAGGTTCGTGTCGTCGTCTGACCGGCACCGGCCTGTTCGTAACCTTTTAGTTTGTCGCGCAGCTTACCTCTCTTTTCCTCCATGGCACGCATATCAGCTTTGCCCGGATTGCTGCGCCATTTATTGTAATCGCGGATCGTTTTGTCTGCCACATCCTTGGCTTCTTCTACAATGTTGCGGGCCTCTTCTCTGGCTTTGCGCAGGATCTCGGCTTTCCTGGTGCGCAGTTCCTCTTCCCTGGCCTGAAGATCCTTTTTTAATTCCTCTGCTTCTGCCTTATATTGGCTGATCAGAAGTTCATCTTCCTCGATGGAGCGCTTGCTCTGCTCGAGGTCTGCAATCAGCGTCTCCATATCGACAGCATCACTGTCAAGCTGCTCTCTGGCTGCAGAGATAATATAATCAGGAAGTCCCAGCTTGCTCGATATGGCAAATGCATTTGATTTGCCCGGGACTCCTATCATAAGCTTGTAGGTTGGCTTCAGAGATGCCACATCGAATTCGCAGGAGGCATTTTCGACGCCGTCTGTGGACAGGGCATATGTCTTAAGCTCACTGTAATGTGTGGTTGCCATGCACCGTGCACCCATATTCTTCAGATGATTCAGGATGGCGATGGCAAGTGCGGCACCTTCTGTCGGGTCTGTACCGCCTCCGAGCTCGTCGAAGAGACACAGGGTATTAGGTCCGGCATGATTTACGATATATACGATATTACTCATGTGCGAAGAGAAGGTGGACAGGCTCTGTTCGATGCTCTGCTCATCTCCGATATCGGCAAAAACATCATCAAAGACAGCCAGCTTAGAACCATCAAAGGCAGGGATATGAAGTCCTGCCTGCCCCATCAGGGTGAACAGTCCAAGCGTCTTTAAGGAAACCGTCTTGCCGCCTGTGTTAGGTCCTGTTACGATCAGAAGGTTATAGTCCTCTCCGAGACGGATATCTACCGGGACAACTGTGTGCTTTTCAAGCAGAGGATGTCTGCCGCCGCGAATATCTATGATACCTTCTGTGTTAAATACAGGCTGGCTTCCGTTGTATGAACGGGCGAACTTGGCTCTGGCAAATATAAAATCCAGATCTGTCAGCAGCTCCATATCGTAAGCAATATCCTCTACTGCGCCTGCGGCAAGCTCGCTTAAGCCTTCCAGTATTTTTTCTATCTCCATGAGCTCTTCGTTGGCAAGCTCTTTGATCTCATTATTCAGGTTGACGACGGACATAGGTTCGATGAACAGGGTGGATCCGGAACCTGACTGATCGTGGATCATACCCGGAAAACGGGAACGGTACTCCTGCTTGACAGGGACACAGTAACGTCCGTTTCGCATGGTGATCAGGCTGTCCTGCAACATATCCCTTGCCTCATCGCTCTTAAGCATCTTAGACAGCTGCTGGTGGATCTTGTCATTGGCAAGCTTGATGTTGCGCCGTATGGATCTCAACGTGGAGGACGCATCATCCGCGATCTCATCCTCAGCGAGGATACATCGTCTGATCTCTGACGAAATATGTTCAAGGGGAACGAGTTGATTGAAGCGTTCTGTCAGCGAGTCATAAGGCGTTTCGCCCTCCTCATTTTCTCCGTACTGCTTAACATTTTGGGCAGCAGACAGCAGGGCAGCCAGATCTAAGAGCTCCCGGGCAGTCAGCGCACCATGTATCTCAAGCCTTTTGATAGAGGCACCGATATCTGTCAGACCGGTAAACGACACGTTGCCCTGTTTGTAGAGTCGCTGGAGGGCATCTCTGGTCTCCTCCTGAAGCTGGTTGATCGTGGCAAGATCGCGCTGTGGCTTCATCCTGTCGCAGCGGCGTTTGGCCATATCAGAGGCCGCATATTCAGTCAGTAGTGACAATATTTTATTGTATTCCAGAATTCTTAAACTACGTTTATTCATATGGTTTTCCTTTTTTGTCCTTTATTTGCGCATACTTATATATATAATAAAACATTTCCTTATAAAGATAAAGAAAAAATATGAAAATACTTGCGGATAAAGGTGGTTAGTGTTATCTTTTGGATAAGTGTATTTTTTGTAAAGAATATAGAATAAAATGGCAGAAATGCGGTCAACAATAGAAAGGAAAAAATCATGAATTATATAAACGAGCTCAGAGATGGGGAGATGATCTCAGAGGTATACCTCTGTAAAAATAAGATCGTAGCAAAGACCAAGGCTGGAAAAAGTTATTATTCCATGCAGCTTCAGGACAGGACAGGAACAATCGATGCCAAGGTGTGGGAACTTAACAATGCGATTGCACATTTTGAACCTATGAACTATATTCGTGTGGACGCCCAGGTGACCAGCTTCAATGGCTCCCTGCAGCTGAATGTCAAGCGGGTCCGTGTTGCGGATGAAGGCGAATACGATCCGACGGATTATATGCCATGTTCCGGAAAAAATATCGAGGAAATGTACCGCCAGCTGACAGATATCATTGGCGGCATAGAGAATGAATATCTCAGAAATCTGCTGGAGAGCTTTTTTGTCAACGATAAAGCATTTGCGGATAAGTTCAAAAAACATTCGGCGGCAAAATCTATCCATCACGGATTTATCGGCGGTCTGCTGGAACATACACTGTCGGTTGCACAGATATGTGAATTTATTGCATCTCATTACCCTGTGATCAACCATGATCTTCTGGTAACTGCAGCGATATTCCATGATATCGGCAAGACGGAGGAACTGTCATGTTTTCCGGAGAATGACTATACGGATGAGGGGCAGCTGGTAGGACATATTGTGATGGGAACGATGATGGTATCAGAGCGTATCGGAACGATAGAAGGATTTCCGATTACCCTTGCAAATGAGTTGAAACACTGTATTCTGGCACATCACGGGGAACTGGAATACGGCTCACCGAAGAAACCGGCTCTTATCGAGGCGTTAGCACTGGCGCATGCGGATAATATGGATGCGAAGCTCCAGACGTTTACAGAGATCATAAATGCTAATCAGGATAAGGCGGAGTGGTTAGGTTATAATAAGATGTTTGAATCTAACGTTAGAATGACACAATAGACGTATAATTGGTATTATGTGA